>DUGD01000050.1 GCA_013331575.1 Candidatus Woesearchaeota archaeon
ATAGTCGAAATCGGATTGGGTCACCATCAGTCCACCGTCCGTCGTGCGTTGTAACCATTCCCTCTTGTCATCTCCACCATCCTATCCATGTAGCGCTCCATGATGCCTTGCATATCTTGCACCGCATCTATTTTGCGGAGACACGGGACTACGTTATCAGGCGTCATTGCGCTTGCCGCACCGTCCGTCACATCGTCTATCATGGTCACGAGTTCGCGGCGAACGAAAAGGTTGATGACGGCATTTTTCCTGAAGACCTCTGAGACTCGTCTTCTCTCGAAACCATCGACTTGCACTTGATACGCAGGTATCTCCGACCGAGCTTCGATGATGTCCTGCGCGGTCTTGAAGGTGATTTCTTTGTACAGATTCTGCGTCGCCATCCTTTTCATGGCATTGAGACGGAAATACTCTTCTGCCCTATCGACAGCATAGGACATTAATTTGATATCTAGTTGCGTCTTGTCTTCATACTGCAGTACATGCGCCCTCTCATGGTCGCCAAGCGCGGATAGCGCGTCATCGACGTTTTTAATGCACTTTCCATCGAAGAATTTGCTGAAGACTCGTATACAGGGTTTCATGCCTGGTTCGCTGCCGCTATGTGGGTATAACGTGACTGCTAACCCGTTTTCATCCGGCTCTCCATCTGCATCATACAGTGTGCCCGGCACATCGCCGTAGATTATACTGCGCGTGCGGCTTCGCAGATCGCCGAGGTCGAGGCTGTCGAGGTACTCCTGGCACAGGGATGGCTTTGTCCTTGCTTGGTCGAGTGTTATCATCGCGACAATATCTCCATACAAGTTTCATTCTGTCGCAGCAGGAATTCATCAACCTCTTGGTGGAGATAGGGTGCATTGTACAGTTTTTTGAAACAGACGTGTGGATCGGTGAAGATGTCCTGCGAAGCGTTGTCCGCTTTTTCATCGATTATGGCAAGCGCTCTCTCGTATGCG
This sequence comes from Candidatus Woesearchaeota archaeon, assembly GCA_013331575.1. Classification (GTDB taxonomy): domain Archaea; phylum Nanobdellota; class Nanobdellia; order Woesearchaeales; family UBA525; genus UBA525; species UBA525 sp10207u. The sequence continues at coordinate 960 of DUGD01000050.1, forward strand.
GTCATCACATGCGCCGTCCAGGTACGTACGGTTGGCGATATACGGGTCGCGTATTTTCCCGTGTGTTGAGCGGCAAAAGCAGGTATCTCATCGAGCATGTGCATCATATCATCCATGAGCGAAGTGATATCTCTTTCTCTCTCGCAGGCCTCGTTTTTGTCAACAACTGCGTACTTACCGTAATCAGGCGCAGCGATTTGTCGGGCTGTGATGAATACGCGCAGCCGTAAAATGTTTCTTCGATGTAGCGCGTCCAGGTATTGGTCGACGTGCGTCCCTTCATGATCGTAGATTGCGGAGAGCACGTCGTCGATGCTTGTGATGGCCGGGGTGTTGAACATGATGTCTGTGACGACGATTGACGGGTGTTCTTCAGCCGTCAGGATGGTTGTAGCGAGTGATTGCTGTTTGTAAATGGCCGCCACTATATCTGCATGGAGATTCGATGCATCGTCCTCTCGGGCATGATGGAGGTCGTTGATGCGAAAACGCAGATCGCCAAGATCAAGTCCGTCGAGGAACGCTTGCCGCAGGGACGGTTCCGCCCTTGCATCGTCCAGTGTGATGGTCATGCGGTTCTCTCCATGGCTTCGAAGCGTTCGATGACGCGTTCTATCGCTTGCGGTCGCCTGCGCATCTTCGCAAAGTACTCCTGCGGGTATGGCGGGAGATCTTTTGCGGCGCCTTCCGCTTCCGCATTGGCGATGTCGACGACTGCAGCGTAGGTGCGGAGGTTGGATTCGACGTGGAAACGCATCGCAGGGGACATCGCCGGCGCGTATTTGCCCGTGAGCTGCTGAGTGTATGCGGGTATCTCGTTATGGGCTTCGAGGACCACTTCCGCGAGCGATATGATCTTGCGAGTGGTCAAGTCGTCATGTTTACAAAACCTCTTCTCGAACCCAAGATGGATGGTGCTGATGATTCTGTCCGCGGCCCTCGTCCAATCCCCGTATTGCGTTGCGTGAGCGCCCTCGTGGTCGTGTACCGTGGAGAGTACATCGTCTATCCCGCAAATGATGGGTGTGTCAAACATCGTTCTTGTCACAACTATCGTCGGGCGTTGGTCGTGGCCTTCGAGATCGGGGGGTGCTGTGGCTGCGACTAATTCGTCACCATATTTCTTCTTCGGGTGCGCGAATGCGCTCGTGTCGATATCATCGACATAATGGATTCCCGTGACGATCTTCCGAAGGTCGCCGATGTCGAGGCTGTCGAGGAACACCTGCCGCCGCGTAGGATCGGCTCTCGCTTCTTCGAAGGTCACCATTGTGTCACAGGCTCAGAATTATCTCTCGGTCGATGGCGATGATGTTCTTGTGCACCGTAGTGTAGAAGCTGGCCGGGTCATTGATGGCGTCCCTAAGATCTAAGCCTGCGTTGCACTTGAGGATTTGTTCGAACTTGGTGTACTTCAGCAGGCTCTCTTCCATGCGGGATCGGAACTTCTCCGAGATGCGGTCGACGTATGTCCCACGGCGTAGCTGATGTTCGTACGCCGGAATTTCTATGGAGGCCTTTACTGCAACGTTACACCTGTTGATGGTGCTGGTGAGCGCCGCCATCTCGTCACAATTCCAGTTTCGTGGTCGAGCCACGCGCTTAACTAGCTCCCAGTGCAGCATGCGCATCGCTTGGAGCGGCCGGTTCTCGTCGCGCTCGAATTGCCTTGCATGGTAGCGCTCGTGGTCAAGAAGACAGGAAAGGAAATCATCGGCATGCTGTATATATTCGTAATTATCGAATGCGTTATCGTAGACGAAGATCCTCGACTGGCCGCAATGTGTCTTGGACGTGGACATGAGCGGACCATTATTCCCGCCAGCCAGCGCCTTCTTGAGTCTGCCTATATGCGGACGATACGAGACATCTGCAATGAGGTCCTCGCGGTCGCCGATGTCAATCCTGCGCACGAACTCCTCGCGCGCTTCTGGGTGCGCCTTCGCGTACTCGAAATCAGATTGTGTTATCATGGGGCGTAACCTTCTTGTTGCATGTTGAGTCCACCTGAGTCGGATCGCTTAATGTGCCGTATGAGGAACGTGTATGTGTCAACATCCTCTTTGGTGAGCGCCTTGTACGCGCCCTCAAGTACTGCTGCGAGCGGCAACGGCTCAAATATCGGTGTCCCGTAGAGCTCTTCGTCAGATCGGATTATTCCGACGACGCTGTCGAGATGCTTGTGGTACTGAGTCATCTGTGTCCGCCTCATCCCTCTTGTTGCGCGTTCGTTCTCAACCCCCTGTTCGTACGCGAATAATTCCTCGAGGTCGTGAGCGAACCTGACCATGTTCCTAAGCTGCCATATCTTCTTGTGACCGTTCTCTTTCTCGATGCGATTGTTCGCCAGCGCGTGTATTTTGCGGAACGACGCGGTGCGCATATCGTGATGTGTCAATTCGTGTTCGAACGCCGCGAGCAGGTCGTCCCATGATAAGAGAGATACGATGTCGGTGTTTATTTCTATAACTGATGGCGATTGCAACGTTATGGTTTTTTTCAGAACATCGATATCGGATGCGGTCATGTGCTGCATGTATATTTTCATAAGTGACGTATCGCGTTCCACGCGCATCGGTATCTGGCAGTATTGTACCTCGATGTCGTTCCGCCGTCCTCCGCGGCTGCCGGCGAAGAGCGCTTGGGTGAGGCGTGCGAAATCATGCTCTTTCGCATCAGGGCCTAAGTAGTCGGAGGGGAGGACCATTAGTACTCCCCTCTGATTGCGTGGTCTATCGTCTTGACGTTCAATTTCAGTATCCGACACGCGCTGTCGGTATCGTCGACGATTGATTCTGGTGTGAGCCCGGTCGTCGATCGTACGGCCTCTGTTAATGCTGAGTACTTGGAGAGTATGTATCTGATCTCCTCGACCCTGTAGTTAGATACCTTTTTCGCATACACTCCATCAGTGATTTGGTGAGTATACGCTGGAATCTCCATGGCGGCTTCTAGCAATGATATCGCCAGTTGGTACGATCTCACTGTGCCGTCAAGCCTACGTCTTGTCCAGTTCCTGCTCTCTCGGCAATCGTTTATTCGTTTTATCAGTCGAGTCGGCAATAGCACTGCGTTTCGCGTTTCCGGTGAGATCCATTGCTGTACGTGCGTGAGCTCGTGGTCGATGAGTGAAGAGAGAAAATCTGCTTCCTTCCAGTCCTCGAATGCGTTACCGTATATGTTGAGACGCGGGAGTTCGGCATCGTGGAATAGTACCTCCATGGCTGTTTTGGAGTCAAACAAAAAATCCTCATCGCAATATGGAAAATACACCACGCTCGCGATGTTCATTCGCATCGGTCCTAGGTCCAAACTGTCAATGTACGCTTGGCGTAGTTCTTGGCGGGCCTGTGCGTGGTCGAAGGTGATGGGTTGTGCCATGAGTATCGTGGTGTTTTGTTGTAGTTGGTGTGCTGATGTTGTATTACGTTTGCGGTCCGCGAAGCACGTCATCAATTGCATCGACGTTCTGCCGAAGTCTTTCGTACATGTCATCAGGATCGCGCAGCATATCCCTCGGGTGTACGCCCGTCGTTTTTCGTACTGCGTCGATGAATCTCCTGTAGTTTAGTAGATTTTTGCGGAGTTTCGACGCTAATTCTTCTGATATGTGGTTTGTGTATGCACCGTTCGTAAGTTGGTTGGTGTATGCAGGTATTTCAAGAGCCGCGGTAATGAGTTCGTAAGCACACTGTGATGCTTTGAGAGACGCGGTATCTTGTATCATGGTGAATAGCGTAATCTTTTTTCCGAATTGAATTTTGAGGGGTATGTACTTACGCGTGTGAGGGTTCAGTACTTGCGCTACATGCACGAGTTCGTGGTCGATAAGACATGAGCGGAAATCGTCCTCATATTCGAGCATGAATGCTCGGTCGTAGACCAGTAGTCGCGCATCGTTATTATCGGCTGTCGTGGACATCAAGTTGCGGCCGGTGAAGATATTTGACGTGTCATTCCGCGCACGGTATTCAACACCTGTGATGCGTGAACGTAGTGGTCCAAGAGCAATCGTGTCGAGATATTTCTGGCGTAAGTCGTTGAACGCTGCAGCGGACTCGTATGTCGGCCTTTCGTGATCGTATGCTATTGTCGGTACTGGCGTCTTGCCTGCGCTCTCCTCTTTGATGCGCTCAAGTGTCGTCGCTATGTCTTCGAGACCGAATATCGATATCTCCGTCGTCATGGTATCACGAGTTCCGCAGTCGTTTGAGGAGTGCGTTGCCTCGAAACGTCCTGATGATTTGCCCCATCCTTGCCGATGCGTGGGGACGGGCCAGGTATTCGTTGATTGCCGCGTGGTCGCCGGGCGCGATGTTGCGCATTCCGACGCGGAGCGCGTAGAGCGATATGCGTTCACTCGCGTCGCGCAGCGTCGTTCCATCGACGCCCGTGGTGACGGGGATGAGGGTCGGGCTGTGTCCGAGCACCTTCTTTCCCGCCCAGAGTGCGCGTTCCATGTGGTAGTCGTCCGTGACAACCCCGATGCGACGTGCGCCGAAGAGCGCTAGGTATTTTTGCGAGTGGTAGAAGTTCCCGACCGTGTCCATCGATTGCGCCTCTGCGAAGAGCGCATTCCGTGGTATTCCTTTCTCGAGAAGATAGTCGCGCATCTCCTTGCTTTCGACGACCGGAGAGTCCGGAAAGAGCGCGCTGTGCAGTCCCGAGAGGATAATGGGGAGCGGCTCGTTACGTCGCATCGTGACTGCGCCATAGATCATCTTCGCGGTGTTGCTTCGCGGCCGGTATGTCTGGTCCTCGCCGCCGAGCACGAGGAGCGCGTCGAGTGTGTGGTACTCGTTGATGGGGGTGGGTGTCATTTTAGCGATCCTCCACCATCGTGTTCTCTCTCAACATTGTCCTGTAGCATCTTCTGTAGTAATCCTGGGTACTGCGCCTCTAAGCTACAGATGATGCTGTGTATCTCTATCTCACCGCGTTTCAAGTATTCATTTGCGGACCTGTCGTGCGTCACGCCAAGCATGCCGTTAAGCACGGGATTTTCTGCAAATATAGCCTCATAGTATTGGACTACCATAAGATGTGATAGATACTGCAACGCGCTCAAGAGTCGTAACTCAGGCCGAATTTTGTTGTTGCTGCGACTCTGCTGTCCAAGATATGCGTTGCATTCGTCCATCGACTCGCGCCATACCTCGAGATGATCGCGCATGATTACGTGCTGATGCACTCCCTTCGTGTTAAACGCATCGAGATGGCTGACATCAAGGTGAAAAAACGCTCCTTCGAGCTGCGACAGCTTCGTTCTATACTCCCCGTATGCTTCAGGGTCTCTCTGTTCTCGTTGCTCTTTCGCGTGGATGCCTTCGTGATTGAGAATATACATGAAGTCGTAGATTGTATCTGTGATCTCAAACGCGCGAGGGTATACCTTCAAGTGGTTCGTTATCGCCGTTCCGAAAAGTTTCCTTCGGATAAGGCTCGATAGCGTTATCTCTGTCATCATAACGCCTCCCCCGTTCCTGTTAACGGTTGTGTGGTATCGCACTTTTTCGTACAAATCGCCGCTACCGTGTGCGCTGACTGCTCGTTCGCAGAATGCCTGACGTACCGAAGCGTCAACGCTACCTCGTGCGAAGCGGTAGTGATCATCCAGTGTGATGTGCGCTTCGTCGATAAGCGATACCGCGGCGTCTTCAGTACCGACATAGTTCTGTGCGCTCATGCATTCTCCTCCACACCAGGTGTGCTCTTCAGCATCGTGCTTGTTCTTGGCGGTTCTTGTTTCGTTGTCGCTTTGATTTCTTCGTATATCGCTTCAATCATGGCGTTATTCGAGCCAGTGCTCGGTTCTCGTGTGGTGCCGAGAAGGCCATTGAGCACAGGATTATCGAGGAACATAGCGTTGTATGCATCGAGCTGTACGCGGAAGGCCAAGTAGTTGCTGATCGTGTCCACCAATAACTCCGGTCGTATGACGCGAGCTTTCTCGTTGGCCATGTCGGCGAGGTACGCGTTGCATTCGCTCCAGCTTCTTTCCCATTGCGTGAGATGCGTCAAGAGAAGTTTCTCATCGAGACCAGGGCCTGAGACATAAGCCTGTTGTTCTATCAGAGACAATAGCCTATTTCGCTCCTCGTATCCTGGAGGGGCAGCATTATCACGGTCTTCTTTCGCGTGCACTTCTTCGTGATCGAGCTGCCACATGAACTCATCAAGAGTCTCTGCATCGCTGAACGCGGATGCATAGACTGTGAGAACAGCTTTCTGTGTTGTACCTAGCAGTTTTGTACCGATAAGGTGAGGTATTGATCGCCTGCATGCCATCAGTGCGTCGTCGTGCTTGACGTCATGATTGCGGTATCGCACTTTCGCGTAGAGGCCGTCGCTCCCGTGCGCGTAGACTGCTAGTTTGCAGAACGCTTGGCGCTCTGCAGGGTCTTCGTTCGCACGGACGCGGTGATACCACCAGGGGAGATCTGTGACGCGCATGACGTCTATTAGCCAACGATGATTTATATAGTTTACTACTGTTTAGTGGCTACTGTGTTGCAAGGGTGTTCTGCGGAGCGGATTTAATATAATTTCTATATAGTTATTATTTCATTTCAGTAATGCATTTAAAATACCTCGAGTTAACCATGGTTAATATGTCGCTCACAACACTCCATCCGCAGGAAGTAGAGGTATTCTACATCTTGCCCGCGATACGCAGAGAGCTCTCGGTCGCGCTCAAGGAACTCGGGAAGAGCCAGAAGGACATCGCGAAACTCCTCGGCGTCACCGAAGCAGCTGTGAGCCAATATATCAGCAAGAAACGGGCCGCAGACGTCGACTTCCCGCGCGAACTCGCAGCGGAGATACGCAAAGCCGCCCCGAAGATGACTGACAAATCATCCATGATCAAAGAGACGCAACGCATACTCGCGAGCGCGAAAGACCACAAACTGACCTGCAGATTGCACGAACAAGTGGCCGACGTGCCGAAAGGATGCGATATCTGCTTCCACTAAACGATTGCACAGGTGATACCATGCCGCGAAAAAAGACCGTCACCCAACCTCCCGAGAGCGACGACTGCAAGACCGACGCCGACTCGTGCACCGAGATAAACGAAGGCATCCCGACGAAACCGCTGCCGAAAGAGGGACTGCCGCAATTCAAGGAGATGCAGCCCGACCCCGACCTCGAAGACGCGAAAGCGAAAGGCGAAGGCAAGAAGAAGAGACGCGACGGCATGGAGACGGCGCTCGAGATACTCGACGAGTACTACGACGAGACGCCCAAACGCGACATACGTTTCCACCACGACGAGGAGTGAATGATGGGATATTGCGCTTAACGTATAGTCCTATATTCCGCTGCTTTGGCGCACATTCCGATGGCGGAGTGCGGCGAGCTATTGGCGAGCCGCTGTGCGACGCCTGAGACAATCCATCTGTGCATTCGCCGCAGCGGAACGAGAAGGAGTAGCTGACGAAGCCGAGGAAAACAAACACTCTCGCCGCAGCGCAGGAGTGTTGTTCAGTACAGCAATAATATTATTTCGCACAACACGTGAACACAATGGCCCTACCCATATACCAGGACGTCTCCATAGACCGTTCTAGGTATGACGCCGCCAACAAGCACGATCCGCAGTACGAAGCGCCGCCAGGCGTGAACGAACAGGTGGTGCGCATCATCAGCGCGGCGAAAGGAGAGCCCGACTGGATGCTCCAGAAACGCCTCGCCGGGCTCAAGCTCTACGACGGGACAGCGTTCCCGACATGGGGCCCGGACCTGAGCCTGATCATCGCGGATATCGCCTCCATACGATTCTTCGTGCAGCCGAAAGCGAAGGAATCGACGAAATGGGAAGACCTGCCCGACGACATACGCAAGACCTACGAGCGCATCGGCATCCCGGAAGCCGAGAAGCGCAGCTTGTCCGGCGTCGGAGCGCAGTACGACAGCGAGATAGTCTACCACAACCTCAAACGCGAGTGGGATGAGAAAGGAGTCATCTTCACCAACATGGACGAAGCACTGCGCAACCATCCCGAGATGGTCAAGAGATACTTCATGACGCAATGCGTGCCGATAAACGACCACAAGTTCGTCATGCTCCACGCGGCGGTATGGAGCGGCGGGACATTCATCTACGTCCCGCCCGGCGTCAAAGTGACGGTGCCGCTCCAAGCGTACTTCCGCATGAACGCGGAACGCGGCGGGCAATTCGAGCACACGCTCATCATCGCAGACAAGGGTTCGGAGGTCCACTACATCGAAGGATGCAGCGCACCGCAATACAATAGCTCCGCGCTCCACGCCGGATGCGTCGAAGTTTTCGTCCACGAGGGCGCGCGCGTACGCTACTCCAGCGTCGAGAACTGGAGCCGCAATACCTTCAACCTGAACACGAAACGGGCGATGGTCGACAAAGACGGCATCATGGAATGGGTGAACGGCAACCTCGGCAGCGGCACCACCATGCTCTACCCATGCAGCGTGCTGCGCGGCGAACGGGCGCACAGCGACTCGTTAGGTATAGCGTTCGCGGGATGCGACCAGCACCAGGACACCGGCAGCAAGGTCATCCATGCAGCACCGAGGACGACGAGCGTCATCCGCGCGAAATCGATAAGCAAAGACGGCGGCATATCGAGCTACCGCGGCCTCGTCAAGATCATGCCGCAAGCGACAGGCAGCAAGTCATCCGTCAACTGCGATGCGCTGCTCATCGACCACTTGAGCACGAGCGATACCTATCCTGATATGCAGATAGACTGCGCGGATGTCGATGTGGCGCACGAAGCGACCGTGGGCCGTATCGGCGCCGAAGAGATATTCTACCTGCGCAGCCGCGGCCTCTCCGAGGAGCAGGCGCGCCAGCTCATCGTGGCGGGGTTCATAGAACCCATCGTGAAACAGCTTCCGCTCGAATACAGCGTGGAGCTCAACAAGCTCATCGAGCTCGAGATGGAGGGGAGCGTCGGATGACCGGATCGACAACGACGCAGGAGACTGCCGCCGCGGAGACCGTCGAGAGAATGCCCACCACCATCGACGAGGCGCGAGCGTTGCTCATGGCTGCGGGAGAAGAAACGCCGAACGCATCGACGTTCAATATTATTCCGCACAACACTACTGCCTACAAACTCATCCCCAGCTCTTCCGGCAACACCGTCGTGGTACTGCCCGGCGAGAGCGTCACTGTCCACGACGATTCCGCAGGAGACGCCATCATCGTCATCGGGCCCAGCGCCGCACTGCGGTACATCACAACCGCCCGTGCAGAGAATGCGACACACACGAGCGCACGACGGACCGTCTATGCCATGCGCGACGCACAGATAGACTGGATCGACGCGATGACTGGATCGTCGAGCCACACATCCGCCGACTTCGATGCGCAAAACACCGTGCTCCTCGCAGGAAACGGCGCGCAGGCGAAATTCCGCAGCGTATTCCTCGGTGCGGGGGATGAAACGTACCGTTCTGTCGTGCGCATGCTCCATCTCGTCTCCCGTACGAGATCGCACATGCTCACACGCGCGGCACTGCTCGGAAAAAGCAGCGGACAGTACCGCGGCCTCATCAGGATACTGCCCGATGCGCAAAAATGCGACGCGTACCAGCGCGCCGACACGCTCCTCATCGGTGAACGCCCCCGCATGGACGCGCTTCCCGTGCTCGAGATACACAACGACGATGTGCGCTGCTCGCACGGCGTGGCCATCGGCCGCGTGGACCAAGAACCGCTCTTCTACCTGCGCAGCAGAGGGATTCCGGCGGATTCCGCCATCTCGATGCTTGTGCGGGGATTCTTCGATCCTGTGCTCATCAGCATGGGCGAGGACGGACGGATGATAGGCGAGGCGTTCTCAAGCAGGCTTACAAGCGCCGAACTATCGAGTGTCGCGTTCGCCGAGCTCTCTACGACGCATACTCCTGCGCTCGATTTCACGACGCCACACGATGGGCGATCATGACTTGTATGACAATACATATTACAACACCACTGGATTGATGCCAATGACCACACCCGATACGATCGATACCAATGACGGCACGCGCAGACCTGCACGCAAAGAAGACTTCCCGCTTCTCGTCAATATACCGATAGCATACCTTGACTCCGCGGCATCGACCCAGAAGCCAGCGACGGTCATAGACGGCATGAAGCGATTCTACGAGACGAGCTATGCGAACGTCCATCGCGGCATCTACGACCTCGCGCAACAGGCGACCGCACAGTACGAAGACGCGCGCGGCAAGATGGCGCGGTTCCTCGGCGCATCGACGACGGAGATAGTGTTCACGCGCAGCACGACCGCGGGCATCAACATGATAGCCCGCTCGATAGTGCGGGGATTGCAGCCTGGCGATGAGATGCTCGTGACTGCCATGGAACACCACAGCAACTTCGTGCCATGGCAGCAACTCGCGATGCAGCACGGCCTGGTGTTCAAGGTAGTCAACATCACGCCAGACGATACGCTCGACATGGATGATCTGCGCGCGAAGATCACTGCGAAAACAAAAGTGATCGCGGTGGCGCATGTGAGCAACGTGCTCGGCACCATAAATCCGATTGCGGAAATAACCCGTCTCGCGCACGAACGCGGCGCCATTGTCGTGGTGGATGGCGCGCAGGCAGTAGGCCACATCCCGGTCGATGTCAAAGCGCTCGATGTCGACGTCTACGCCTGCAGCGGCCACAAGATGTACGGTCCTGAAGGCATCGGCGTGCTCTACGCGAAGCATGATCTCCTGGCGAGGCTCGAACCCTCCGAATGGGGCGGTGAGATGGTCGGTGAAGTCACTATCGAGAAAAGCACGTGGAATGAACTGCCCTACAAATTCGAACCCGGCACACCCGATATCACGCAAGGGGTGGGATTGGGTATCGCTGTGGATTATCTCGTCGGTATCGGCATGACAGTCGTGCGCGCGCACGAAGAGGAGATCATGATGTACGCGCTCTCGCGCATCAAGGAGATATCGGGCATCCACGTGCTGGGACCTGCCGACATAGCGCTACGTAGCGGCGCTATCGCGTTCGTCATGGACGGAGTGCACCCGCACGACATCGCGCAAGTGCTCAGCGACGCAGGCGTCGCGGTCCGCGCAGGAAGCCACTGCGCGCATCCATTACACTGCGCGAAGGGCTTGAGCGCGAGCACGCGAGCGAGTATCGGCATCTACACCACCCGCGACGATATCGACCGATTCATAGCGGCCTTGCGCAAAGCCGCGGAGCTGTTCCGATGAAGGCAGACCCGACGGTGCCCGAAGAAGGCCAATCGCGCCCGAACGCTTCCGCGAGCGAGCCTGACCCTCTCCGATCGGGAGCACTCTCCGACGAACAACAGCTCTACAAAGAGAACATACTCGATCATTACAAGCACCCGCGCAACAAACGGACGATGGAGGCCCCGACATATTCGCTTGCCGGCAAGAACCCGTTGTGCGGCGACGCGATCACCGTCTCGCTGCGTATCGAAGACGAGATAGTCGCGGACATCGCGTTCCAAGGCACCGGTTGCGCGATATCGCAAGCCGCGATGAGCCTGCTCACCGAGCGCGTCAAAGGCATGCGTGCGGTCGATGTGCTCGCGCTCGGCCCCGACGATATCGTGTCGATGCTCGGCATCCCTATTGGTCCGGTGCGCATGAAATGCGCGATGCTCGGGCTCCGTACTGCGCAAGACGCGCTCAACTCAAGAAGGTCGATGTGATATGAGCCGCATTCCCGTCTACGTTGTCTCTGTTCCGGAATATCGTTTCCGCAGTCCGCCACGTGCGCCGAGGAAAACGACGACGTATGCGATGACCAGATGGTTCGATATCCGCATCCCCAAATTCTACGTGGACAACAAGCCCGATTTCGCACGCATAGGCGAGAGGATCGATATCTGTCTCAAACGGCATTTCCTCGGAAGAAACGTTGCCGTGCGCGTGCTTGGTTCACAAGAGCACAGCGGGAAATCCGTGGATGACCTCATCACGATCATCAAACGGCTCGGCCATGATCGCTATGACCCTGATAGAACCGGCGATAGATACGAGAATATCGACGGAAAGCGTATAGATTTTTTCGCGTTGGATTTCAAAGTGACCGCTCCGGGCAGATATTTCGAACGATTCATCGAACCGTTCTACTTCTGGCCCATAGCATCGAGAGAAGTTCCTGTGCGTGTGGACATCGCTATCATCTATGACCGCAACAAACTCACACGGGTGCTCCATCGTTACAAGGGACGCGAGAATGAACCCAAGCGGGACGGTTTCGTGTTCAAGAACGCTGATGATGCATCCAGCGCCATCATCGGCATAATAAAAATAGACAGGTGATACTCATGCCAACACTCGATATACAGGATCTCCATGTCTCCGTCGAAGGGAAGGAGATACTCAAAGGGATAACATTGCGCATCGCGGCGGGCGAGACGCATGCACTCATGGGGCCGAACGGCAGCGGGAAATCGACGCTCGCCTCCGTGCTCATGGGAGACCCGCGGTTCACCGTCACCCGTGGCAGTATCCTGCTCGATGGCGCGGATATTCTCGCCCTTCCGCCCGAAGAGCGCGCGCGAAAAGGGCTCTTCCTCTCGTTCCAATACCCGGTTGAGATACCCGGCGTCACTGTCGAGAGTTTCCTCAGGATTGCGTATAACGCGCAGCGCGGGACCGCGCTCGATGTGGTGTCGTTCCACAAGATGCTCATCGCCGCCATGGAACGGTCGCATATGGACCCCGCATTCTGCCGTCGATATCTCAACGACGGGTTCTCCGGCGGCGAGAAGAAGCGTATGGAGATGCTCCAGATGGCGATCCTCGATCCCGCTATCGCCATCCTCGACGAGACTGATTCCGGGCTCGATGTCGATGCGCTTAAGGTGGTCGCGGAGGGCATCGCGAGACGCCAGGATCCTACGCACTCGACGCTCATCATCACCCATTTCTCGCGTCTTTTGCTCCATGTCGCTCCGACGGCGGTCCATATCATGATGGATGGCGCGATCGTGAAAAGCGGCGGTCCGGAGCTCGCTCATGTGGTGGAGGCCGGTGGTTACGCTCCGCATGGGCGATCGGGTGGATCGCAGTCTCCTATGGTGGCGATGGGTAGCAGCGCGTCTCGTGACGACAACCTTGATGAAAAAGATCGCGTCGAGAAGAATCTCGGTGAAGAGACCCTTGGCGGAGAGACTCCTGCTGGAGAACATCTCGGGGAAGAGAAACACTTATAAATAAGTTACTACTACTTAGGGACATGAACTTTGGAGACTTGTGGGATAGCGTCCAGCAGGTATTCTATGATCCTGGGCTGCGGTACACCGCGCATATCGCTGTGAATGCAGCGATCGCCTATGCGAACACGCGGCGAACACCACATGCGAAGAATTACATTTTCGCGGCGGTCGTACCGGTTCTTGCCGGTTTTGCCGAACTGCCAATCACAACCGATTCTGACGCGGGCAGGTTCTGCGAGAGCTCGAATGCAAGCCTCCTGCTCATCGAAGGGACTGCAGACGCAGTGCAACTGGGCCCGCTTGCCGTACGTGACTACTTGCGCTCCCGAGAGACGCAAAAACCGTCAGCCACGCTTGATGCGGCGCTTGACCCATGACTCGGGCAGAAGCCTGCCGATAAGCAGTTCTATCTTGTGACGCGCCGGAACGGTGTAGATGAGCTTACGCTCCTTTATCGCTTGCTGCACGACGGTAGCGACCGCGCTGGGATTGATACCGCTGTCATCGTGTGCCCACGCGACGCTCTCGAAACTCTGGTGCTGGAAGAAATTCGTGCGCACCTTTCCCGGGCAGATGCAAGAGACCGCGACACCATCGTGCTCCACTTCGTAGCGAAGGGATTCTGAGAGGCCGACGACCGCATGCTTCGATGCGCTGTACGCGGCGAGGTTAGGCATACCGACCAGTCCCACCATGGACGAGACGTTGATGATGTTGCCTTTCGTTTCTTTGAGCTTCGGCAAGCACTCCTTGATGAAGAGGACGGTGCCGAAATAGTTCGTGAGCATCTGGTTGTTGATATCCTCAAGGCGCATCTCTTCGAGATTGCCGTAGATGCCGATACCTGCGCAGTTGACCAAGACATCGATGTGCCCGAACTCCTTGATGGCATGCTGGACCGTCTCGTGTACCTGCACGATCTTCGTCACATCGCACTCGCGCACGAGCGCCCTGATGTTGTACTTTGCGAGCTCTTGCTCGACCTCGTGCAAGCCCTGCCTCTTGCGGGAGACGAGGACGAGATTGTAGTTGCTGCTGGCCAAATGGAGCGCGACGGCCTTGCCGATACCGCTCGACGCACCGGTGATGATAGCGACCTTATGCGCATGGGTAGGGTGGTGCAAGAGACCGTGGTCTTTCTTCTCTTCATGGCTGTGCTCGAGAGCCTCTTCGACAGCGTTGTGCGGCGCGTCGGGAGCGGCCGCCTTGGGCTTGTTCTCCTTCTCGCTTAGCCTGCGCGCGAACGGCGACTTCGGGGTCTCGCCTGCCGGCGCCCCGCGGATCTTGAGCTCTTTCTCTTTGTTCTCCACCATGAAAAACCACCTTGTCGTCAATGCCGCAACGCTGACTGTTTAAATAGGTTGTGTAAGGAAAGGGTCTTAGATGACGACGGGCGGAGTATTGCTGCCTTGGAGCCTTTCTGAGGGNNGTATATCCTCCGCAGCAACCGTTAGTGGGAGTTATCTAGTGGCCTTAAGAAATATCGTTTAGTCAGTAGTCGCTAATCGTCAGTCATTGAGAGTACCGTCATTGCGACATCGGATCATATCACAATAACACATCTATCATGTACGCGAAAAATATTTTCGTGCGCTCGGTCTGCGATGAGGGCAGCCGGGCCAACAGCAAGGCCTACGTTTTCCCTTGAGGAGGTCGGCGCATAAACGATCTATGTGTTCTCTCCGGGTCTCCGCTCTCTTCACGATAGTTACCCAACATATCCACTCGTTACGCGCNNGATAACTTTTGTCCAGAGTTTTAAACTACTCGCCCACATATCTCGTCGATCGGTTGATGTCGGCGAGATGCGACACCATCTGCTGGAAAAGACCCATCATCTCCGCCATAGGTATCGAGCCGTTGTTCTTGTTGTACTGCTCGATCATCGCCTTTATCCGCACGCGTTCGTCAGGGTTCTTATCGAGCAGCTTGCGGTCGCTCCCGTGGAACGCTCCGAGCGTGTCTTCGTACGTGCGGTATATCCTGCCGTGGATCTCGTAGAACAGTCTCTTGTTGTGCCGTATGCCGTACTGCGCCACCTTCTTGCCGAGCCGCTTCGTCTCATCGCCGATCTTTTCCAGGTGGATGTTAATACTCCAGAGCTGGATGATACGCAGCGGATCTATCTTCAATGTCTCGGCGACGGAAGGGTCGGACATCGCGACCTGCATCACCCGCATGACGAGATAGCCCATCCTATTGACGTCATAATCCCTTTCGACGATGACCTTGGCGAGCTCCGGATCGCGCTCCACCTCCTTGAGATCGGCGATCATCGACCCGACGATGTGCTCGATACGACGTATCGCCCGCTCGACGTTGATGTCGTTGTAGTTGAGGAAGTCCTTCGCGACGACTTGGCGGTTGTCTTCCTGCACCACTTCCATCGCGACGAGGTATCCGATGTATTTCTTGATCTCCATCGCCTGCGAAGGGCTATCGAGGTTGACGATGATCTCGTTGTAGCTCTTGAGGTAGGCTTCGATGATATCCCGCTCGACGTGACGCAACGGCCTGCCGTCCACGTCGATAGTCTTCACCTTGAGCTTCTTGTCGGATGATTGGGGTGTCGCGGCGCTCACTAGTATCGTGCGCTTGCCCTGCCGCTCCAGAAACAGCGTATCGCCCGTCTTGAGCTTGTTCTCCGCCAAGAATTCCTTGGGTATCGCGATGACATGGCTCGAGAGCCCCGACTTGACGAGCTTGCGTGTCTCCATAGTGTCATCTTCCCCGTACTGCATGATCGGTGGATGGCGCCGCTATTTAATATTTGTTAAATACTGATTGAATATACTAAATATATTGTACGTACCAACAACATATATCGTCCGCGCGCACCACCCAGAGTGATGAAAACGACCGGACAGGACAACCGCCTCGAAGACGGGACGCAGCCGCCGACCGACGAGGAATTGTCGATGGGTGCGGCGCGCGGCCATCGCACGTTCTCCAACGTCCGGCACGGGGGTGCATAGATGCAGAAGAACACACCGACCACTACGCTCTACGATATCCTCCAGGTCGCGCCTAACGCCGACAAAGAGGTCATCGTCGCAGCGAGGAAAGCGCTCCTCGCGAAATACCATCCCGACCGCGGCGGAGACAGCGACCTGTTCAAACGTGTCAACGAAGCGGGGAACACACTGAGCGATCCCACGAACCGCGAGAGCTACGACAAGACCATAGGATCCGTCGATACCATCGGCAACTACACGCTCGGACGCAAGATATCCGAAGGAGGATTCGGCGAAGTGTACGAAGCGATGCACAAGTACACCAAGATGAAAGTGTGCATCAAGAAGAACCTCACCGTCTCGCCGCTCGACACAGAGCTCTTCCTCAAAGAGGCATCGGCGCTCTGGGACCTGCGCCACTACGCGCTGCCCGCGGTCCGCGACATGTACCAGCTCCCCGACGGAAAATACGCGCTCGTGATGAGCTTCATCGAAGGCCCCACGCTCGAGCAGCTCATCGACGGATACAGGAAAAAGGGCGAGACGCTCGACACCGAGAACGCATGCTGGATGATGGGGCGGGTGCTCGACGCGCTCCGCTACATGCACTATCACGGCGTCGTGCACGGCGACGTCAAGCCGCAGAACATCATCGTGCAACCAGAGCAGCACACATGCGTGCTCGTCGATTTCGGCCTCGCATCGATACGGCCGCGCGCCGGTTCGCACGCGGACGGCTACACGCCGTACTTCGCATCGCCCGAGAGCCTGACGGACAGGCCGCTCCTGCCGGAGTCCGACCTCTACAGCCTCGGGCTCACGATGATCTACGCGCTCGGCGGCGACCCGCAATCGCGCCGCGTCCCCAAAGACGTGCCGAAAGGCGTGCGTGATTTCATCAGCGACCTCATCGTGTACGACGTCCACAAACGTCCGCACTGGGACGACGTCGACCTCGTGCAGAAACTCGGCCAGGTTCGCATGGCTGAATTCGGACGCGAGCACACGAACCTCAAGAAGGTGTGATTATTGCGCTTAACAAATACGGATGGCAGAGAAGGAGCGCAACCAGAATGATTCCAATCCGATCAACACAACGATCCAATACGCTCGTTTGAGCGGAGGTGCACTATGTCAGAGATGGGCGGTTCCTACGATCCGGGACCATGGACAGGATATGATTTCAAGTCAGCGAGAGCGGCATATTCAGGATATGACCCTGACGCCGGAAGAGGATACGGCACGAGCGCATNNCATCGCTCCGGTCCACAGGCACCTCCTGCAAAAAGACGCTCGAGAACCTCATCCCGGACAGGGTATCGACGGACGCAAGGTCGCCGGTCGTGATAGTCACGGACGGCACCGGCTCGATGGGAGATTTCCCGAAAGTCATCTTCGAGAAGCTCCCATTGCTCGATCTCGGCATCGCGGATTACCTCGACGACGTTGAGATATCCGTCGCGATGATCGGTGACGCGCAATACGACGCGAGGCCGCTGCAGGTGCAACCGTACACCAAGGGGAAAGGCCTCGTGGGCGCGCTCAACAACCTCGTCATCGAGGGCGGTGGAGGCGGCAACCAGACAGAGAGCTACGATCTCGCGGCGCTCTACTACGCGCGCAACGCCGACATGCCGAAAGCGACCAACCCGGTGATGATCTTCATCTGCGACGAGGGCATCTACCCGCAGGTGGACGCGAACTGGGCGAAAGACTACGCGAAAGTCGATATCGACAAGAAAATGAAGACCGACGCGCTCTTCGAAGAGCTCAAGAACAAATACTCGGTCTACTGCATCCGTAAGCACTACGGCGACCACAGCGGCGACAAGATGCAGGGCGCCGACCTCGCGGTCCATAAGCAATGGGAGCGGTATGTGGGCGCCGAACGCATCGCGATGCTCGATGATCCCCGCAGGGTCGTCGATGTCATCTTCGGGCTGCTCGCATACGAGACGAACAAGATGGACTTCTTCAAGAAGGAGCTGTCATTCCGCCAAACGCCTGCGCAGGTGGAGGCGGTAATGAAGTCCATGCTCACCGTCGGCAAACCGCAAGCGATGCTCCCGGCCGCGAAATCGGTGCTCAAACGCTGAACCGTCGCACGGTTCCTTTTTTTCTCTCCTCGTTTTTTCCGCTCAACAATCGAAAACGAACACTACAGACCGACAAACATGAACGAACATCGATAAACATCGATCCGCATCGACAAGTATCGATGCGTGATAGCAATCAACAGGCACTATGGAGGCGTACCGATGGGGCTAGGCGATGCATACAAGACGAGCGCGAAGGTCTTCGCGCAGGTGACGAGACGAAGCAATCCGGACCTGCTCGCGCAGCTGGATGCGATCAAAGAGGGGGACATCAATGTGGTGCCGGGAGCCCACGACCACGTCGAAGAGATACTCGACGCGCTCAAGATACCGTACACGATGACCGGCGACAACGCGCTCGAGCGGTCCATCCCCGGCCGCGTGCTCTTCGCCAATTGCGCGTCCTACGGCGGTCCTGGCGGCGCGTCGTACGATCCGGAGACGTCCTACAAAAAGAGACCGCTCCAGGATTTCGTCCAACGCGGCGGGAGATTGGTCACGACGGATTGGGCGTTGGGACTCGTCACTAAGACATTCCCGAACCACCTCTACAAGACCAAGGAGACGTCGGACGATGTCGTCGAGATACAATGCCACACGCCGCTCGCCCGACGGTTCATCGGCATGCACTATGCGGAGTGCCACCCGAAATGGTGGCTCGAAGAAAGCAGCCACATCTACCGCATCAACAACAGCACGGTGACTCCCATCATCACGAGCGACGAGATGGAACGGAAATACGGCCAACCGTATGTCGCGGCAGGATTCAAGGAAGGCGCTGGAGAGGTGCTGCACTTCATCAGCCACTTCGTGCTGCAGCGCACGCATCAACGGTCCGATTCGGATCGCGGCGGGCTTGAGAGCTTCCTCAAGAAGATGAACGCGAAATCGAGCGCCGGGATGATCGGCGGGAACGTCGCAGAGCTCGAGGCCGCGTACAGCACGCTCAACACCGTCGCGCACCTGTGCGGCACGACGCCGCTGCTCTCCGACAACACAGAGACGAAAAGTGTCTTGAAAAAAACACGAAGGTGATACCATGAGACCTCTTGAAGTGCTAGTGACCCTCGCACCGGACCTGCCGCACTACCGGCGGTTCGCGCGCGACAGCAGGGTCGACGGTATACGATTCAACACCGCGATGGAGAAACCGTCCGAGATGCCGATGCTCCTGCGCAAGGCGATCGACGAGTCATGCGGCACACCGCTCTATCTCGACGTGAAAGGGCGGCAGCTGCGCGTCACGAAAGTAGGTCCTGCGAAAGACCACCTGGAGTGCTACCTCAACCATCCGGTCGATGTGAAGACGCCGACGCCGGTGCTCTTCAAATCAGGTGCTGACGGCGCGCTCCTCGACCATCTCGAAGACGACGGGTACAAGCTCGTCTTCCAAGGAGGGCCGCGTTACAACCTCAATCCCGGCGAATCGCTCCACATACGTCACCCGTCGCTTGCCATCAAGGGGCCGCTCTTCACGGAGGACCAGCTCCAATTCCTGGCTGCAGGGAAAGAGGCGGGCATCGACAAGTACATGCTCTCGTATGTCGGATCGATGGGGGAGATAGACGCTCTGCGAGCCATCGTGGGCGACGCGCATATCACCGCGAAGATAGAGGACAAAAAAGGGCTGGACTTCGTCAAGAACAGCTATGTGAAGACGCCCAACCTCGGGCTTCTCACCGCTCGCGGCGATCTCTTCGTCGAAGTGGACAAGCCGCATCAGATCATGACGGCATCACAGAACCTCGTCGATGCCGATCCCGACGCCATCCTGGGTTCGCGCATCCTCCTGTCGATGTCAGAAGGCCCGGTCCCTTCCTGCTCGGACATCAACGAGGTCGGCATGCTCGTGGCGCAAGGATACTACAGGTTCATGTTCTGCGACGGCATCTGCCTGAACGAGGACCACCTCAGCAGAGCAATCGACGTGCTGCGCGCGACATACGATGACTGCGCGGCCAAGTATTCGGCGCGGCTCGCGCAACCGAGTCCGCGGGCGATGTACGCGACGAAATCATGACATCGCTCGGTTTTTTTCTATGTATCGTATATGTAGCGCGGCAACGGGTGAGCGCGAAACCGTTGCTCTTTTGAGAATGCTATGCTATGATGGGTTATTTGCAGCCGAGGAAGACGTTCTCGTCGTAATTTCCTTTCTTCATAGTAGTATGGACGAACAGTATCTCCTCTTCTGACACGGGCCGGAAGTGCCACGCGTCGGTGCTCACGTTGATTGTATTGGGTTTCACTTTCCACAGGCCGTGGATATGTCCGACGATATTGAACCTATCAGGCCGACGTTTGACGGGATAGTGGTTGAGATAGCAATCGACGCCGCCGATGGTCAACTCAAGATCGTCGCTCATGCTCTGGAAATGCCCTCGCAATGCATCGATCTTATCTGTGTCGTAGTTGCCGAGGACAAGCACTCTGTTCTTGCAGCGGATATCGTTGAGAAGCGCCACGCCCTCGAGATCCATCGCTATATCGCCCACCATGTAAAGCGTGTCCTGCGGTCTCACGATCTCGTTGATGTTCCGGATGATGGTATCGTTCTGCTCCTCGACGCTCTTGAACGGCCGGAAGAACGGGTTGAACGCACCGATGCGCGTCTCGTTCAAATGCAGGTCGGACGTGAAGTACCGTCTTGATCGGTCGGAGTTATCCATGCAAGGACCTTCGTCTTACGCATCGTAGGTGTAAAGCGGCAACGGCTTGAGCATGTTGTCGAGTATGAGCTGTTGCGTCCTCTGTTCGGCTTTGTGCATGTACTTCGCGATGCGCGCAGTGTCGTGCGCGAGTTTGCCGACAAGGTGGTGCTGCGCGAATGGGATGAGTCCGTAGGCGTAGCTTTTGTCTTTTGTGAGACAATTCTTGGGCACGAGTTTCGTGGGGAATGCGTCGTAATAATTTTCCATCTTATGGGTTGCGAAATATCCACCGACAACATTCGCCGCCAATCCGATGCCTGCTCCTACGACGTACGTTGCCGGAATGACGACGAATCCTGTGCTTGCGACAAGCGCAGCGAGCACTCCAGCGCCTAAGGCGCCTGCTGCCAATCGTCCGGTCGATTTGAAGTTATTATACCAGGCTTCCGACACGTTGATGTCCGTAATCTTTTCCGGCGGCGGGAGCAATGATCCGTCTTTCGTGATTGTGTGGCTGAAGTAGTTCTTCCCTTTGCCGTGCAGGAAAACCGTCTCTATCGTGTGCTCATGGAGTCTCGTGCGCTGGAACACGCGCGTGCCGTCAGCGGTCGCTTTTCGTATCTCCTCGCGGCGTCTCTGGACGGCGACGCTATCAAGACCATCGCCAACGACGTTCTCGAAGCATGCCTCTGTGTAGTGCAATCGTTGCAATGCATCGACGAGCCGGTCCTTGTACTCGGTATCGAGCGGTTTGTCCTGTGCGAACGCGACCTTCGCGTACTCCTCTTTGAACAACGCCTCGAGGCCGTTGATGCTTTCCGTAAGCGCGATGCCGGGTGTATCCTTTGACCGCACCTGCTCGAGCCGTCGCGCGCTCGCGAGGTCGAGCGCGGTCGTGTCCTTGCGCGAGAGCTTCTTGAGTTCACCGACTATTTCATCTACACTCTTGTACGGCTTCTTGTGGCCGTACATGCGCAGGAGGACGCGCTTGAAATCATTATCGACAGGAAGGCGTTCGACCTTCTTCTCGTCGTCGATCCTGTCCTGCTCCGCGCTAAGATGAGCTTCAGGCTTCGTGCCGTTGAACAAAAGACACGCCGTCTCCGCGAGCGCGTAGTAGTCTCTCGTAGGAGTGTGATCAGTGATGTATGGCCGTGAGTACCCGGGCGTCCCTTTGCTTGAGATGAGTGTCACCGTTCCGGCCGGTCCCTCCTCATGGAGAAGTCCGAAATCAATCATGGTGTACGTGCGCACGCCGTCCTTGATGCCAACGATGATGTTCTCCGGCTTGATGTCGCCGTGGATGAGGCGCTCTTTATGGAGCGGGCCGAGCTGTTTCTCTGTCATCTGCACGAGGAAATCGATCGTCTCTGCCGCGCTGAACCGCCGCTTCGTCGCTTCGAGGAACTCCGCGAGGTTGACGCCCTCTGTGTAATCGCGCACGATGGCGTAGTCGATGGGATTGATCTTGAGGACTGTCGTGTCTGTGCCGAGCGCCGCGTTGAGCCGTAGGAATTGCTTGGAGAGCTGCTCGCCGAGGTCGTTGCCGTCGCGCTCGCGGTACATCTTGACGACTTTCTTCACGCCGTTCTGGTCGTGCGCGAGGTAGCTGAGCGCTTCTCCTCCTTGTCCGAGAACCTTCTCTATCTCGAGCGCAGTCCTGCCGTCGTTTATCACGGCTCCCGCGCCGAGACGGAACGTCTCGATGGGGCTGATGAGATCATCTCTCTCTGTCCGCTGTATCGATGTCGCAGTATCCGCTACGGCGCTCCCCACGGTGCTCTGCAGCGCCTGTTGGGTTATGGGTCGTCGTGTAGCTTGTGCGAGTGTCATGATGTGCTCCTGTTACTCATATCTCATCGTTCCGTTGCGTATCGTGATATGTTCAACTCAATCGTACTCGTACAGCGGAATCGCAGTGAGCGCGTCCTCGAGGACGTTGCCTTGCTTGCGGTGCTCGCCGTGGCGGTTCCATTCTATCCTGCGGGTAATATACTCGCTCGCTTTTCCGATGAGGTGATGCTGTCCGCCGGGGAGAAATCCGAATCCTAGTGTATCTCTTGAGTCGAGACATTTTGGATTATAATCCGCTACGAAAACAAATGTCCCGATTAGGTTCAATCCTGCAGCAATCCCCGCACCAAGCGCTGCGGTCGCTCCTATAACCATAGTTGGTCCGATAGTGAGTGCACCGACGCCGAGCGCGACACCCGCGCCGAGTGCCGGAACCACGAGACGTCCGACTTGTTTGCCGACATAATACGCATCCTCTTTTTTCGGTATATCTTTGAACGTATCTGGGCGTGTGAATTCACCCTCTTTCTCAGTGATGACGTGCGTGAAGTACGCGGTCTTGCCGTTGTGGATGATGAATGCCTCGTTCTTGCCCTCGTGCAGGCGCTTGCGGACGTAGACTGTGTCCGAGGTGTCCGTCGGGGCCCTGGTATAGTGTAGCTTTCCGAGTACGTTATCCAGCCGCGTGAGCAGCTCATTGTCGAGCGGTTTGTCGCGTGCGAACTTGACACCGGCGTACTCCGTCTGGAAGATGGCTTCGATGCCTTTGATTTCTTGCATGAGTGCTTCGCTCGGCTTCTCTTTCGAGCGTACAGTTTCTATTCTCTTCGCGCTCGCTAGGTCGATCGGGACGGTCTCATTCTCAGTGAGTCCTTCGAGGTCCTTGATGAGTTCATCCGTGCTCGCGTACTTTTCGTCGTGGCCGTACATTTTCATGAGCACTTTTTTGAATTCGGCGCTCACGTTCAATCGTTCGATTTTGCCGTTGTCATCCAGTTTGTCCATCGTCGGGTCAAACTGTGCTGTGGGCTCTTTTCCGTTGATCAGGAAGTAGGTTGTCTCCGCTAGGGCGTATAAATCGTCGGTGGGGTCGTGTTTTGTGTTGAGGAGTCTGCTGTATCCGAGTGTACCTTGCGGTGCGATGAGTGTCTTCGTGCCGACAGGCCCTTCCTCGTGGATGCAGCCGAAATCGATGAGCTTGTAGGTGCGTTTTCCGTCCTGTTCGCTCACGATGATGTTTTGCGGCTTGATGTCGCCATGCACTAGTCGTTCGTCGTGAACTGGCTTGCATTCTGTGCGTGCCATCTGTAACAAGAACGCCACTGCATCGTTTCCAGTGAATGCGCGTTTCGACGCAGTGAGGTATTCTGCGAGATTGAGACCTTCCACGTAGTCGCGGATGACTGCGTGGTCGACCGAGTTGAGCCTGACGAGTTCCGCGGTCGTGCCGAGCGCTTTGTTGACGCGCAGGAGTTCGCGTGAGAGTTTCTCATGCAGGTTACCGCCATTCATCTCACGATAGATCTTCATGACTTTACGCACACCGTTGTTGTCATGCGCGAGGTAACTGATCCCTTCACCGCCCTCTCCGAGCTTAGCTTCGACCGTGTAGTGTTCATCACCTATGGCGAGTACGCGTCCCTTCTCTAGTCTGAATGTCTCCCCGCCGTCGATGATGGTTCCGTTGATTGCGAGGGCGCTACTTCTCTCTGTGATCGTTTCTAGGGTTGGCGTTGCCGGGCTGGCGAGCGGTGTTGCTAGTCTACGCTGTGCCTGTGCGAGTGTCATACTATGTTGTAAGATGAAGAAGTATATAAACATTACTACTCAATAGTGGTTATTATCTTAGTTTACGGTTCTTCGCCCTTCACAGCATCGATGATCGGACGGACGGCTTCTTCCATGCCGGGAAGCAAGAACGCTATCTCGCCGCGCTCGTTGCATTCGAAGATCTCCTGCGAGAGCGGGATGCTCCCGAGGTAAGGGATGCCCATCTCTTCGGCGATAGCAAGCCCTTTGTCTTTGCCGAACAGGGAATCGCTCATGTTCTCGACGAGACCCAAGCAATGGATGCCGAACTGCTTGACCATCGCTATCGACTTCTTCGTGTCGATGATCGCCTCCTTCTGCGGGCTCGTTATGAACATGACGCCATCGAGCTCGCCGAACTCGAGCAGGCTCATGGGCACGTCCGACGTGCCGGGCGGCAGGTCGACCAGAAGGATGTCGAGCGCGTCCCACTCGGTGTTCGCGAGAAGGTCTATCGCGATACGATGCTTGGCGGGACCGCGCAACAAAAGCGGCTCTTTCTCATCTTGTTTGATGAATCCGGTGCTTACGATGCGTACGCCTCGATGCGTGACCGGCTGGAATTTCTTGTCCTGCACGAAGAGCTGTCGTTGCAATCCCAAGAATTTCGGGACGTTCGGGCAGTCCACGTCGGCATCGAGGATTCCGATGGAGAGGCCGTGTAGCTCCGCGAGCGCGTACGCGAGGTTGCATGTCAAGAATGTCTTGCCGACGCCTCCTTTGCCGCTGTGGATGGCGATGACGCGTTTCACGCTCTCGAGCGCATGCTCCGCCTTCCGTTTGGCGTCGGTGACCGCGACTATTCTATGGAATTCATCATTCGGAGAGCTATTATGGTCGTCGGTCGTAGCGTTATGTTCCCGCTGTACCGGGTCGAGTCGTATCGGCATGGGTGTGGGTGGATAGCGGACTTCTTATGCCTTTTGCGGATTGCGGTCATAATCTCTGTATCGTAGAAGGGTGCGTCTGATGTGCGCGGCCTGTGCGTCGAGGACGGTCTTTTCGAGTTGAGAGTTCGGCGTCGCCAGCTCTATCTTCTTCGTGTAGTTCCGTAGGTCTGAGAATGCGTCCTTGAACATCGACGATATCGTTCCCTCTCGCGTTATGAATTCGCGTATCTCGGCGCGTAATGCCCTCGTCTCCAGAAGGATGTCGTAGACGTTATCGGAGAGTGACTGGATGTTGCTCTTATCGATGCGTGTTCCATCCGGTAGGTCGATGCCTGCGTAGAAATCGTGCGCGTGTTGGTGCTCGTGACCGAATAGTACCGTCTGGAACGTCTTCTCTCGCATTCTATCGAATGCCCTACTGTTCACGACGACGATGGCAGGGGTCTTCGTGCCGACGATATCGCCCGGCACGAATGCGTACATGTAGTGCGCGTTGTTCTTGGGGTCGTGAAGCACAACATCGCGGTAGATCTCGCGGTCGTGCTTGCGATCATGCCCGGGAAGGACTTTGCGTATGTACTCTCGGACTGCATCGTGCTTCCTATCGTAGATTATGCGATCGATCGCCTGACGAGGGTGCGCACGCAAAAGCTCGTCAAGATAGGCTTGTCGTCGAGTAGGTTGCTCTGCCGCTTCACGGTACGGTATCGCCATCCACGTTCCTTTGTCTCTCAGAGTGGACTCATTATTATGTGTAGCTATTTTATCGCATGTCTTCGTACCGGCTCTGAGGCAATAGATGCCTTTGTTGCGGCCATAGTCACCTCATTCCTTGGTTTGTCTACTGCGTAGCCAAACCTTGGTGCGTATCCAGACTGTCGTCATGGCCGCAGCCGACGACAGTCGCACATGGACTACCGTCACAGATGCACCGCCGCAACACGCAAATAATAATGATTTGCCTCAGAGCCCTTTGTACCGCTCCGTTACACCTTTTTCTGCGTTGATTCATCGTTCTTTTGTCTTATGACTCACGTTTTGTAACGACAACCCTTCTTAGTAACCACTATATAATAGTCATAATCAATAATGTTTAAATATCCGTTGTCGATTGCCAGATGCATGCCTGCACCAAAGAATCCCGCGAAAAAGCCCCGCGTAGAACTCTACGCCCGGGAACTCGCCGATCTCTATGGCCTGCTGACGCTCCACGATTACCTCGCTTCCCGGGAACAGGATGTCGAATTCGTCTTCAGAGCAGACTTGGGCTTCCCGCGATACCGAGAACTGCTGTGCGATCGCCCTAGCATCGACCGTTACGCCGACTTCAACATGCAAGGCGACCTCCTTCCCGATCCGACGCTCATCATCACTCCGTACTCCGATCTGGTGCCTAGTCTGGACACTGAGATGAGGTTCTACTTCGATATCGCGATACTCAAAAACGCGGTGATGCCGCAAGCACCGGATGCGAAAACGCTCCTTCGCGAGCAGCACGGTATCGCATCGGACCGCCCGGTGCTCTTGCTCGCAAGACCTGAGCAGGAAGAGGCGCTTGCGAATAACGTCGCGAAAGCGCTGCGTAATGACGCGCGTGTGATCCTGTATGGAGATGCCGATTACACGCCGCCGCGCGATGTCAGGCGCAACTGCGAGGTCATCTACGGCCATGGTCTGCTCGCCGAGATGTACGCGCTCGCGGACGCCGCTATCGATTGCCATATGCTCGCGCCCATGAACCGGTCATTGCATAATTTCGTCGAGGCCACCGCGGGCGGCCCGCTCTTTGCCATCGCTCCCACGCATGGCGGAGGACAGTACGGTTATCGCGATCTCATCACCGCAGGGGCTAT
This sequence comes from Candidatus Woesearchaeota archaeon, assembly GCA_013331575.1. Classification (GTDB taxonomy): domain Archaea; phylum Nanobdellota; class Nanobdellia; order Woesearchaeales; family UBA525; genus UBA525; species UBA525 sp10207u. The sequence goes on from DUGD01000050.1 coordinate 28,206, forward strand.
CCGTGAATTCCAGACCGTCCCCGATCTTATCGGCGCCTTACGCACGTACGTCAACGATTCGTCGGATGCGTTGAAGATCGCGGCGCGACGGACGGCGCACCTCGTGGGGACGCGCGATCGATATCTCCCTGTCGCTCATGCGGTGATGCGCAACCTCCTGGGCCGCAAGACCAAGGTGCCCGCAAGCGACCTGGAGGCGGGAGTGTGCTCTATGTCTCCGACCGTCACAGTCTTGCACTCGGAGAGCGGATGGCGACGGTTCGAGGCATTCGATCGGCAGATCGATCTTTCGATGATACATCGACGTAATCCTTTCTCGGCGTATTGGATACCGCGATTCGGTGTCGCTTCCAGCAAACACCCGGACAAGCATTCGTCTACTATGATCATGCCGTCCGCGAAAGCGAGTTGGCCTGTGATACAGAACGCTTAGTTGTTTCTGCGATATCGGTCTTTTAATTTAGGAGTACCTCGTGCTTCAGCTCGAGGGTGAACGCGAAGGAGAGCAAAGCTCTCCTTGCGCAAGAAATCTCTGATTTCTTCGCGCCTTGGAGTATATCCAGAAATCGTGCCGATTCGCTCGGAAGCAGCGGCTTCCGGCGCCCCGACAACAAGTTGTCGTGGGTATGCAGGCACGATTTCGTATGTTCACGGAACGGAGTGAGTTAAATGCTCCGCGTTCATCGAGTTGAGTAAATGATACTCCAGCTTTGGTCCGGGAGGATTCATCTGAGATATTAGCAAGGGTAACTGTTGTCGATGAGCGAACGTTACTCCCCTATCTTTCTCAGGCAAAGGACGTGGTTGTCTCGTTTGACCCAAAAGACGCTGCGTTCGTTGCCTGCGCGCTCGCGACAAGAAGTGTTGTATGGAGCGATGATGGACCACTGCATGACAAACAGAATGTAATAAAGGTACTCAACACAGCAGAGATGCTGGAGCTAATCAGTCAATAAACTCTTGGTTCTTGATCTTCTCCGGGAGGTAGACATCAGAAATGAATGTGATTCCTCGAGAAGAGAGCGACTGGATTTCTACTTTCGCCCCGGCGGTCTTCATGGCCTTGAACTGCTTCTGCCACTCCTTGTGGTCCTTGAACCAGTCGTACTCCGCCATCTGCTTGAGGCGCGCGATGTCCTGCTCCGTCAGTTTGATGTAGTGGCGCTCCAGTTTGTACTTGAGCACGTCGTCGCATGTCACGCCGAGATACCTGACGTCGCTTATCGCGAGCTCGTCGCTCATGTGCGCGAGCGAGATCGAGCCGTACTTCAAGACGGAGTAGATGTAGATACCCCACGGGTCGTTGTCCGTAAGGACGTAGATGGGGAGCTTGTGCTCGTTGGCCAGACGCTGTAGTAGTCGCCGGACGCCTCGCGTCGACTGGCCCTGCGAGCACATGATGATGCAGTTCTGCTTCTGCCAGAACTTGTCCTCGTGGAGGCGCTCCCACACGGCCGCCTTCTCCATGTAGATGATGTATTTTGCGTCTATCTTCTTGAACAGGATGTTCTCGACATTCGATGGGATGGACCAGCCGCCGGAGCCGAGTTTCGACCAGTCGATGGTGTCGCCGGAATCCTCGACGATGACCTTGCCCGCGACCGAGCCCATCTTGTTCGCGTTGATGTTGAGCTGCTCGCGCGTGAACTCGGTGATGAGCTCGAGGTCCTCGATGGCCTTGTCGCTCTCCGTCTGCTCGTCGACCACGTTGGTCTTCGAGCCGGGGATCGTGCGCTTCGCCATGTAGAAGACGTCTCGGAGTGAAGCGTGCTTGTTGATGTCGAGGAGCGATTTGGAGATGGCGGCGACCTCGATGGTCTGCAGGAATTTCTTCGCGTGCGCCACGTTGAAGAACGCGCGCTCGGAGGTCTTGTCGCCGATGCCGAGCTTCTCGGTCTTCTTGTCGTACACGACGTTCGAGAGGCCTCGGACGGAGAGCTCGATGGTCGGCTGCTCGCCTTTCTCTATCTGATCGGTGACATGCTCGCCTAGTTTCACGAGCTTGTCCTTCGGCCCCGATGCCGTGTCGACTTTCTTCGGTTCCTTAACCACGGGAAATCTGGAACGAGGACGGTTTATAAAATTTTGGGCGAGAGCACTGTGATGTGTAGGAGAAAAGATGTTAAGAAAAAAGGAGTTTAGTTGAGATTTTAGCGCACCGGACGGACGCGGCCGTGGTTGATGAGGTCGTCGACGGCGATCAGGTTGCCGATCCTGCCGAAGTCGAGGAAGCCGCCGACGCTCAAACGCCGGATTTCAACGTGATTCTCCGGTATGCCATTAAAGTCCCTGATGCTATAGACTCGTCCCTTGGCATGGCCTTTCTTTCGAATGGTTTGCGCGTTTATTTCACTCGTCAACGGCAATGCTGCCTTGATGATTGCGTTGCATCCATATTCGCTCATGGCGTTTTCTTGCGGTGTGGTTGACAATGTGATCGTCTCGAGCGGTGCTGGTACGATGCGATTGTTCTTCTCTGCGCGTTTGAGCGCGGCACGCACATCCGCGTCTTTGCTTGAGATTGTCCAACGCTTACCTTGCGCATGCGTATCATATCCTTTTTGCGCGCGAGCGATGACAAGACCATTCTCATCATCATCGAACGCCATATGCCACACACCGTCATTCTTTACGTACAAGACTGTGGTGCCAGAAACATGATACTTCATCGCTTCAGTCTCTTCAGATGTGCCGATTGCTGCCTTACGGAACGCGATAATTTCATCGCCTGTCGGCATACGGAATCCTCGGCCGTACTCTTTGCAGAACTTGATTGCCGCAGGCTGGGCAAGCCATGCATAGCTACTCGCACCATAGGCGCGGTTCTCGAAACCGGGCGTGTCGATGCTATATTGCGGTTGTGAAACAAGCGTTATTGCCATGAGTATTCCTCGGTAAGGATTTTGTTTGATGGGGCGTTCCGTACTATTTAAATATTGTTATTTTATCACTATTATTGAGTAGTTAATTTCTCGTGTAATGAGGTGATTTTCCGTTTCTATCGGAATATTTCCGATTAGCTATCGGAAAAGTATTTAAATATCATCGTCTTAACATACTGTATGATGCAGCTCAATATAAGCAAACGAGGTGAGATAGTTATTCCGAAGAAAATCCGGGAGCATCTTGGTATTACGCACGCGAGAACCGTGGTGGTTGACATCAAGGATGACGCTTTAGAGCTACGTCCGGCAATCGACGTGGTCAAACTAGCCGCGGAGCGTGCGAAACGTATACAACTCGACGTGTCGAAGATCAAGATGGGCAATGATTTCTATGAAGAAGAATTCGATAAGAAGTGGGCGCATGTATCTCGACGCTAATTTTTTCATCTACCTACACACTGAAGAATCCGCGCAAGGTCTTGCCGCTCGGACAATACTCAGTCGTATCGTCAAAGGTGAATTAGCGTTCACCTCAGTATTGACCTTGGACGAGGTGATGTGGGTTTTCCGTAAGCTCGGCAGGAGAGGAGAACTTGCCGGTATACTGGAAGAGACATACGCGACACAGAACCTCGAAGTCTTACCTGTGAGTTCCTCCATCCCGCTCGCGGCGCTTGATCTCATGGAGAAACACAATCTCAAGCCGCGTGACGCTTTCCACGTCGCAATCATGAAGGAGAAAGGCATCAAGACGATTGTCAGCACCGACGCCGATTTCGACAAGGTGCCTAGTATCAAGCGTCTGAAGTTCTAAAGAATATCCTTATCGTGCCATGTCTATTATCTCTTTGAGCGCTATGGGGAGTTTCTTCACGCCCGCTTCATCGTCGAAGTGTCCTTTGTTCTTCTCTATGATGATATGCGATCCTATAACTTTCTTGAACACGAGAGAGTTCGCCTGGAGGGGGATTGCGGGGTCGTTGTCCGAGAATATCGCAGTAGAGCACACCATGCTCCTTCTCGCAGTCTCGAAATCGACCGGGTCGAGGCACCATTTCGCGGCGGTGCGTCGTGATGCGGCGTCCGGTGTGCTTTCGCTGTTGAGTGTGAACCATCCGGCGACGAACACGGCTCCGCCGCAGCGATCCTGCTGGCCCATGAGGTAACGGATGATGGTTTGGCAGCCGATGCTGTGCCCGACGAAGTATGTATCCGCATCTATCTCTTTGACCTGTTTCTTGAGGTGTGATACCCACGCGTTGATCTTCGGGTTCTTCGGGTCGGGCATCTTCGGCGTTATGACGGTGAATTTCCGTTTCTGCAGCTCGCTCTTGAGCCATGGGATCCATGCGTCTCGTGGGCTGCCGTCCCATCCGTGGATGATGAATACTCGTTTCGTCATGTGTTCGCCTTTTTTCTCGTGCCGCCAGCGACTCGTCACCTCGACTTCGTCTAGGTTCCTCGTCCGGGGCTCGCCTGTTTTCAGTTCTTCGCTTTTGCGTTTGCTTTTTGCCGCTCGCCCCTTCAGGCTGGCGGCACTCGTTGATTGTGATTTTTTTGTGGATGTGATGTGTGTTTTGTTTAACTACTTCTTCTTGTTTCCGTCGTTCGTCTTATCGTCTGCTGATTTCTCATCTCCTTTCTTCGCGTCGTCTTTCGCTTTCTTCTTGAGGCTGTGCGAGAGCGCCGATTCTTCTTCCGCGTCGGGGTCGATGTGTTCGTCTTCGTCATCCCCGGCGCCGATCTTCGCGAACTCCTCGTCGTCCTCCGTGTTCTTCGCCTGCATGTCCTCGATGCGCTGCTGGAGGGCGTCTTTCTTCACCATCGCTTGCAGTCCGGACACGATCGCCGGTTCGGGCTTGCCGGTGAGGCGGTGCAGCGCGTTCGCGACCTCGGGGATGTACCTCTCGAAGAGGTTCGCCCTCTCGAGCTGCAGGTGCACTTTCGATTTCTTGTGCACGTACTTCTGCAGGTCGCGGCCTGCCTCCTGCAATGCGAGCTTGATCTCCTTGATGATATCGTCGTAGTGCGCGATGGCCTCTTTCGATTCCGACGTGAACGGCACCCAGACCGATGCGATGTGCACTACGACAGTCATAGGTCCGACAGGCAATGATCCGCCCGATTGCTGCATGCCGTACGCCTTCCAGTTCGTCGTGGTCACGGCTTTCGTGACGCCGCACGCGCCTTGCTGGTAGAGAAGCGGGACGCGGTTCGCGAAACGCATGAGCGTGATGGCGCCGTCCTTCTCCTGCTCGCCGCCGTACGCGAGCGCGACCTCTATCTGGAACGGGTTGCCCTTGTAGACGACGGGCGGGCGCGTGATCGCGGAGTAGAACTCTGCCTGGACCTCTTTCATGAGGCCTTTCTTGAGCAGCTCCTCGCCGATAGGAGAGAGGCAGTCGGTCGGCGGGTTCATGATCGAGGTCGAGCTGAACGCCTTGATGAGCGCCTCGGCGCCGTCGCGTGTGATCTCGTCCGGCTTGAAGTTGGGCGGGATGCGCGCGTTCTCGCATATCTCCTTCGCTACCTGCGGCGAGACGCGCGAGAAATTCTCCTGCAGGAACGCGGAGAGCGTGCGGTTCTCGGATTCCGAGAGCATCTTGATGAGCGTGCCGAGTTCCACGCCGTGCGGGTGGGGGAGTATCTCCTGCGCTGGTTTCGGCAGCGTGTCTGTCGCGCGCGCGAAGACGTATTGTTCGGCTTTCGGGTTGACGTATATTATAGTGGCGTGCGGGTTCGTGACCGCTGTCGATTTGAGATAGGTGTCGACCGATTGCGATCCCTTCTGGTACGATGCCTCGATGTCGAGCTCGATGCGCGTGCCGTGTTCCTTGTTCCACTCCTTCTCTGATTCTTTGAGGATATCGGGGGAGTTCGTTGCGGTGTTGATCGTGAGCTCGACGTAGTTCGCCGGGTGCTTTGGACTGATGCGTGTCAGGATCTTGGCCGGCCTGCCGGTGGTCAATCCCGCGTACATGACTGCCGCCGAGATGCCGATGCCCTGTTGTCCGCGTTGTTGCTTGCGCGAGTGGAACTTCGAGCCGTAGAGCAGCTTCGCGAAGATCTTGCCTATCTGCTGCTTGACGATACCGGGACCGTTGTCTTCGACGATGACGCGGAACCGGTTCTCTGCCATCTCGATGATCTCGACGGATATCTCGGGCGGGATGCCGGATTCTTCGCATGCGTCGAGCGCGTTGTCGACCGCCTCTTTGACCGCGGTCATGAGCGCTTTGCGGGGGTTGTCGAAACCGAGGAGGTGCTTGTTGCGCGCGAAGAACTCGGCGACGCCTATCTCACGCTGTTTTTTGGCGAGCTCGACCGCTTTGGGCTGGCTCGTGCCTGCTGGCGCTCCGTCGGTCGATAATGTCGCTTGCAGGTCTTTTCCTGCCTCTTTCGCGTCGTTTTTTCCCTTTGCCACCTTGGCCACCGGTAGTCTGTCGGTCGGGGGTCTCTTATAAGTGTTACGGAACTGTCGACTCTCGGTATACAGTTACTTCTTCTTGCTTGCTGCGGCGGATATGCTGCTCTTCACATCGCAGGGTGTAGTCGCGCCCTCGCATGATGGCTGCGCCGCTGCTTGCCATGCTCGGGCGCTTTGCGTGGTGCCAAGGCAGCATTCCTGGTGCGGTGCCATGACGGGATCTCTGTCACGTCGAGTCTATCGCATCGAGTGATGCCATCATCTTAGGCGTCACCCTAAGCGTAGTTTCACTCTCAAGAATTCTTCGCGTTCGCGTTCATCGAGGGCGTTCACGATGTGCGCGTTCTCGTGTTCGAGGTCCGGGATGACGATGTCGGAGAGCGCTTTGGTACGTCGTTTCACCTTGCCTATCTCGAAGAGCACTTTGCGCAATGCCGCTTCGCGGGCGGCCACCCGTACTATGCGGTCGAGCACCTTGCGGTACGCTGTTCCGACATCTTGTAGAAGCAGTGAATCGTATAGTTGCACCGTGGTGTTATCTGCCGGTGGGGCAATTATGTCGGGGATGCGGACGCCGGCGATGTTCTTCATCCGCAGTTCTACTGGCGCCATGCGTTGGACTGCGAGCGACGCCGAACGGATGCGCAGGTCGCTCTCGAGCGCCCTTGCCTGTGCGAGCATATTCGAGGCGCGTGTGTACTCCTGCTGCAGCGCATCCCGTTCTCTGCGTACGAGCTTGAGGAGTTTGAAGAACTCGATGATGAGCGCGTCGTGTTTGCGTTTGAGGAGGTCGTGGCCGTGCCGAGCGAGTCCGATGCGTCGCCGTACTGTGAAGAGCGCTCCTCGTGTCGGAGGCATCATGGTCTCTCATCTCCTGCGTTGCCCGTTATCGTACCGCTCTCCGGTCTGCCGGTGCCATTCCCGCCATCCTCTTGTTCGTCTTTTGCATGGGGTTCTTGCCTCTCAGCATGGTTATCTTGCTTATCTTGCTTGCCGTAGCGTGAATCCTTGATGTCGTCGCTCATGCGCCGGAGGCTTTCGCGCGGATACACGCTCAGGAGGTCCCACGCGATATCGATCGTCTCATCGAACCTTCGATCCTCCCGTCCTGTCTGCGCGAGCAGTCTCCTCTCGAAATTTTCGGCGAATACGAGGGAACGGCGATCGTCGTCTCCGAGAGCATCCTCTCCGATGATCGAGACGAGCCCGCGTGCCTCTTTGCCGTCGGCATAGCACGCGAACACCTGGTCGGCCACGGGTTTGTGGTCTACCTGTGTCTTGCTCGCGCCTATCGATCCGCTCATCAACCGCGATAGGCTCTGGAGCACGTCTATCGGAGGGTAGATGCCCTTGTTGTGCAGTTCACGAGAGAGCACGATCTGTCCTTCGGTGATGTAACCGGTGAGATCGGGGATCGGGTGCGTGATGTCGTCGCCTGGCAGCGTGAGGATGGGCAGTTGCGTGATGCTTCCTTCTCTTCCCGCGATGATGCCTGCGCGTTCGTAGATGGCAGCGAGGTCGGTATACATATAGCCCGGGTATCCTCGCCTGCCAGGGAGCTCTTGGCGAGCCGCGCTTATTTCGCGCAACGCCTCGCAGTAGTTCGTCATATCGTCGAGTATCACGAGTACGTGCATGCCCTTGTCGAATGCCAGGTATTCCGCCGCCGTGAGCGCCATGCGAGGAACGAGGAGCCGTTCGACGGATGCGTCAGCGGCGGTGTTGAGGAAGACGACGCTGCGCGAGAGCGCACCGCTGGCGGCGAAATCGTCCATGAACGCGTGCGCTTGCGCTTCCGTGATGCCGATGCCGGCGAATACCACAGCGAACCGCGACGCATCGCCGCTTATCGTCGATTGCCGGGCTATCTGCATCGCCAGCTCGTCGTGCGGAAGCCCCGCGCCGGAGAAGATCGGTAGTTTCTGTCCGCGGATTATGGTGGTTGCCATGTCGATGGCGCTCACGCCGGTCTTTATGACATCGCCGGGCCGCTCGCGCGCGTATGGGTTGATGGGTTTGCCGTTGACCGGTAGGCGCGTCGCGGGTATGATCGCAGGGCCGTCGTCTTTCGGCCGTCCTCTGCCGTCGAAGACCCGGCCGATGATGTCGGGTGACGCGTCGAAAAGGACGCCTTGGCCCAAGAATCGGATTTTTGCGTCCAGATGCATCCCGCGTGTGGTCTCGAAGACGCTCACGACCACTACATCGTCCGACGTGTCGAGCACCTGGCCCGTCTTCATAACACCGTCCACTTCGATGCGGACGAGTTCGCCGAAACCGACCGGGTGCGTCTTCTCGACGAAGATGAGCGGCCCTTCGATGCGTGCGATGGTGGAGTACTCTCTCATGCGCCGCCTCCGTCTGGCTGCTTCGGTCGTCCTCGTTGCACGTTGATATCGCTCGGTTTTCCAGTCATTGTCTTATCGATCGCTGCGATATCTGCATGTATGGCCGTCACGCTTGCGTCGAACGCATCATCCGGTGCGTGCCGCAACGAGAATATCGCGATATCCACTTTGCGCAGCACGATGTCCTGCAAGGGGATTCCTCGGGCTATGGCGCGCGCACCGACGGTGTGGTACTCGGCCATGGCGCGCAACATCTGCCTCGTGCGAGCGAGCGAGCAGTACGTCTCGCGTTCATTCCTCGCCTCTTGCTGGAGCAATCCTTCGCGGATGAGCCTCGAGGTGTGGAGCGTGAAGCGTTGGGAGTCGGGCAATGCGTCGCTGCCCACGAGCCGGACTATCTCCAGAAGCCGTGACTCCTCCTGGAGCAATGATAGGACGGCTGTCACATCGCTGTTCCAATCAGGACCTGCGTTCCTATCATACCAATCGCGCAGCGTGAAACGGTAGAGCGAGTACGCATTCAGCCAATGTATGCTCGGGAAATGGCGTTGCTGAGCGATCCTTGCATCGAGCGCCCAGAATGTTTTCACTACGCGTAGGCTGGCTTGGGTCACGGGTTCGAAGAAATCGCCGCCTGGAGGCGATACCGCGCCGATGATGGTGAGCGAGCCGGTGGTTCCGGCGGCGCTATCGGTCGTATGATCTGCGGTGGCGCCTAACAGGGTGATGACGCCGGCGCGTTCATAGAACTCCGCTATCCTCGTGGTCAAGTAGGCAGGATATCCTTCTTCGACCGGCATCTCGCCTAGACGGGAACTTATTTCGCGCAGCGCTTCTGCCCAGCGCGATGTGGAATCGGCCATGAGCGCCACGTCATATCCCATGTCGCGGAAGTACTCCGCGATGGTCGCGCCGGTGTACACCGACGCTTCGCGTGCCGCGACCGGCATGTTGCTCGTGTTCGCGATGAGCGCGGTGCGTTGCATGAGCGGTTTGCCGCTGCGCGGGTCCTTGAGTTTCGGGAATTCCACGAGGACTTCAGTCATCTCGTTGCCGCGCTCACCGCAGCCGACGTACACGATGATATCCGCGTCGGACCATTTGGCGAGCTGGTGCTGCAGCACTGTCTTTCCCGATCCGAACGGTCCGCTCACGATGGCGGTACCGCCCTTCGCTATGGGGAATAACGCATCGACCACCCGCTGTCCCGTGATGAGGGGTGTCGTTGGCGCGTGCTTGCGTTCGACCGGCCGCGGAGTCCTCACCGGCCATGATTGCATCATCCGCACCTTGCCTGTGGTTGATGGTGTCGCGCCGATTATTTCGCATAACACTTCATCGACGGTGAAATCGCCTTGCCGCGGTGAGCGGATGACGCCATCGAGGCCATGCGGCACCATGATGTGGTGCTTGAAGCCGGCGAACTCCTCGACGTATCCTATCCGTTGCCCGCCGGTCACCCGCATGCCGTCGTGTACGACGGGATTGAATCGCCATCGCCTCTTTCTATCGAGGGAGGGGATTACGGCGCCGCATCCCATGAACGCTCCTTGTTCATCGACGAGCGAAGATAGAGGGCGTTGTATTCCATCGAACACATTGCCGAGGAGCCCCGGTCCCAGCTCGACGGCGAGCGGATGCCCGGTGCCTGTCACCGGTTCGCCCGGTCGTAGCCCGGCGGTATCCTCGTATACTTGTATTGTCGCAGTATCACTGTTGATGCGGATGACCTCGCCTAAGAGCCTCTGTTCTCCTACGCGGACTATCTCGTTCATCGCGATGGCGAGCGGGCGAGCGATCACTACCGTGCCGAATACGCGTGTTATCCTGCCGTGCTGCGTTGGTTGCGGCAACGGTCCATGTCGTGCGCTATGCAGGATTGTATTCCGAATTCCGTTTTCCGCAACCGTCTCCGATCTCTTTGTTTTCGTCCTCTTGCTTGTTCTTATCGATCGCGTGCTCTTCTCATCGTTCTGCATCTTCGTCCTTCTCTCTCCCTTTATCGTCTTCATAGTCTTCAGGTCGGCGATGGAGGATTTCCTCGCCGTCTCTCTTTTCGCGTCCGACATCGACCTCCGTGCGCTCATATGGATCGCCCCGGCTTATCGTGCGGTGCATTGTACGGATTCGCGTCATAGGATATGATCTTGGGATCGATGCCTATTGTCGATGATATCAGCCGGTCCAATCGTCGGGCGTACATCGTCGCGTCGCGCGAGAGCAGGATCACCGCCGGCTCTGTGCTCATCTCGATTGTCATGCGTTCTTTCGCTGTGAGCGATGCGACGATGCTGTCCTCCATGATGATGATAGCGGCGTTTTTCTCTTGCGAGAACAACTCCATGGCGGTGCTGGGGGATGCTTCTATCGTGCGGATACCTGCGAGGCCGAAACCCGGCAAGAAATCCGCCCGACCCATTGCTACCACGCCATCACGGTTCATGCTGCGCCTCCAATACTCGCGACGATTGCGCCGCTTCCTGTGCTGTTCTTGGTGGCGTCACTCTTCTCTATCGGTGTCGCGGAGAGCATCATGTGGGATTGTATGAACGTCGCGTCCAACCCCAGGTGTTTTGCTTTAATGATGAGGCGCAGATTGTGATGTTCTCTCTCCTTGTCCACTAGGTAATGCATGAGCACGGCGGCGTGCAGCGGCGCTATTCCAGCCATTCTCTTTATCATTCGTAGTGTAATCATGCGGATATCGTACTCGAGCATCACGAACCGGTCGTCGTCTCCGCGACGCAGCGCCGTCGTGACCGCCGCGCGGAACGGTGTCCGTTCCAGTGCACGCAGCGTGTCGATGACGCTCTTTGGTTCGCATGCGTCGCGCAATGTGGATTGCCGTATGGTGCCGCCCCGATGGAGGCGTTCCAACGCTCTTGCTCCATGCACTCCGTCGCGTTTGAGCAGTATGATGGTGATAATGTTATCGCAGTCGATAAGCAGGTCATACGTCCGGTCCATGACGCGATCTTTTCGTGCGCGGGATTCGGGCGCGGCGTGGAGTCCTCGTAATGCGATGGCTATCCCGTGCGTGGTGGAGAGGTCGCCTGTGACGTGCAGTCTCTCCGTGATCATGCGCGCGAACTCCGCCACTGTCCTCGCGCGTTCGTACCCCGCGGTGTCGAGCGTGCCTTGTTTTCCGTACTGCGTTATCGCCGCGTGCGGATCGTTTCCGCTAGCGATCGCTTCGAGCACGACCCGGAGGTTCCACTCATCGTTGTTTTTCGCGTAACGTTCGAGGGCTTCGGTGAATTCGCCTCCGGCAATATGCCTTATCTTCCCGATGAGCCGCCGGCTATTGTGCACGAGCATGCGATCCACCACTTCAGGGTCGTCCAGATCGCGTAGCGAAAGCGCGTTGATGTCCTCACGGTAATCGCCCGATTGCAGCATGCTGAATATCTCCGGTATGCTCATGTTCGCCAACGCGTTGTATTGCGCGTCGGTCATGTTCCTGGATAGCATCGCGTGGATCCTCGCGGCGGCGTAGCTCTCGTTCATGCGCGCCTCCGAGTCCTGCTAGCCGGGCTTCGTGTCCGTCGTGCTCGTGTGCGCAGGATCCGTTTCTTTCTCTGCGCTCTTCCCTGTCGTTGCGCTGTCTGCGACTCCCCGAACAGCGCGGCCGCAATATCGCCCGCGTATCGCACGCGGATGTCTGCAAGGAGTGTCTCGAAACGCGCGTCGTACGATACCCGTCGTCCTTTCGCGTATGCGATGAATCCTCCTTGCCAATGGGCTGTGGTGCGCACGTCCGTCCGTCTCGCGAAGAACGTGGCATCACGATGCGCAACATCGGCGTGATCGATAGCCATCATGGTCGATGCGTGGCGCCAGTGAGCTATAAGCAGCTCGTTGCGTTCTTTGCGGGGCATCTTGTTTATCGCGTCTTCCGCTTTCTTGCACGCGATGTTGACTAGCGTGTGCTTTCGCGCGAGGCGTCTTTTCGCATCGCCGATCGATACGTCTGCGTTCTCTCGTCGATTGCGGGTGTCGCGTGCACGGAGTGCCTCTTCGAGGAGGGCGTGTTCCCGCGCCTTTACGAGCGTGTCGGTCTCTGTATCGATGCCTGCCACTTCGCGCGCGCTATCATCGTCTATCTTTGCCGCGCTCGCTCTGGCATCGTCCATTATCGTCTGGATGAGCCTTTGGGCGTCTGCCGAAGTCTCCGTACGTGCTGTCTCCATGTGCATCGAATCCATATATCGTCTTCACGCCGCTAACTGGATGATGAGTATCGCAACGACGAGACCGAAGATGACTATCGTCTCCGGGATGACAGTGAGGATGAGCCCTTTACCGAACAGCTCCTCTTTCTCCGTCATCGCGCCTACAGCGGCGGTGCCTATCTCCTTCTCGGCTATCGCCGCCGCTATCGCGCTCATGCCGATGGCGAGCGCGGCTGACAACCCTAGTAATCCCGTTCCTATTTCGACTGCCATGCTCTCAACCTCTTGTGTGCACCTCTTTCGTGCATCGTGTGTCTCTTGCTTCCCTCTTGATTATGTTCATTGCATTGTCTTGTTATCGTCGGATTCATGTTTTTGATCGTGTTCCCGTATTCGTTATCGGGTGGATTTTTTCGACGGTTATTCGTCGTATGCGGATTGCCCGACGGGAGCTGTCGTTCTTTCATTCGTAATCGCCCTCCGGTTCGCCGAACGCCTTGAATCGCGATCCGCCGCCCTCGTAGAACCGGGCGTTGAATTCGACGTAGTGCAAGCGCATCGTGTGCAAGAACGCGCCGAGCGTTCCGATAGCCAGGTTCATCGCATGGCCTGCGAAGAGCAGCACCACCCCGAGCGCTATCCATATGCCGCCGAGAGCGTAGAGGTCGCTCGCGGCGTTGTTGATGATGAACGTGAGCCATATCGATGCTATCGCGAGCGCGGCGAGGCGCGTGTAGCTGAGCGTGTTGCTGATCGTTGTCGGCAGCTCGAGCGCTCCGTGCCACCTCTGCGCGTATACGATGCCTGCTATCGAAGCGACGAGGACGCTTGCGGTGATGATGATGGGGGGTGTATCGATGCCGCCGAAGAGGGGCATGCCTCGCAGGAGTCCTATATCGACGCAAACGCATATCGCCGCGCCGACGATGAACAGCCATGACGCTTTACCGATAGCGGTCTTGACGTCGTTGGTGTTGATGATGCCGAAGAGGGTGCCTATCGTGAGGTGGATGATTCCTATCGCCGCCGCTATGGCGAATACCATGCCTATCTCCTCCGCGCGATGTAGCACGGGTGTGAGCGTCAACGCATGACCCATCGCACCGATTGTGCTCGTGCCGAACACTTCTCCGTAGAGGAGACCGAAGACGATGGTCGCGCCCGCGCTAAGCATGAGCATCTCTGTTATAGGGCGCAACGGCTTGTATTGGTGGTGGATGATCCATGCGATGATGAGTGCCGCAACTCCGTAGCCGATGTCGCCGATGATGAATCCGAAGAGGACTGGGAATGTGATGGCTATCGCGGTAGTGGGATCTATCTCATCGTAGCGCGGCAGCGCGTAGAGCCTCAGGAGCGATTCGAACCCGCGGATCGGCCGCGGGTTATCGAGGAGTATGGGTGCGTCGATGGCGGGCGCGCGTTCGAGTAGCGCGTTGATGCCGCGTCCGTGCAGCACGTCGTCCACCGCCGAGGTCTTTTTCGCCGGGATATACCCGTCCACAATGGTGATGCGCGATGTCTGTCCGAATCGTTCTGGCGCGTTCGCCTCGATCAGCTCTCGGACGAGCTCGAGTTCAGTGTGGGTCAGGAACGCGTGGTGGTCGGCGAATGAAGAGATCTCCCGTCGCAATGCCTCGAGCCGATCATTCTTTTCGTTCAATTCTTGCAGTAATCGCGCCCGCGCGTTGTTCGGCATCCCTTCACTGCCGAGTATCGGGGTGATGTCGATGCACCGTTCACGATCGATATTGTCGGCATCGCTCGATCGGACGATGAGGACAGTCGTGTCATGCTGCTTNNAAAATCGGCCGTACAGTCCTGCCGGGAAGTGTCGCATCCGCGAGGATGGATCGCACAACGATGGTTTTCGCATGGCGTGTTCTTCTTATCGATTCGATCGGCGCATCGAGTGGAGCGAGGATTTCGAGCAGTATCGCTTTATGGGTCAGGTCTTTGATAGTGCCTGTGATGGCCTCTCGTTCCTCTTCTAGGGAGGCGAACTCCTCGCTGATACGGAGCACCGCATTGATCCGCGCGCCGAGAGGAGTTCTCTCTTCACGGTCCTTGTTCTTTGTTCGATTGAAACCGGCACCGTTGGTATCATGATTGTCCGTCCGAACGCCTGTGCTCTTGATTTTCTCGAGCATATTGCGTGTTTTTACCAGCGCATCGGATATGATTGCGGTATCGCCGTGCCGGGTGCCGTTTCGTATCGTCTTTCCTTCAACCGATTCAGGGGTGTGCGTTATGATATGTATCGCGCGCACATCCGCAAGCGTGCTCGTGACGAGCGGTGCGTCTTCGTTGCGGCAGTAGATCCGCACGCGGTCCATGCGTTCAGGTCGGAACACGCATCGCCTCCAGTATGGCGCGGACCGCTTTCCGCATGTTTTTCCGCGCGGTGGTATCTAGTCGCGCCGCGTTGCTTGTGTGTTTGATGGTGGGTGTCGGGGGGAGCGNNCCTCCCGTCTTTTGAGCGCTTGCGCTATCGCTTCTTCTTTGCGTGACAGTGCTTCAGCTACGAGTGCATCGGCGGATTCCTCTGCGCGCAGTATCTGGAGAAGCTCGCCTCCCATCTATCACCCCTTCTCGTGCATTCCTCGGACGGGGTATTTATAAATTTACTGACGAATCTTTCGTCGGACTTATTGACGGGGGTGGTGTATTGGCGAAGACGACGTTATCCTTAACAACACAAGTGTTTAATAACGTTACTGTGCAGTGGTAATTTATCGAAATGCTTATAAATGAACGTTCTTTTCTATCGTCGATGAATATTGTTGATATGTTCACTCCCGAAGAAACCACTAATGCTGTCGATATCGTCGGTGGGAAAGCGGCCGGACTTTTCCGTTTGCAGAAGCTCCTGCCGGCATTGAGCAAGAACTACGCCTCTCGCTATGGTGGCGGTGTCGTGGTGCCGCGTTTCTTCGTGCTTCCTACTGGCTACTCGCTGTCCGACGCGAATATTGAGTTACTTCGCAATAGGGCAGCCGCGCTCGGTGTCAAAAAATTTGCCGTTCGCTCATCATCTCCATTCGAGGACGGAACCGAGCACTCTTTCGACGGTGTGTACGAAAGCCGTCTAGATGTCGGACTGGACAACCTTGTCAATGCCGTGCGCGCCGTGCAGAGATCATCACTTGGCAAGAAAGCACGCCGTTATGCGGATGATTTCAAGCTCACCATCGACGATCGTATGGCGGTCATCGTGCAAGAGATGGTCAAATCTCCCCAAATGGGCATCATCTACTCGAAATTCCCCGCGGTGAATGATATCGTGAGACTTATCCAATGGGATACTAGATACAGCGCTGATGGTTCGATGACCTCCACCGTTTTTCGGAGAAAGAGAACCATACATGGTGTTCTGTATCCTGATCAAATGATTGAAACCAATTCTGGATCGATTCTTACAGAGCGTTCTCTTGCAGAGATATCGTTACGTATAGAGAAGAACTTCGGATCCCCCGTGCGCGTCGAATACGCCGATGGAGATTTTGGAGCTCAGTTACTTAACGGGAGAAAACTCCACCTTCTTCAAGCGCGCCCCATTGTCAATGTGAAAACTCCTGAATATCGGCTGCCAGAGGTCCAAGATGGTAATCTTCTCTTTGGCACACGCTGGGTGAATGGCGTCGGTGACGTCACCGCGCCAGTGGTTTCCATCGGTGTCGGTGAATATCTAAGCGAAAATCTCCCATTTAATAAAGTTGAACAGTTGGACGAGCAATACAAGGACGGGTACATCCTCCTCTGCGCTTATCTGCAATACTGGCATAATGACTATGACGAATGCACACCGCACAAGAGAGCAGTGATAGCCGGATGCAAGATAGGGCGCCACCACGACATGGATGTCGCCCGGCAGAAAGGACTGCTCTATCTCGGGACAGAAACCGTCATCACGCACGCAAAATGGAGAGGTGAAGGAATCAATACTGGTGATGTGCTCCGTGTCGTAAGCGATGGCACGCGTGGGCTCGTCTATAGAGTCTAATCAGAGTTTATTGTTTCAGATATTTCCAATCATTTAACGTCGAGAAGATGGCCTGTCCGGTTCAAGAACTGCAGGTACCACTCCTTGGTGCCGTACACGATGTGGCTGATGCTGGTGTTGGGGAAGTCGATCACGTACGTGTTGCTTGGATGCCAACCGAAGACGCCGCGCAAGAAGCACTTGATCGCCAAGCCGTGGCCGAAGAGCGCGATATTTGCGTTATCGTTCGCGTGCTGGTCGATGACTGCGTACTTCGCCCATGCCGTCATGCGCTCTTCGACTTCGCGTTGCGACTCGCCGCCCGGCGCTTTGAAATCGTGGTTGTTCAAGTTGATGATTTGCTTGAGCTCCGGGGTGTAGATGGTCCTGCGGTCACGGCCGACCCAATCGCCTTGCGAAAGCTCCTGCACCATATCGCTCTCGACAATGCGCTCGATCGGGAACCCGATGTGGCCGCAGACGATGCGGGCAGTCTCCCTAGTGCGTAGTGCAGGAGAGGTATAGACCTCGTCGAATGTTATACTTTCATCTTTGAGATATGCACCGAGCGCGTGCGCCTGCCGTTCACCAAGAGGGGTTATCGGCGATTCGTTCGACCGTCCGCAGATGAGATGGCTGTTCGCGTTCGCCATACTCTGCGCATGCCGGATAAGATAGAGCGAAGGCATACTCTTGGGAGCATCAGGTGGTTTAACAGTCTATCGGGAAGGCCGCTGTCTTGGGGTAATCGTCGAGCCGCCAGTCCCGGGAATCGGTTAGTCTTAGCGTACTGCCGCCTTGGCTTACACCTTGAGAGCACCGTGTCGGGTCCTGCGTCGAGCAGGGGGCCCCGACCATGCGGTGCTCGAAACACAAAGGATTCGGGCCGTTATCCGAATCCTTGTGCCAGGATACCGCGTATCCTCGGCACAGCTCGGGTGTATCCGCCGCGGCAGTCAAGCGATATGTGCTGTTTATCGTTCATCTCTTGGTGCACAACGCCGTTCGTTGGAGAATTGTGCTGTCGGTCGCTGCGGAGCATGTTCTCTCGGTCTGGTTTCGGGCGCCGTGTTGCCGTNNGTTGCCGTCGGGTCCCCCGGCCTATCGGCCGTACCCGACACGGCGCCCTCTGAGAAGTTCCAAGGCAGCGACCTTCTCGTTCATTCATCCGGCTTCACGTACCGCTCTTTTCCCGCGAAACCTTCTTAAGTCGGAGCGCTAGGCGTAGGTGCATGGCCGCCGAGTCTGTCGTGAATGAGACTATGAACGCGTCGATGAACGCAACGTCGAACTCGACGTCGATACTCAACGACACGCTCTCGAAAGCGACCGATGCCGCAGTGACGCTCCAAACGTTCCTGCCGCTCGTGCTATTGCGGTTCTGGGATCTCGTCGCGGCACCGTTTCGCCACCAAGAGATGCTCTGGATAATATTCCCGCTCTTTTTCACGCTCATCGTCATGGAGTTCTACTACGATCGTCACGATGACGAAGAGCTCGGGTGGGGGGCGGCGCTCGCGAACTCGCTCATCCTCATCATTGTCTCCATAGATTTGCTCAAGCACTCGTTCCACTACGCGACGCCGTGGGTCGTGCTCAAAGAGATAGTCCTTGCCGCGTTCACGGACGCCACGCTCCCGCTCGCGCCGCAGGTGCTCATCCTCATACTGTTCCTCGGAGCGCTCGGCCTATCGATAACGATCATCAACTACTACCATCTCATGCCGCGCAGGATGGCGTTCATCATCAGCGGCCACCCGCCCATCAACTTCCTCGCGTATTTCGCGATAGCGATAGTCTACAGCACTGGCACCACGCATGAGATACCGCTCGATCTCGCAACGCTCGCCGCCGGCGCGTTGCTGTTCATCTTCATTCTCATCGTGGTCTTCACCTTCAAGCGGATAGTCCGACGTCTGCTCGGCGGAGATGATGATAACAGGCGAAGATTCAAGTTCTGAAGGTCGCGTTCCCATAACTCGCGAATCATTGTTAACGACAGAGGCACTCTCGCCGCAGCCTCATTGACGAACGAAACCATGCCGTTGATGACTGACGTTAAGAAGTAATTGACGACTGGCTATTAACAACGAGTAGTTCCTGTCTGATGTTAAGAAGTAGTTGACGACGCGAGGGATTCTATGAATCCCTGCGCAGGGAAACACGTCGTTTCCCTTGCGTACGAGAAGGAGTAGTTGACGACGGGCTAGAACTGGGCGCTGATCACTCTTTTGTTGGTATGTTGAACTCTTCGAAGTTCTTGCGCTTCATGTCGCGGCGGGCGCGCTCGAGCATGCGGTAGACTGTGGAGTGGGGTGCGCCGGGAAGGAGTGCGTCGATCGCACGCTTGGCGAGCGCGACGTTCTCTGCGAGGCCGATAACGCCGATGGTCTTGCCGTACACGCTGATGGAGACCTCGGCGAGCTCCTCGATGGTGGAGCGCGACCTGCCTCCTTCGCCGATGACGCGCCCTTTGAGGCGGATCATGTGGTTCTTGCTGTTGCCATAATCCGGCAGACTGATGACTTCAAGGACATTATCGGTTTTGAGGAGTTGCTTGGCGAGGTCTGGGTTGAAGCCACGGGCTATCGCCTTGATGACCTCGCGCGCGGTGAACAGCGCTATTGCGTCCGTCCCTGAGAGCGTGACATCCCCCTCTTCGCTGTCTATCTGGACGTCGACACCGAGTACCTCTTCGAGCTCACGCTTCTTCTCTCCCTTCTCGCCGATGATGACGGCGATGCGGTCCTTCGGGACTTTGATGGCGTACTCGTACTCGTCCATTTCGTGCAGGAGGCCGGTCCGCTTTAAAAGGGTGATGGTTTAAAAGCAGTCGACGGAAAGACGACGGGTCCGTTCGCGGGTGGCGCTATGCGTTCAAGGTTTTTTCGGAGTAGCCGATTTCCGTGTAGCGTCCAGAGGGCATGTGTTCCAGCCCAGAAGCGTGTAAAGGCCGCAGAATCCGAATGCTGCGGTGGCAAATGATGCTACACCGAGTGCGAGGAGGAGCCACACCAGCCAACCGCTTGCGAAATATGCCCCTGCGAAGAACGCGATTCCAATGATGATGCGGATGATCTTATCGATACTCCCTACGTTGCGTTCCATATGACACCTCGGTTGTTGACTTGACTCGAACCGCCTGGCGAGTTATAATCGTTTTCCAGAAAGCGCACGAAGCAGGCAGATTCTTCCTCTTGTACGCTTTCAGTACAGTATCCTATTGAGGTCTTCTGCTGTGGGGCGCATGCGCTCATTCATCTTATGCACCGCCATCTGCAGCTCGCGTCCTTGGTCGAGAAGTCGTCTTATCTCCTCGCTCGAGAGTTTGTTCACGCGGATAGGACTTTTGTACTCGTCTGTCACAGCTATCTTTGGAGGGGTGTATCCTATGAGGTAATCCATGCTTCACCATCCTATGCGTTGTCAGGAACCATTATCGTTTTATATTCTTTAGGGCGGGACTGTCCGGTAGGGATCGACTCTGCCGACAGTCGCTATCGCGTGAATTGACGATTTTTCACGTGAGCAGAACACGTTCAGTTATTTCTCTTCGTCTTTGTACGCTTCGATCATGCGTGTCATGACGCTGTGCGCATCGCACTCCACACCGAGCTTCCTGAAATAGGTGCATAGCCCTTGCACATCGCGCTCCAGGAGTTCGCGGCTGTTCGGCGCTTTGAGCGGCGCTGAATGCGAGAAATCGATGAAGATCGGTTCCTCGTCGTGGTTGATGATGTTGTACTCCGAGAGGTCGCCATGCACCATGCCGGAGCGCGTCCACGCCTCGAGCATGTCGAAGCACTTCTTCGCGAAATCCTCCGGGTCGTGCGGTCGCGCTTGTTTCAGGAGCGGGCTCGCCTCGAAGCCGTGACCGATGAACTCCATGAGCAGGATGTTGTCCTTGTGCGCGAGCGGCATGGGCGCCCGCACGCCTGCGTCGCGCGCGAGCAGGAGATTGCGATACTCGCGTTCGGTCCACGAGAAGATGGTGCGTCGTCGCGGATCGCCTACGCTCGTCTTGCCGAGTTTCGAGAAGCGCGGGTCGACGCGCAGGTAATCGTACATCTTCTTGAAGCCCGCCGTCTCGAGGCGGTAGATCTTGACCGCTATCGCGCCGTCGGCATCGCGCGATGTCTTGGCTGCGGAGAAGACGATGGCCTCCTTGCCGGGGCCGATGGTGCTGCGTAGCTCGTGGAAGTACCCTTGCGTGGAGAGTGTGAAGACGCGGCGGTTCGTGAAGTTGTCGAACACGCTGTTGTAGACCTTCCATTCCTCCTTCTGCTTGCGGGCCATTATCGCTTGAGAGGGAGGGGGGCTTTTTAAATCCGACGGTGGGGTTGAGAAGATTTATATACTTGCACATTTGCACAAATGAGCAAATGAATGCTCTTGATGAACGGGCGAGGTATTTCAAGGCGCTAGGCGACCCTGTGCGGCTTCGTATCGTCTCTTTGCTCCTGCACGGCAAATGCACTTGCATCTGCGATATCGCGGAACACGTCGGGAAAGACCAGTCGGTCGTCTTCCGTCATGTGCAGATCCTCGCGCAGGCCGGCATAGTGAAGACGAAAAAGGACGGCAAGTACCTCAGGTGCTGCATCGCCGATCCTGTGCCGATGAGAAAATTGCTACAATTGAGGTAACGTATGGCGGTGAGTGAGAAGAAACAGAAGAAGGGGATATTCTCCAAGATGATGGATAAGATAGATGAGAAGCTGGAGAAGAAATCTAAGAAGTGCTGCTGCAACGGTGGCTGCAAGTGAACGAAGCGCTTCTCTTCTTCATCGAGGACTACATTAAGATTATTGTCCTCTTGTTCTTGGCGATATTTCTCATCGGAACGCTGCGCACATACATATCGGCGAAGCGATTGCAGAAAGCGTTCGCGAAACAACACCCTCTTGTCGCTCACACCGGCGCATCCCTTTTCGGCGCCATCACTCCGTTCTGCTCATGCTCATCCATTCCTGTCTTCATGGGATTTCTCGAAGCGCGTGTGCCGCTGGGTGTGGCGCTCTCGTTCCTCATCACCTCGCCCATCGTGAATGAATACATGGCGGTGCTCATGCTCGTCGCGTTCGGCTGGAAGATAACCGTGCTCTACATCGTCTTCGGGATACTCCTCGGCGTAATCGCGGGCATGGTGCTCGGGCGGATGGGTGTCGAGAGATATCTTGTGAACGACATCGTTAAGCGCCAGACAAAAGAGCCTGTCTACACCGCATTCTCGCAGCGCATCCGTTTCGGCTATGATGAGGCGTTGACTATAACGAAGAAACTTTGGCTCTGGGTGTTCGCAGGCGTTGCCTTGGGCGCGATCATCCACAACATGGTGCCGGAGTCGTTCTTCACATCGATGATGTCGAGCACCGGCATATTCTCCGTACCGCTCGCAGTATTACTTGGCGTCCCGCTCTATGCGAGCAGCGCAGCGCTCGTCCCCGTCGCGCAATCGCTCGTTGAGAAAGGAGTTCCGCTGGGGACTACGCTCGCGTTCATCATGGCGACGTCTGCGTTGTCTTTCCCCGAAGCCATCATTCTGCGCCGCGTGATGAAACTGCGTTTGATACTGATATTCTTCGGTGTGGTCGCTGCGGGGATTGTACTGATAGGGTACTTGTTCAATGCGCTATAGACTGCGTGAATAGAAACAAAAAAGAGAAGAAGAAAAAATGAACTCTACAGTAGCTCTTCGGCCGTCAGGACCTTGGTGCGGTTGCCTTTCGCGCTCGCGCTCATGCCTGCCAGGAAGTTGATGCCGTTCTGCTCGCAGGTGCTCACGAGTTCGGTGTCGATCGCGCCGTCGTAGACGACTGCGTGCATGCCGGTCTTGAGCGCCTTTATCGTGCCTGTGAGCTCGGACCCCGGCACTTTGCCGAGGATCTTCAGGTTCGAGTCGAGGACGTACGCGCCGTGCGTGCCGAGGAGGTCCTCAAGCAATTTGCCGATCTGCGCTTTCGTCTCGGTCGTCAACTCGTTCGCCTTCGGCGCTATGGGCGCCGGCGTGCTCTCGCGGGGCGCGTCGCGTCTCATATCGTCGCGGCGCGGTCCTCTATCATCGCGGGGCGCTTCGCGTCCTCTTGTGTCGTCGCGTGATGGTCGTTCGTCGCGTCCGCGTCCTCTTGTGTCGTCGCGTGATGGTCGTTCGTCGCGTCCGCGTCCTCTATCGTCGCGTCCGCGTTCGTCGCGGCGGGGCTGTTCGGAGCGCGGCTCCATCGGCTGGGGCTTCGTGGCGTTGGTCTCGGCGACCTGGTCCACTCCGACCTCGTACTCCGCTTTGGCGCGGCGCTCGTTGATGATGCTGACTCCGCCGCGGAAGTCCATCTTGTACTGTTCGCCCGCGATGCGTGCGCGCAGTGCCTTGTGGATCTCCTTCTTGGCGAGCTCCTCGACCTCTTTACCGTCGGGGGCTTTGGTCACGAAGTCGATCTCCGTGGTCTCGAGGAGTTCTTTGATGATGAGATCGCCGCCGCGGTCGCCGTCCACGAAGACGGTCACTATCTTCTGGCGGCAGAGGTCCTTCACCGATTCGGGGATGGAAGTCCCGTTCATGCTGACGACGTTCTTGAAGCCGTGCTTGAGCAGGTTCAGGACGTCCGCGCGGCCTTCGACCATGATGATCTCGTCGCTCTCTTCGATGGCAGGTCCTGCCGGCAAACGGTCGCGGCCCCACTCCTGGATCTCCATGA
>DUGD01000053.1 GCA_013331575.1 Candidatus Woesearchaeota archaeon
CGGTCGATTTGCCGCTGCCGCTGGGACCCATGATGGCGACGAATTCGCCCCGTTTCACCGAGAGGTTGATGCCGCGCAGCGCTTGCACCTGGTTATCGCCCATCGTGTATATCTTCCACACATCGCGTAGTTCGATGATGGCTGAACCCTTGGAGTCCCTATGCTTGCCTGAGGCAGCCTTATTGGCGAGTTTCGTTGGTTGTATCGTGGTCATTTCAATCGCTCCAGGCGCGCCTTGGTGTCGCCCAGTATCTTGCGTGTCGCTTGCTGATTCCGTTTGAGGCGTCCGTCGCTTGCCATCGCAAGGATCGTATCGCGCAAATCGACGATGTCCGTCGCCACTGGTCCGAACGGATTCTCACCGCGTCGCATCCGCTCGAATAGCTCGAGCATCATCTCAGGGTCGTCTCCCGTTATCGCGCAGACCGCTTTGCCGTTGAGCATAAGTTTCTGTATGAGCGTATCGTGGTCGCGTTTGAATCCTTGCGCGATGCGTTTGCCCGCGGGGGTGATCGCATACACCTTCTTGCGGCCTTGCGACGACATGGTGGTGAGTCCTCGCTCTTTCAGATGGACTAGGAGCGGATATACGCTGCCCCAGCTCGGACGACGACCGGTGCTCTGCTCGATCGATTTTGCGAGCGAGTATCCGGTGTGGGGTTGCTCCGAGAGCTTNNACGGGTGGACCTGCGCGTAGAGGGGCATAGACTATATCGGGCAAGATATATCTATATAAATATATCGCATATAATATATCTTCATAGATATATCAATAAAGATATATCAGTATCGATATAAATCATTTGAAAGACACGGGGCAGGCACCGCGAACGCGAGCCATAACGCATCCTGCATCGCAGGCACCACGCACAATGCGATGACAAGCAGGTTCTTGGTGCGCGCGACGCACCGAGTCATAGCTTCGCGCGCAGATCGTCAATGGAGTGCTTCGATTGGCAGACAGCGCACACAGCACGCTTCTTCCCCTTGCGATCACGTAAGTACGTGCCATCGATTTTGTCGAGAAATACCTCTTCCAGGACTCCCCCGCAGGATGCACATTTGTCTGCCATCTTCACGCGGCAGCGTGAGGGGTATAAAAAAGTATCCTGTGCTGCATCGGCCGCGAACTAGCCCACACCAGAGCATTGTCCGATATGCCTCGTCTTCCTAAACACCATCCGCGCAGCCCTTAGGCAAATCACCGACTCTTGTCTTGTTGTGGCGGCGCTTTTGTGACGCAGTCCTTGTGCGACTGCCGTCGGCTGCGGCCAAATGACGGCAGTCTGCTTCTGCGCCAAGGTTTGACTACAACGTAGGCATCCTCAAGAGCGAAGCTCTTGGGACGCCGGAAATCTACGATTTCCGAGCGAACCAAGGAACGAAGTGACTAAGGCCACAACAAACGCCTTATGCCTAAACACCATCCGCGCGCAAACAATATAAACAGCCGTTAGCCATACATGCATATGCGCATCATCTTCATAACGGGAAACAAGCACAAGATGGAAGAGGCCGCCGCCATACTGCACGATCACGATGTCGAAAGACTTGATATCGACCTTCCTGAGATCCAGAGTCTCGACCCGGAGGAGATAATCACCCAGAAACTCGCTGTCGCACGCGAGAGATTGAAAACCGACAATGACGTCCGCGATACGATCATCATGGTCGAGGACGTATCGTTCTGGATAGGCGACACGGGACTCCCCGGGCCGCTCATCAAATTCTTCAATCAGACCATAGGTCGACCGGGGCTTGTGACGTTCGCACATGCCTTCGGCACGGACAAGGCGCGAGCGCTGTGCTGCATCGGCATCCTACGCCCCGGAGTGGACACGCCGGAATTCTTCACAGGCACGATCGAAGGGACCGTCGTGCCGCCACGCGGAGAGTCGGGTTTCGGCTTCGACCCCGTCTTCATCCCCGACGGCCACACCAAGACCTATGCGGAGATGCTAGGGGATGAGAAGAACGCCATAAGCCATCGGAAACGGGCGCTGGAAGCGCTCGAGGCATTCCTGGAGACAGGATGACCGACAGGAACAATGCAGCAACCATCCAGCGACCCAAGTGGCTATGACCACGTTATCGATTCGGGTCCGAAAGTCCAGACTTGGAGGTTCGATTCGATGCAGTTCGGCTCCCCTCCATCGCACGAAGGATATAACGCGGGAAGGTATATGTACGCAGTGTCATCTTTCATGTACGCCGCCATCAACGGATAATGGCCTTTCTTCGCAAAGTAACCGTGCACAGTTTGAAGTGCGGCGGAATCACCCGCATAAATATTGCGTACAATGCCGTTCTTAAGATCATCTAGCGCGTAGATATGCAAAGTAGGTCCTGGCGATAACAACAGTATGTTACCATCAACAACCATGGGCGTCATCGCAGCCATCGTGCGCCCTTCAATCCTGAGACCATTCACTATCGGGACAAGTGCCTCGCCGTCCAATTTGTATGCGTAGATAATTGAGTACGGAGCCGGAGACTCGGAGAACTCGCCGTACAAGAAGAAATATCTCCCTGTCGAATCGTCGAGCGTTGTGAGTTTGAGACTATCAACGTTGCTTGGCGGAAGGTCGATGCTATCGATCGGTTGCTGGTTGTGGAAATCATAAACGCGGAGTTTACGATTGAATGTACCCGGACTAGGAGAACTGCGCGAGACAGCGTATACATACTCATCGCCGACAATCATTTCTTGTGCGAAGAACTCACTCAGGAATCCGTCGTCAGGCAGCACACATTCGATCTGGCCGTACTCATCCGCAAGTTGTTGTCCTGCCCGGAAACTGGTCAGGTCGCAGACACGGCCAAACCCGTATTGGTTGATGAGCGCAAGCGTCTTTCCGTCAACTTCTCGTAAAGCATATGTCTGACCTTGTTGACCGTTCATATCATCACCCGGAAGAATACGGTAGAGATACGGCGGGTTGACGGTGGGACCGAGAGCGGGATCAAGCACGCCTTTTGG
>DUGD01000037.1 GCA_013331575.1 Candidatus Woesearchaeota archaeon
ATTCCTCTGCCTCCTTGATCGATGCGAAGAGGCATTCTGCCGCGTAGTCGTAACCGTTGTTCACGCGCCAGAGGTTGTTCACGCGGTCGTGCGCGAGCAGGTATGCTTTGAGCGGGTCGCGGGATATCGGGTCCGCTTTGAGGAAGATGTTCGCGCGCACAGGGTAGCCTAGCTTTGCGAAGTCCACGAGCGCTGTGAAGCGGCAGACGACGCCGTCCTCGAAGGTGCGTAGTTTGTCGAAGATGGTGCTCACGGGGATGCCGGTCTTGCGGCTGATGGTGGTCAGGTTCATGCGCGCGTCTTGGCGTAGGTGGGTGAGAATCCGCAAGTCGGTCGATTTCAAGGTGTTCCCTCGGGAAGACGCCTGTGTGGTTGTGACGTCTCTCCTTGGGGTGAAGAGGAGCCGACGCGGGCTTATATGCTTATCGCAAGTGTAACCACTGATAAATGGTTATAAATATTCCGAAATCCTACGGCGATTTCCGGAGAATCTCCGGTTCTTGCCAGTATGCCGTAAATATTCCGGAAATAACGATGAGAATCCGTAGTCCGTGTTGTGGATAGAAGCCATCGTTGGCCGCGAGCTATGCCTTGTTGAGGATGCGCACCGTATCGACTATGCCGTCGCTATCCGCATCGATGCCGCGGACGATCACCGAGCGCGGCACTATCCGCCCCTTCGGTGCTTCGCCGCATATATCGTCGAAGTGCGTGAGGAGCGCGAGCATCGCGGCGCGGGTGCCTGCGGCGTGCTTGCCTGCGATATGCAGTATCCATTTGCCGCGCGCGAACGGATTCGGCATCTTGACGATGATACCGTCAGTCTCGCCATCGAACACCGTGCCGTCCGCGCCACGGAACGTCCGTGCATGGGTGTCGTAGAAGATGGGCGACCGCGTGTTGATGCGCTCCGCGGCCTTGTTCACCACGACTCCGCCCACGACGATGAGATTGCGGTTCCACTCGCGCAGCTCGGTATCGAGCACGACCGACTGCGGCGCGGGCGTCGTCAGGAACGATCCCAAGAAGAGCCCGAGATCGACCGCATAATGCACGTCGCGGCTGCGCGCTCCTTGCGGTCCGTGGGGGTCGGGGCTGCCGACGACGATCGTCGCATGGAGCTCTCCGTCGTGCACGAACGGCGCGAGGAACGCCGCATGATCCGGTCGCACGAGAAGCGTGCGCGCCGCAGGAGTGTATTCGGAGCATCGCACTGCGAACGCGCCGGCGCGCAAAGCGAGCGACCTCGCGATGCCGCCGCGAGCATCCTCGACATGGTCGACTATCAAGATGCGCTCCTTCACCATGCGGCGGCAATGATAGTATATCTTCTGCTGCTCTTCGCGCAGCTCTTTCGCTATCGCCGCCGGGTACATCCCGTTTGGGCGCGCGGCGAGAAGCCGCAGGATGCGTGTGGCGAGAGGACTCGTCATCGCCCGCATCTGCGAAGGGAGGAGTTCGGCGCAGGTGACTTGGCGCGGGCCGTCGATGATCTGCATCGTCGCGGTAATCGCTCACTACTATAAAAACTTTTTTAGTTGTAGTAAAAAATTGTTAATAATCATTATATACCGCCGTCGGCGTCCCCTATTATATGCTTAAAGTGGCGATATTCGATCTTGATCTGTGTTGTATCGATACCTATTCGCAAGGCGAAGATATCTTGGATCCTGTATTGAAAGTTGCACGAGAGTCCGCTCCGCTGGATGGAAGCAAATTAGAATCCTTACGCAGGGAACTTATGCAGGAGAACTTCGACACGGTGATGAATCGGTACACGCTACCATCTACGACAGTGAGCTGCATGCGATCAGCGTACGCAAGATTGGTAGCTCCACCAAGCACAAGTACTTACGGAGACATGGATGCGCTTGAGGCACTGGATATGAAGCGATACCTCGTCTCCACCGGATTCTATCGCTTCCAGATGAGCAAGATACACATCACTGGTATATTACCATATTTTGAAGCGGTACTTATCGACTCGCTTGACAATTTATCCGCCCGAAAAGGAAAACTCGATATTTTTCGTGCCATACGACTCCACGAAGGAGTTGCATCGCAAGACGTTGTCGTCATCGGTGATAATCCCCGTTCTGAACTGGCGGCCGCGAAAACCTTAGGGATGCGCACCGTCCAGTCGGTTCGTCCGGGAGTCCGACGGGAAGATGGTTTCGATGCATATATTCTCTCGTTCGATGCACTCGTAAATGTACGCAAGCACATGGATAGGTTGAATCAACAGCTCCTGCGTGGCGACCACGCTGAATCGTATGAGGTGCAATATGCACGTTTGGAATAAGACTCCGCATATCGTCTGCATCGGCGGCGGCACAGGGCTGCATGCTGAGCTCTCCGGTCTCAAGGAGGGACTCCCCGAAGCGCAGCTCTCCGCGATCGTCACCATGATGGACTCGGGCAGCAACTCAGGCAAACTGCGCGACGAGTTCGGTTATCTGCNNGCCTCACGGCGTTCAAGGATATCACCGGCGATGAATACGCCGCGATCGAAGCGATGGAGCGCACCCTCCGCATCAAAGGGAAGGTGTACCCTGTGACGCTCACGAACAGCAACATCGTCGTGCGCCTCGCGGACGGCAAGGAGATCCGCGGCGAAGGGAACCTCTACGACGAGCATCGCGATCTCTCGCAGCCCATCGCCGCCATCGCGCTCGACCCTCCTGCGCAGCTCTTTGAGAAGACGCGTGAAGTCCTCGAGAGTGCCGACTACATCATCATCGGCCCCGGCGGCCTGCACCACAGCATACTGCCGAATCTCATCGTCGACGGCATGCAGGAAGCGTTGCGTTCGGCGAAAGAGAACGGCGCGAGGATCATCCTCGTGACGAACACGATGACGAAGCACGGTGATACCACAGGGTTCAGCGCCAACGACATGCTGCGCCGTGTCCAGGAGGCGCTAGAGGGTGTAGGCATCGACGCCGTCATCGCGAACACCGGCGCGTTCTCTCCGGACAGACTGGCCGCGTACGCGCTCGAGAACGCCGCTCCAGTCACAATGGACCTCGAGGATAGCCATAGTCTCCTGGTCATAGGCGATGACTTGGTGACTGATGAATCATTCCTCAAGCATGGCAAGCCATGCTTCGCGCGCCACGATCCCGTGAAGCTCTCCCGCGCGGTGCGTCGGGCGATCGACAGGCTCTCTATGCGTGACGTGCTCAGCGATAATGCTATGTGATGCGGCTCTTAGACAAATCGCTACGTTTTGCTTGTTGTGGCGGCGCATCTATGACGCGAAGAAATCCTTGATTTCTTGCGCAGGGAGAACATCTNNGAACATCTCCCTCGCGCAGTCCTTTTTCGACAATCGAGGGGCGCGCCCATCTCGATTGTCTGAGAGCACGCCAAGGCCACAACAATACCACTTATTGCCTAAGAGTAATGTGATGCGAAAGCTCTTTAAGCGGCGATAGATTCCCGTATTCCATGGCGATATCACTTCTCCCGCTGGAAAGGAAGCAACGCTCTGAGTGGGTCTACGACCTCTCGAACACCAATCGCAAGACCTTGAAGCGCATAGCGCTCTCGGCGCGCAACCATCCTCTCCTCTACGGCGATGTGCAGATCCACGACACGCTCGATCGCGATACCCGGAGCGTGCGTCTGCACGCCATGGAACGGGCCATCGACCGATGGGACGTCGACAATGAATACGCCATACGCTATGCGCACGACACCGTGGGCTACGCCGGTATATGGAGCGGCTGGGTCGGAGTGCTCGGTTGCTATGTGACTCCTCCGATGGTCAAGATAGCGTTCATGCACCCGCATTACTCGGAACTCGCGCCTTATGTGACGCCGCTTCTCGATGACCGTCTGCGTGAGCTTGCGATTGAGCAAGAGGCGTTCAAAAACTCGCAGAAAGCCGTACCGAAAAGCTCTTAACGGGAAATCTCCAGCGCAGCATCGATGCCGTCTAAACCGTCCATCGATCTTTCCGGCGTGAAGCTCCTTATCGTCGATCTCGATAACACGCTCTGCGATACGTTCCATTCGCTCTCGAAACACCAATGGGAGAAGGCCGTCAAAGCGTTACGTGACGATGGTGTCGATCCCGCGCTTCTCGATCACTTGCGCAAGCAGCTCGGCAAGAAGAGCTTCCGCTCCAGCATCGAACCGCTCGACGAAAGGCGGAAAGCGATAGCGATAGCGGCGTACGACGCGGTCGATGTCAGCAAGTTGCGGCTCTATTCGGACGCGCAGGCGATACTCGACGTTCCCTTACGGAAAGTTCTCGTCACGCGTGGTGAGATAACGCTCCAGCGCGCGAAGATACGCCATCTCAAGCTCCGTCCTCATTTCGCGAAGGTGTACCACGTCCCCACGTTCAAGGAGAAGCGAGAGGCTTTCTCGGCGATACTCAAGGAGTTCAAGGTTCGGCCGGAAGAGACTCTTGTCATCGNNCGGCAACAGTCTAGGGATGCACACAGCGTTCATCGACAGGCCGGATTGGCCGAGCCACTTGAGCGTGGCGAGACCGGATATCTCCGTCAAGAATCTGGAGCATCTCGTGCCGCATCTGCGCGGCAGGCCGGCGCTCCGGCGCGCGAAGAGATAGCGTCACTTCTCCGAAAGCAGCCTTTCGCGCAAGAACCGCAAGTTCTCTTTCGCGATCGTCTCGTATTGCGCGAAACAAGGTCGGAGGTAGAGCGGGGAACGTGCTTCGAATCTCCCGAGCACGTCGGCACGGACGCGCCGGTATGTCTCTTCATCGACGTACCTGTACTCCGCGCGGATGCCGTCGTCGTATTCGAGCAGGCGGTTGCGTGGCATCGCGAAGATGAGGAGGTCGAGATCCACGAGGTGGCGCGCGGCGTCGCTCTCCGGAGCGCGTTTATGGTCCGTTGCAAGAATCATCTCCGGCGCAAGCTCGATGACGCTCTTTGGCATGAAGAGCCGCGAAGCGACCTCAGTCGCGAGTTTTGCGCTGCGTTCTTCATTGTCATGGCGCTTCGGGTCGTACACCGCGTCGTGCATCATGATCGCAAATTCGAGCGCTTTAGCGTCGCGTGGCATGGGATTCGCGAGGAATGCGTCGCGCATATCGAGGATGTGGCGCAGATTGTGGTAGTGTCTTCCTTTTTGCGTATAACATGCAGCGATCTTTTTGGCTTCGCGATCGATGTTGCCCAGCGTACCGACGAAACGGCAGTAGTCCCGGAACCACGCGTTGAAGTCATCGATATCGGTGAGACTCATTTGCACCCCATGCGAGCGAGTATCTGGTCGAATGTCTCCGCCAGGTGGTCGTCCGCCACTCGGTGCTCTGCGCCCGAAGTATCGTGCAGCCATACATCCCCGTGCCGGTCTCTGTCGATGGCGTTGCGTATAACGGATATTTTTTGTTGCTCGTTGTACTGGCTCGCGAGGCGACGCGCGATCTGCTTGTCATCGAGGCCCCGCTCGCGGAGGCGTCGTTCTTGGGTCTCCGCGTTGACGGTGATGACGAGCGCGTTGTTGTTGCAGAGGAAGAGCATGTCCGCTTCGGCGATGAGCGCGGCATTAAAGAGCAGTACTCCTTTCTTGCCGTACATCTCCTTGCGCAAGCGCAGCAAGAGCGGTGTGCGCATCATCTCGTTGAGCTCCCGCAGCAGGGAGTTGTCGCTGAATACTATCTCGCCCAGGCGTTTTCGGTCTATCATGCCGTCGTCCTTGCAGATGCCGTCCCCGAAACGGGAGATGATGCGCTTTCGCGTCTCATCGTAGAGCGGTTCGGTGCGGGCGCTGAGGATATCGTGGCCTATCTTATCGAGGTCGATGTTATGTACCGCCGTGCCGCGCCGTGCGCCGAATTCAAGCAGTCGTTCGCACGCGTATGATTTTCCCGCGGCTATGGTGCCTGTGACGCCGAGAATGTACTGTCCCGAGAGTCTGGCCTCGAGCGCCTGCTTCACCGGCATCGGGACGAGTTCGTGCACGAGTCCTTGCTCTTTCTGGATTGCTTTGGCCATGCTCGAGCTGATGTGGACTTTCGCTTGGTCAGGCGGCAGGAAGACTGTCTCGATGCCGAGGCGTTGCGTCTGTCCGCCTTGGTGCAGGAGGAGCTCGTAATTGAGGTCTTCGCCGTTGCGCAGTCCGCGGATGATGACTGGGATGCTGTGCTCGCATGCGTAGTCGACGAGCAATCCGTCGAACGGCGTCACTTCGACGTTCGGGAGGTGCGCGACCGCCTGACGCGCCATACCGGTGCGTTCATCGAGGGAGAAGAGATATTTCTTATCAGGATTTGCGCCTATTCCGACCGTCAGTCGATTCGCTATCTTCGCTGCACGTTCGATGATGTCGATATGGCCGTAGGTGATGGGATCGCCAGAGAATGCGTAGAGCGCGTGTTCCATGTTTATGGGAGTCTCGCCGCATTTAAAGGTTTGACGCTACTCCTCTTCGTCCTCGAGGAGCGCGCTGATGGATTCGCCGTTGTTGAGGCGGTCGATCGCTTTCGCGAAGTATTTCGCGACGTCCACTATCGTCAGCCAGGGTTTCGCCGCCACATCGCTTGGGTGCGTGATGCTGTTGGTGACGATGACCTCTTGGATGATGTGTTTCTCGTGCGCCGCGTCGAGTCGTCTCAGCGCCGGGGGCGAGAAGACTGCGTGCGTCGCTATGATGCGCACTGATTTTGCGCCGCACTCGCGCAGGTAGTACGCCGCTTGGATGATGGTGCCTGCGGTGTCTATCATGTCGTCCACCATGTAGATGTCCTTGCCGATGATGTCCTCTTTGCTCCCGCCGAAGCCGAGGACTTTCTCTACCACATTGGGTTTGGTGCGGTGTTTGTAGAGGAATCCCACTCCCACCTCGAACTCTTCTGCGTAGTGCAGGTTGCGTTTGAACGCGCTCGCGTCGGGCGATGCGAAGTACGCGTTCTGCATATCGCGGTTCGCGTGCAGGAACATGAGCACCGAGTGCCGTGCGTAGAGGTTGTCGAGTCCTGTGCGCTCTTCGAAGGCGTTCTCCACCGCGCTCTCGTTGTGCACGTCGATCGTGAGTATGTGATCCGCTCCGGCTTTCTCGAGCGCGACGCAGCGGCGTTTGAGGTCCAGGCTGAAGCGTCCTCCGCGTCGGTCTTGGCGGCTGCTCGGGAAGAATGGCAAGACTACTGTGATGCGGCCGTTCTCTTTGACCGCGTTCCTCGTCGCGTCGATGACGGAGAGCAGCATGTCGAAGTTTCTCGGCACCGATACTTTGCGCGGTGATACAGCGAGCTCTTTGTCGTCATGGTAGACGGTGTAGTTGTCATGCTGCATGCTTATGCGGTGGCTTGGCGGTCTGTCGTCTATCGTCTCTGTAGGCAGTATGGTCGCGGCGCTCTGCATGTCTGCGATGATGTATGCGTCGCACCCGCGGATGTGGTGCAGGATTTTCGTCATCTGGTCTGTGTCCGCGAAGACTATCATCTCCGTCGCCACCCAGACTCCCTTGCCTGTCTGTTTGCGTCGTGGCAGGTATGTCTTCACGAGGTGTTTGTATATCTGCTGCGCGAATTGGTAGCCGCAGGGTGTCGGGATGATGAGTGGGACGTTGTTCATGCATTCACCTTCGTGTCTCGTATCAAGGGGTGCTTTTTCTGCCTTTCCTATCGCTATGTGGGTGCGTGTGCTCATTCATATACTTTGTGTATTAATTACAATATTTGTCTGCGCGCGATGTTATGTAGTTACTGTTTAGTGGTTACTTTTAGAAATATTTATAACTGCGTAGTCCTATGTGTAGTCTGTGGGAAGATTTCGAGGTACAGATGCATCCGTCGCGCGTGTCGGAGACACAGCAGTGCTTGAGAGTATGCTATGCGCTAGCGGCACGCATGCAAGAGATGAGCTGTGTCGTGCGATGATGGGTTGTTATTCTGGACAGTCATACGGCGCAGCAAACTGGAGCAAACGCATCGGTGCGTGGGGAGACGCCCCTGAAATAGTCACTGTGCATGGTATATTCGCCGACAAGTATCCGCAGCTGTCGCAGTTGAACCTCGATCTCGGCGTGATGACTCATCTTCCTGAACTCTTGGAGTTCCTGCAGACGGAAGATGCGAACACGTATGACTACTTGAGCGTTAGAGCGCGATTCAAACAGCATCTTGGAAATAGAATCGTCTGGAGAGGAACGATGTTGACCGATGCAGAAGCGGCGTCGGTGCGAAACGAAGGTGTGGCGTCGAACCTCCTGAACGGCGTTAGACAAGCAGAATCGGCGATACAATACGTCGAAGACGCTCTGTTATCGGCATATTGCAGCGAACTGGCCGAATTGCATTTTCACGGCGAGAATCCGGCCTCCCCGTTTGTATCGGTATCGTACCATGAGGATGTCGCTATAGCGGTCGGAAGACATTTCGGTAAGTTCTCCCCTGGTGCGAAACAGAAACAATTCCATGTTCTCAAGATGAGCGTTCCTGAAATAGACCTGATCCATTACACAGATCATGCGATTCGCGCACCGTCCAAACTGAAGAGTATGATGGAACGTGGGGCGATGTTATATGTCGCAGTAGATGATCGTGTAAGCGCGCACCCTTGGGATCGTGAGGTCGAGAGTTTCCTCTTGTACAAAGCGGATGCCGCAGAGATTGTCGATATCTCTCGGCCGGCTGTCCGTGAATCTTCGTGGAATGGAAACGTGCCGCGGTGAAATGGTTCGCGGATGTCTGTTCTTTCTTTCTCTAGCGCTGCGGCGGATATACTCGCGGGTTGCCGAGGACAATCTGTATCATGGCACAAGGATTCAAAGACATCTCGAATCCTTTGCGTCTGGGGCGTCACGTTAATCAAGACACTGGGTAGCGGTGTTGAATAATATTATTTTTCTAGAAGTTGTTTTATTGCTCGGTTCTCAACAGTCCTTAATGTTTGGCTTAAGGTCGCTTTCGAGATATTCAGAAGTTTTGCTAAATCGGTGAGTGTTATATCTCGAGGATATTTGAAATACCCGAGGCCATAGGCTTTCCAAACAATCGCCTCCTGGCGGTCAGTGAGCTTCAATGCAGCTTTGTAAGAATCAGCTATCTTGAGTATGGTGACGCCAGGTATTGCTTTTTTCAGCGAGTCCATTTGCTGTTGGTTGATGAGGAAGTCTATTTTGTGCAAGCCATTCTGCAGAAATGTTGGGTAGAGTATCGTCATCTCTTTCTGTTCGAACTTTTTCAAAAAACTCGATTTGATGCGGATTTTAGCAACATTTCCGATTTGCTCAATGTGCTTTACCGTGGAGTGAGAGTTGAGGTACTCGAAATATGCTTTCGTCCAATCCTTGCACGTGATGTACAGTACGCGTTCATCCGATGATATCCAATGGCCGTTAATGATATTGAATGGGATGGCAGGGTATTTTCTGCTTAAATCGCCGATCGCCACGCCGGGAGGTATCTCGACATTGACCGTTATGTGTTTTATCGCTGAGACAGTCATTTTTTCGCCTTGTCAATGATCCCATCTTTAATCCAGATAATTCTATCGGCTTGTTTTCCCTCATTCTCCTCATGCGTCACCATCACAATTGTCTGACCAATCTCTTTGTTGAGTTGTCTGAATAATCTGATGGTATCGGCCGATGAATCGGAGTCTAGGTTTGCTGTTGGCTCGTCAGCAAATAAAATTTTCGGTTTATTGACGAGAGCTCGTGCGATCGACACGCGTTGTTGTTGTCCGCCGGAAAGTTCTGAAGGGTAATGATCCATTCTGTCTCCGAGACCGACTTTTGTCAGCATTTCTTTCGCTTTCGCAGTGTATTCTTCCTCAGGCATGCCGCGGGCCATCGGAGTGATATACACGTTTTCGAGCGCGGTCAGTTCGGGTATGAGGTTGTAGCTCTGAAAGACGTATCCTAGCTTTTCGAGCCGAAATCGTGTCCTTGTGTCGTCAGATAACTGCACGACGTCTTCCCCATCTATCAAGATACTCCCATTCGTGGGATTGTCGAGTAGACCAAGCTGATGGAGTAGCGTGCTCTTTCCCGAACCCGACGGTCCCATTATCGCTACAAACTCCCCTTGTTGAATATCAACGCTGACATCTTTGAGGGCATATGTTCTGACTATGCCATTAGAATATATTCGTTCTACCTTTTTCGCGGATATTATCACTTTGTTCATAGATCATCCACCGAATATCGCCTCTAAGATATTGTCGTTCGCCGCTTTTTTCGAGGGGAAGAACCATGCCACAATGGACGCGAGTATCAATGTTATTGCCGTGGTGACGAGTCTGTTCGTCGTCAGAATAGGAACCACATTCCCTATTGGCATCGATAGCGGGTACACGGTCAATAGGGCGATTAACCCTTGCATCGCAATGATGCCAATGACCACGCCTGCAACCCCGTAGATGAGTGATTGCAGGACGTATGAACCCAGGATGATTTCTTTTTTAATCCCGACCGCTTTGAGTATGCCTATCTGTTTTCGTTTGTTCGTGACATTGATGAATATGATGATATAGATAGTCGCGAATGCAGTGAAAAGACCCACTACCCCTGTGATGGTGTTTGTTATCTGCAAACTACCGATGAATTGCTTCACTTTTCCCATCTTGCTCTGCCAAGGGTTTATCTGGTCTGTGACCCCGAGGTCGATGATCTTTCTCGTGAACTCTTCTTCACGTCCCCTGCTTGGTAGTGCGACCAGTATCGCGCTCGCGACATCTGACTCGTGGAAGATATCTTCGTAGTCGTCGTAGTTTATGAGTATGTTGTTATCGCTGAATTGCGAGCCTGTCTTGAATATCCCCTTTATCTTGTATTCTTTGACCATGCCGTTGCTGAAGCTTAGTTGTATTGTATCGCCTACTGTGACATCGAGACTTTTCTTGGCATCGTCTTCTCGAGTATATGCCTCCACGAGATCAGTCCCGATGATGAGTTCAGCATTGTCTTTCCTTGAAAGGTAGTCTCCAAGCACCACGCTTTCCGAGAACCGGGAGACTTGCCGCTCATCATCCGGGTTCACAAAGAATATGGGGACGCCTAATTGGATAGTCTTGTGCGTTGCCACTGCACTCGCTTCAACCCTTTTAGAGACGCCCACCACCTCGGGGATTTTTTTGATCTTACCCACCATACTATCGGCGTTTTCCAGATATCTGCTGTCTGCGGAAGGTTCGATCATCAGATGTCCAGTCAACCCTCGAATCATTCCTTCTTCGAATTCATAACCTAACCCGTCGATAATCGCTGCAAAGAACGTGATTGACAAGAAGCTCATCGCCATGACCGCGACAATCACGAAGAATGTGGCCTTGCTCTTGGAGATATTCTTATACGCCAGGAAAGAGATTACTTTCAAGTCGTTTTTATTCATAGCATCACGACTTTTTCTTGAAGTAGAAATATGCGCTTCCTGCGACAACCAGAGCAATCACTGCGATAATCAGCAATAGGTTGTTTGTCGGTTTCCTTACTTCTTGCGACACCGCGGTTTCGAACGTGTGTAGTCCGAAATCGTCGTTGTAGGTGACTTTCAATGTCGCAGTCCGCATGCCTGCGGCGTCAGGTTTCGCATCGAAATAGAACGGTGCATCATCATCTGCTTTCAGTTGGCCGATGAATGATTTGTATGCTTTTCCCTCAGCAGTCATGAGCTCGACAGTCACTTTATCTGCGTTCCCCCCGCCAGTGTTCTCGATTATCCCTGCCATGTGAACATCGTCGAGTTGCGTGGGCATTATCGGCTTTATCTTTATGCTCTGGATGCTGAGATCCGCTTTATTCAATACGTTTATTCCGATATCAAAACTCGTTGTGTGGCTGTTGCCTTGTTCATCCACATAGTCCAACTTCACGGGGAACTTATAGGTGTCGGGCGAGAGGCTTTCTTTGACCATGAACTCAGAACTGAACGATATTGTCTGTTCGGGAAGCAGCTCATTGAGTAGGTTGATGTTCGATCCGAGCATCAAGAAGCTGTCTGATTGTGGCGTAATTTTTATGTTTCTTGCAATCCCTGTTCCGATATTCTTCGCATCAAAGGACACGACGAACATATCTCCGGGAGAAACGTTCGCAGCTATTGCGTCCGTTCTTAAGACAATATCTGGTTTACCGACAATTTTGATATTTATTGTTTCCGAAGGGGTAATTAGCATAGAGCCAGAATATATGTCCGCCGTCAAGGGGTACAGTCCAGATTTGGCGTTAGCATCAACAATCAGATAGTAGGTGTTACTTATTGAACAGCCAACGCACAGCGTCTTCTTGTCTTCGAAGTTATTGCTCTCCGTTTTCACAAAGAACGGAAACTCGGCGTTCAGCTTGAGGGAGACGTCTTCTGCCACCTTACCTCCTTCATTGCTTAATCGTATTTTTACCACCAAGTCTTGCCCCGGCTCCACCGGCTCAGGGGTGACTTCTTCTACGGTGATCCGTAGATATGGAGTATTGGTGTCGTAGAACTCTGCGGAAACAAATGTCACGCCCATCAATGCCACGATTAACAGCAGAAATATCCCCTTCTGATATGTTGAGGTCATTATCGTCACCTTGTCAACTCACTCTGCGAAGACTTCGTTAAAAGGCACCCATCACGCGTATATAAATAAAGAATACCTAACATGGTTCTGATAAGGTGTTCTTGCGGGTTTGAATCTGCAGACAAATGAACGGTCGAAGCACAGCAGCCAATGAATCTTCGTGGAATGGAAACGTGCTGCGGTGAAATGGTTCGCGGATGCCTGTTTATTCTTTCTCTAGTGCTGCGGCGGGTATATTGTCCTTGGCAACACTGTCTCGGGCGTCGCAAGATTCGCTTCGCGAATACTCCGCCCTCGGATTTTGTGCCAAGGCAGCGCCTGCTCTGATGATGTTGATTCCAGATGTGTTGGTGCTATTTCTCGCCTATACCTTTAAAACGACCGTCGTATCATCGAGGCGTATGGCGCTTGAGCTTTCCAGTGTTGATGTGCATTATGTGGTCATGGATATGCAATCGCTCGTCGGCGCGAAGGTCGAGAAAGCGTTCCAGTCGGATGCGAACAAGCGCGACGTGCTCCTGCAGCTGTACTGCGCTGACACGAAAAAGCGCAACCTCAGGATCCTCTTGCCTGGCATCCTCTGCACGCCCCTCGAGAAGCCGGATTATCCGCAGCTTCCCCCTGGTTTCGCGATGTTCCTGCGCAAGCGCCTCGGCGGCACGCGCATAACTTCCGTCGAGCAGGCGGGTTTCGATCGTATCATCCGTATCGGTTTTCGCGCAAAACGGGAGAGTGAGTTCTCCGATATGACGCTTATCATCGAGCTCATCCCTCCCGGAAACATCATCCTTATCGATGACAAAGGGAGCATCATCAATCTCCTCGAGCAGCAGCAGTTCAAGGACAGGAACCTGCGTTCGCACCAACCCTACATCGCCCCGCCAGCGGCTTATGATCTGCGTGCGGAGAGCGTCGAGGGTATCGCGCGTCATCTTTTCGCGAGCACCAGGTCGTCCATCGTCACGACACTTGCGCTCCATTGCGGCCTTGGCGGAGCGTACGCCGAAGAGGTCTGCGCTCGCGCCGGTATCCCGAAGCACCGCAACGATCTCACGCACGATGAGGTGCTCCATGTCGCGGGCGTGGTCAAGGATATCCTCGCACAACCGCTGCTTGCGGTGACCGACACCGATGGGCGGCAGTATCCGTTCCCTCTCGTCTCCCGCCCGACCACTCCTTGCGAAACGACCACATCATTCCTCGACGCGCTCTGCGCGTCCGTCACCGACGAATCCACTGCGGCGAAAGCGACGACCGCGCAGGTCCGCCAGCGTGAGAAGTCGACGCCGCAGGCGAAGCTCAAGTCGATGATCCTCGCGCAGCAAGAGAATGTCGACCGTCTCACTGCGAGCGCGACTGCCGAGCAGCGCAAGGCCGAGTTGCTCTATAATAATTACGCGGAGATACAGGCAATGCTTGCGCTCGCCCATGATGCGCGTAAGGATCGTCGTGATATCGCGCAGGCGCTCGCGCAGAGCAAGGGCTTTGTCGCGTATAACGATAGCACTGGTGAGCTCACTGTAGAGTTCACTGATGGAACCAATGATGATGGCGCTGTCGTTGCCAGGTCTGCTGATGACGCAACTTCGGAGGATTCTTGATGGCGTTCGGACATAAGGGTGGGAAGGGCAAGCATAGACATTCTGGCGGTGCAAACCATGCTCGGCGCCATGATCAGTCCGTTGACGGCGGTGTCAACGCCGGTGGTGCGTCCAGCGGTGCGCCTGTCGCGCCCCAAGACGGCGATGACACGCCCATGCACGCCGAGTCAGGAGAGTTCTTCCTCAACCGCTATCGTGCGATGGATGCCGCCGCACGGCTCATGGGGCCGAAGGATGTGCGGCAGGCGCTCCGCGTCAACACGCTCAAGACATCGCACGATCTCCTTATCGAGCGGTTGGCCGCTCGTGGTGCAGTGCTCGAACGCATACCATTCATCAAGAACGGCTATCATGCGGTCGCGAAATTCTCGCTCGGCGCGACGCCGGAGTACTTGCTTGGCCATTATTATCTCCAGGCGCCGCTCTCGCAGCTTGCGTGCGAGGTGTTAGCTCCGCCCGTTGGAGCGACGGTGCTCGACATGGCGTCCGCGCCGGGTGGCAAGACCACGTATCTCGCGATGATGGTGCTCGGTGGTATCGACCATCATAGCGCCGCGGGCAAGGTCGTCGCGCTCGATAGCGATCCATTGCGCCTCGCCGCGGTGCGTAACAACGCGGAGCGTATGGGATTGCCGAACGTGCTGTGCGTGAAGAAAGACGCTCGTTTCGCGACAGATTTCGACACGAAGTTCATGTTCGTGCTCCTCGATGCGCCGTGCAGCGGCAATATGTGCAGCGAGGACGGTTGGTGCGGCAAACGCAGGATAGAGGATATCCGTGAGAACGCGCGGACGCAGCGCGAACTCTTGCGTTCGGCCGTCGCTTGCCTTGCGCCCGGCGGTCGCCTCCTCTATAGTACGTGTTCTCTCGAGCCCGAGGAGGATGAGCTTGCGATCGATACGCTTCTCAAGCGATCGGCCGATATGTCTGTTGTCGCGCTCGACTGGTTGCCTATCGGCGATCATGGTGTGACTGTGTGGGGCGGCGTGCAGCTCGACGCGCGCATCGCGGGCACCCGTCGGTTCTGGCCTCACAAGACGGGGTGCGAAGGGTTCTTCATGGCGCTCCTCGAGAAGAAGGAGGGATGAACATAGATGCGGATCAGACCGCGAGTGTAGATATCGTAGATGTCTCGTTTCTTCGTCTGTGGACGGCGTGATGCGTTCTCCGGATAGTCAACTACTCCTTCTCATCCAGCATACTAACGTTCGTCGTAACGCACGTCGGGTCGCGGCCAGAGCGCGCAATCGTAGGCACTGTGAGTCCCGAATTATGGGAACGCGACCTTCGATGCAAAAGCCCGGCCAAGGCGACACCGGTTGGTGTATCGCGCTACGCAGTCTCTATCCTGAAGGTCCCTATGTAGGCTCCGGTGTGCGGATTGTAACACGAATAGTTCGGGCTATTCTCTCGCCGGACAATTGGCATGATTCGTCCATTGCTTTCATGTAACAGTGTCTTCGCGACATTGGGGGGGAACACTTGTTTTATGCAGTAGGCTTCAATAGTGCTTGTTTTGAGACCGTCCATTTGTACGTGTGTGCCTTCGCATGTGATTGCTATGAGGTCCTTCGGCATGGACCGTCTAGTGTGGCGTTTCATGAATCGGCTACAGTCGTTTAGGTCGAGAGTTGTCATTCTATTGGGGGTGCTGCCTAATATACAAAGATTTCGCTTGGTCGTTATTCTTCGAAACGTACTCCTAGAACCGCGATGGTGTGAGGCTGGTGCTCACTCGTCCATCTCTTCGTCGTCCAGTTCTCTTCTGGAGCACAGTCGTTTCGGCGAATCGCCGAATAACGCTTCGTAATCAGGCATCTAATTTTTATATAGTAGCCTATCCTATTTAAAGAAAGCGGCAGGAAAAGGGGTGTGTGATGACAGAGACACAGGAATCCAAGCAAGCGCTTCGCGAAGGTACGCGCCATTTCTTCTCGCTCCTGCGGCCATACCGTCTCCTGTTTCTAGGCACGCTTCTGACCGTCTTCTTCTTGCAGGCGCTCAACGTCGGCGAGAAGTATCTCTTCAAGATAGTCATCGACAAGAGCACCGATTTCTCCGCCGGCCTCACCACGCGCGAGGCGCTCCTCACCATACTGTTGATGACTGCCGCGGTGTACATCGCGATGGTCGTCGCGCGCACCTTCCTCCGTTGGTTGCATATACACCTGATCAACATCCTGGAGTCGGACCTCATCGCCGATCTCAAGCGCAAGTTCTTCGATCATATAATCCATCTTTCGTATAACTTCCATACGACGCACAAGACCGGATCGCTCATCTCGCGTCTCACGCGCGGAGGACGTGCCATCGAGTCCATGATGGATGCCATCATCTTCAACTTCGCGCCGCTCACGTTCCAGCTTATCGTCGCTAGCGCCGCCATCTTCGTGCTCAGCGCGGAGACTGCGATCGCCATCTTCGTCACGATAGCGGTCTATGTCGTCTTCAGCCTGTTCGTCCAGCGCAAGCAGTACCCGTGCCGCACCGCCGCCAACGACACCGAGGACGTCGAGAAGGGGAATATCGGCGATATCTTCACGAACATCGATTCGGTCAAGTACTTCGGCAAGGAGGATCGCATCAAGGCGCGCTACCGCGAGCTCTCGGAGAACACGAAACTGGCCATCAAGCGCATGTGGGATTACTACCGCACGCTCGATGCCGGCAACGCGTTCATCATCGGCATGGGCACCCTTGTCATCGTGGGGTTGCCGGTCAAGTCGTTCCTCGACGGCCAGATGTCCATCGGCACGGTGGTGTTCATCTACAGCACGTATATCGCGCTCCTCTCACCACTCCACAGTTTCGTGCATGGCATGCGCAGCTACTACCAGGCGAGCGCCGACTTCGAGAGCCTCTATCAGTACAACAAGATAACGAACGATATCGTCGATCCCGACAACGCGCCTGATCTCGTCATCGAACGCGGCGAGATTGAGTTCAAGCGCGTCACGTTCAACTACAAGTCGCGCACCATACTCAAGGGCTTCAGTCTCAAGATCAGGCCGAACGAGAAGATCGCCATCGTCGGCCATTCCGGCAGCGGCAAGACCACGTTGATGCGCCTCCTCTACCGTCTCTATGACGTGCCGAGCGGGACCATCCTCGTCGATGGGAAAGATATCAGGTCGTACAAGCAGGAATCCTTGCGCGCCGCGATGAGCATCGTGCCCCAAGAGGCGGTGCTTTTCGACGACACCATCTACAATAACATCGCGTTCTC
Source organism: Candidatus Woesearchaeota archaeon (assembly GCA_013331575.1). Lineage (GTDB taxonomy): Archaea > Nanobdellota > Nanobdellia > Woesearchaeales > UBA525 > UBA525 > UBA525 sp10207u. The sequence goes on from DUGD01000037.1 coordinate 17,310, forward strand.
GAATCCGGGCGCGACGCGGGAACAGGTGCTCGCAGCGATACGTTTCGCGCAGCTCGACAGTATCATCGACGGCTTCCCGAATAAGGAGCAGACTATCGTCGGCGAACGCGGCGTCAGGTTATCGGGTGGCGAGAAGCAACGTGTCTCGATCGCGCGCGCCATCCTCGCGGACAAGAAGGTCCTCGTCCTCGACGAGGCGACGAGCGCGCTCGATTCCAAGACCGAGCATGACATCCAGCGCGACCTGCGCCGTCTCATGGTCGGTCGGACATCCATCATCATCGCGCATCGTCTCTCGACGATCATGCACGCCGACCGTATCATCGTGATGGACAACGGGCACATCGTGCAGCAAGGGACGCACAAGCAGCTCATCAGGAAGAAAGGCCACTACCGTATGCTCTGGGAATTGCAGAAGGGCGGGTATGTCGATGGGACTGGCGACGGCGAGTGATCAGTAGCACTATCGCATTGAGCTTAGCACTCATCGCACCACTCGCGGGTTGTGCTTCCGCGTTACAAGTCCATATCCGGGTGGCTTTTGCGATATCTCTTGCGTCTATCGACGAGCGCGCTGCTGAGTAGGAGGCTGGCCACGCCTCCTGCGACGACGATGCCCAAGGACAGAGGTACGATTCTCATAGTGGACGTTCGGTACCTGTGTACTCTATCGTTGTATTCCAGCACCGATGGGTCGTACGCCAATCGTGTCAGATCGCTTTTTGTCTGTACGATCGCAGCTTCTAGACTGTTCCGGTTGATTACGTCGTGTATCTTGTCGTTATCCGGTGCTAGTTTACGTAGTGATGTCGAAGCCACTGCTATCGCGTCCAGTTGCTGCGCAAAGCCCTGGGCTGTGGCGTACGCGCGATACGCGGCGGTGGTCGGCTTTGCAGGATAGTTGGTTTGGGTGTGTATAGTCACTCCCATTCCGATGATTGCGGCTGCAATGGCAGGTATCATCGATACGTTCGTCAGTCTGCCGGGCTTCATATAGAATGGTCGGTCGCTTGTTGGTTGCGGTTGGTCCATGCCGGTGAGGAATCGCGACGTGCTTTTATGCATTGCGTCGCTTTCGTCGACGCAGCCATTCATCGAGTCCCATGCCGAGAAGTACTGTTATCATCGTCGATCCTATCGCATACGGCGCGAGTCTCCGTTTCGTCATCTGGAGTTGCGCGTCAGCAGTCTCGTACTCGAGTATCTTGCTGTCCGTGCGCATGCGTGTGACGTCCTCTTCTACCGAGTTCATTGCGGCGCGCAGCGTCTCTGACTTGGTTTGGTGCTCTAGGAACTTTTGGACGGCGTCGTTCTTGTACGGGAGTTTGACGTCCAGCCCTTCTTGCGTAGTCAACTCGAGTTTTTTCTCGAGTAGCGAGAGCGTCAGCGTAGCGTTCTCGTATTGGCTGTATTGGGCAGGCCGCGACGGCATCCGTGCATTATGGTACGCCGGTATGCCGAACACGATACTTGCGCTAAGGACGCTCGCGACGAGTCCGGTTCCGAGCTGCACAGGACTGCGCTTGCCGTATATCCCATATCTCTCGAATGGGTTCTCGACGGGTGTGGGGCTGTACGCTTTGACCATGATATGGGGAGTCGCGCACGGTTTTTATTGCCTTCGGCGATACGCTCGATGGTCAACGTCCATGCAGAAGTCTCAGATTTTCTCGGGCCGTCAGAGTATGGCGCGTAGCAGATAGAACGCTCCAGCGGCGAGGAACGATATGTAGAGTGCCGCCGCGCCGTAGTGCGCGGTCCGTTCGATACGCGAGACCGGTGCCGCCGCCGTGAAGATGAACACGCACAGCGCGAGGGCGAGCAGCATGCGTACCGCGAACGAGAACCCGCCGAGCGCGAGCGTGATGACAAGCAGTGCGCTCGCGGCGATAGCCGTCGTGCGTGGCCCGGCGGCGACGGCAAACGTCCGGTGTCCTGCTCGCTTGTCAGGCGTGTAATCCACGAGCGCGGCGTACATATGGGTCGCGGCGACGGCGATGCAGAGGATGCTCGCTTTTCGCACCGCATCGCTATCCCATATGCCAAATGAGTGGCCGAGGAGGAATGGTCCGAGCCACAGCATCCCGTTCGCTATCGAGTCGAGCGGAGGGTGCTCCTTGAGCCGTAGCGGCGGTGCGGAGTACGCGACGAGGAGGATGATCAGGCCGGTCATCGCGAGAATATTGAGCGCGTTTCCCGTCGCTATCGTCGCGACCGCTGCCACGATGACCAGGAGCGCGGCGCTCATCAATATTGCGTATAACAAGCTCTTCTTCTCTGTTTTCCGGAGCACGGCGCCCTCGATCATCCCTTTGCGGGGATTTTTCTCGTCGGATACGATGTCGTAGATGTCGTTCACGCCGAACGCGATGATGCACAGCGGCAGCGTGAGCGCGAGGAGTTCTATCCAGATGATCGCCGTCATGACGGGCGTCGCTGTTCCTGTGAACACGTCGAGTCCCGGCCCGAACGCCACGCCGATGAGAAACGACAGGATGAGTACCGGCCAGAAGACGGGGCGGCTGATGACGAGGAGGCGGGAGAATCTCATCGTGCGCTGTCCTCGTGGTGGAAAGGTGTCAGGTGCCGGTAAGCCTGGTTCTGTAGGCACCATGCCACCGAAGGCGTGGGTTGCCATCGTCGATATTCAACTAAGCGGCCATACTGGC
>DUGD01000026.1 GCA_013331575.1 Candidatus Woesearchaeota archaeon
AAGCCGTCGATCTCGGCGAGGAACTGCATGAAGGTGCGCTGCACCTCGCGCTCGCCGGACGTGCCCAAATCGATGCGTTTGGCCGCGAGCGCGTCGATCTCGTCGATGAAGACGATCGCCGGCGCGTGCTCGCGCGCGAGCTCGAAGATCTCCTTGACGAGCTTCGCGCCTTCGCCGATGAACTTCTGGACGAGCTCGGAACCCACGACCTCGATGAATGTGCTGTCGGTCGACGCAGCGACCGCTTTCGCGAGGAGCGTCTTGCCCGTGCCGGGCGGTCCGTAGAGCAAGATGCCCTTCGGCGGCGTGATGCCGACTTTCTTGAAGAGCTCGGGCTTCTTCAACGGGAGCTCTACGACCTCTTGGATCTCCTGGATCTCCTTCTTGAGGCCGCCGATATTCTCCCAGCCGATCTTCGGCTTATCGATGATGACGAACTGATCGACGGAGCCATGCGAGGCCTCGCGGATGGGTTCGAGGACGGTGAGGTTCTTCTGCTCCACAAGGACGCTCGTGCCCGCAGTGATGCCCTTCGCATCGCTGCTCACATCAACGAGGAACTTGTTGCCGTTCGGGACGCGGATGATCGCCATCTGCTTGCCGTCGCGCGATACGAGCTCAGAGAGCTCTGCGATGAGGAGTGCGGGTGTACGGTAGCGCTCTATCTCGGAGCGGAGCTGGCCGACGGTCTCGCGGAGGAGATGGTTCTCTTGATGGAGCTCTGCGATAGCGCGCTCCTCCTGCTCTTTCGCGCTGTCCTGGCGTTTCGCCGTGTCCTGTTTCCCTTCCTTGCTGACTGCCATGTATCGGGAGACCTCCCAGTCGTATATAAAAGCTGTGCAGAATATAGTTATTATGCGAACTCCCGTCCCGTCGTTGATTCCCGCCGCTATTGCGAAATCTTTAAATATCTCCTTGGGAGCGTTCTCCCTGTTAAGGTAATACAGGTGGTCGGCATGTTGAATATGAAACGCATTTCTGAGAGTTACGAGATGAAGGTCTTCACGGATTCGGGGGATTACTTCGGCGATGTCGAAGAGGCGATCCTCACGCAGAACAAGATAACCGGCTGGCGCGTGCGCGCGACCAAGAACAGCTTCCTCAACAAGGTACTGGGATCGGCCAAGGGCGTCATCGTGCCCCACCAGCTCGTGAAGTCCATCGGCGACATCATGATCATCAACAAATCAGCCATTCCGAGCTACGACCCGGACGACTCGCGATAGGTTTTCTTTTTCTTTTCAACTTTCTTCTTAGGTTTCTTCTGCTTAACTGACCACATTGTGGACTACTTCGTTTTGTCGTTCAGAAAAAGTGCTGCCTTGGCGTTTTCCCAGGAGGACGGCCGATTCATGCAGGCCGTCCGACGTAAAACAACGGAACGGACTGACTTCGAAGAAGGCAGTCACCGGGAGCGAAGCGACCGGGGAGTGAGTTGATTGCGCCGCAGCACAGAGAGAGGATTTTTCTGTTTCAGAGAACTCACGATTGTATGTTGTCTAATTATTGTTTGAGAATGAGTTGTTGATTCATGTACAATAAAAAGTTGGTTAACGGAGCATAATTTGTCGGTGTTACCCGGTGGCGAATCCTTAGTGTAGGATTCATCACTTTCAGTCGATGAGAATGCACTCGCATTTATAAACCTTTTGAGTAATGTTTTATAATATCTGTATATTTAATAATGTTGATACTATCGCCAGAAGATATCTGGATTAGATCTGCTGTTTGTTTTCCTGCATCATCAAGAAATACGATGTAGTCGCCATCTTTTATTATGCTTCTATCTTGATTCTGATCGAATTTTTTGTAGCAGGCATTTTGTCTATAGATATGTGATAAAAATTTTCTACCACTAGATTGTGATACAAAAAATGAAAAGTCGACGTGTTTTGAGTCCGGCGGCAAAACAAAGAATACAGGTCTTCTTAGATACTTACGCAGAGGGATATTTCGGTTATCTCTGGGGGTGATGTATGGATAATCTTGGTTATTTATTTTGTATATAACTATTTTATTCTCCGCAACTAATTCCTTCAAATTTTTTACGATGCCATCTGTGTCATATCCGTCTTTATTTCTCTCGATTCTGTCTGTTAAATAACGTAATAGAATGTCTGCAGTGGCGATTAATGGGTCACACTCATCTCCTTTAAAGACCACTTCTAATGGAATGCTTGAGGACTCTATTTCCTCCCACGCCTTTGTTCTTTTTGCGCCAAAATGATCAATGAGAACTTTACACTTGTTGGTTCTGATGACATTAAGAAGTTTCCATGTGCATATGTGGGGAAAACTATTATTTAGGTGTTCAATTGCCAAAATCTTTGGATGTACTTTTTCAGGAGTTCTTGTCCGTCCTAAGATTGTTACTTCAGGAATCCTCCAAGGATTGAACGCTGAATATACTATGTGAACATCTTTGATGTGTTGTTTGATGTGCTTGATAAATGCTTCATGAATATATTGCTCTCCTTCTGTGAATTGTCTTAAGTCTTTACTACATAACGGAGACTCGAAATATTCTTTCGAAGCTTGATATCCAGTATCTTCAAACGCTTTTTTTAAAGACTCAAAAAACGAAATTTTGAAGTTATCATAATCACTAACTTCAACGCCGATAGCTAGTGCACCAAAAAATCCCTTTAGCTCTGAAATGTCTGTAGATTGAGATTTCTTGAATTCACTAATGGATTTAAAGGGAGACTCCGGATGAACAAGAGCAAGAGGTATTGCATCTATTCCTATGGTGGGATTCACAATGCTGTGTATCTCGAATTACTCAAATAGATTTCGATTTATACAGGGGTATTTATAGGCCTGCGCGTTGGTGCGTCGCAGCACAAGAAAACAACGGACGAAGAGTAGTTACGACCCACGATGCGCCGCAGCACAAGAAAACGATGGATGAGACTGAGTAGTTGACGACGACTATCTCGCGGCAATAGAATGGTCTGTCCGTAACTTTTCCGTCTTTCTCGTCGCAACACACAAACACGCCGTCCTCGCTCTACACTGCATGCCGCAAGCGTTAAATACGAGGTATACTTTTGGTATACTTATGGATGTGACGACCATAAAGCTGCAAAAGTGCACGAAGCGCAAGCTTGATGCGCTGCGCAAAGAGACGGAGAGCTATGACTCGGTGGTGGAGCGGCTCGTCGCGATGGCAAAACGGGAACACCTCAAAGCAGCGCTCATAGCAGGGTATTCTGATCCCGAACAGAAGAAGATCATGGAAGAATGGGACGGCGTCACGGGTGACGGATGGAAATGAGACGCGGAGAGATATGGCTCGTCAACCCGGGCGCGACAACCGGCCACGAACTGCGTAAAGTGCGTCCTGCGCTCATTGTGCAGAACGATGTGGGCAACAAACATGGTATGATGACAATTGTTGTCCCGATCGGCACGGTAAACAGTCCACTCTATCCTTATGAAGTTTCGATACTGCTCAAACAACCATCCAGAATACAATGCAACCAAATTAGGAGTATTGACAAGCGCCGCCTTATCAAAAAGATAGGTGTTGCAGACACAGAAACGATGCTTGAGGTGAATGACGCCATCAAGATAGCGCTCGACTTGCATTGAACGGCGCGGTGATTCTGCGCTCAACCTGCACGAAGAAACGAACAATAACTATGGGTAGTTGACGACTACTTTTGTGCTGCAAATACGACTGTTAAGATTTCTTCTTCCGCGTCGTCTTCACAATCTCTTCTACTCCAACGATGCATCTCGGTAAGGACGTCACGAACGTCTCGCGGTAGACGAGATACGACTCGTAGTTCTTGATGACGTCGGAGAACGTCTGCTTGAGGGATTTGACGATGCCGTGGAACTGCGTCGTATCATCGACGCTAATCATCATCATGATGTCCCACGTGCCGATGGTCTTCATGCAACGCAGGATCTGCGGCCGTGCGCGGACGAACTCCTTGAGCTTGCTCTGGTGATGCTCGTCGAACTGCTTCATCTGCAGCATGATGGTGTACTGCTGCCGTCCCAACCGCTGCTGGTCGATGCTTATCGTGAATCGCCGGATGACTCCTGACAACTTAAGGCGCTTGATGCGCGCGATGACTGCATCGCTGCCGAGATGCACCTTGCGCGCGATGCCCACGGCGTTCTCGCGACAATCGGCGCTCAGGAGGGAGAGGATGCGTCGATCAGTATCATCGAGCGCGTCGCCTTGCTGTTCCGGGTCCCAGGCAGCCGCGCGGGTCCAACGGACGACGACGAGTGTGTCCTTCTCGAGGATGACGCCGGAATATTTCGTGGATATTCGCATGATGATGTCGTCGAGCTCTTCGAGATGCTGCGCCACGAGGACCCATTTGAGATCCCACCGGTCGTTGTACTCGAGAAGCGCCTCGGTGTTGGGGTGGTCTTTGAGCTCTTGCACAAGGAGCGCCTGCTTGCGCTGGTCGCTCTCATCAAGGAGCAGAAATACGCGGCACACGAGCATGCCAAAGACGCTGCGGTCTATCTCCGCGTAGTACCGGCGCACGACACCTGTCTTCTCGAGCCGCTTCATGCGGTACTTGACCGTATCGCGGTTGAGGCCGAGAAGCTTGGCGAGGCCGGAGATGGGCGTGCGTGCGTCATCGCGGAGAATCGCGAGTAGCTTCGCGTCCTTCGCATCGAGCCGCACGGGTGCGTCGCTTCGTACGGAATTTTTACGCTTCATTTTCATTATTATTCGCTTTTTATATATAAAATAATAGGTAAATAATGAACTTTTGGCTAGATATTTCATATACTTGGCAGACAGCCCCAACGGTACGAAACAACAGAACAACAAGAAAACAACGGAACAAGAAGATGACAAAGGTGAACAAGATGAAGACATTGCAGGCGATAGTGTTGGCGACAGCGATCGGCGCGACTGCGTGCGGTCCTCCGTACACGAAACCGGAGAATGCTCCGTCCATCGAAGTGATCGGCGTGCCGATGACGATGCCGGAACGATCGGTCGAGGCGCACAGTAGCGCGGGGAGCTACACATTCCTGCTCAAGACGACTGCGCCGAGCGAAGGCCTCGCGTGCGCGTACCGTTACGGTCCAGACGCATTCAACGTCTACCAGACGAACACGAACCAGCAGCTCGAGTATGAATCGAGCGTCGTGAAAGCGGCGGCACAGGAACATGTGGCGGTCTCGTTCGAGAGCGTCGGCAAAACTCCGCAAGGGTGTTATGTCGTAAGCAGCGTCCCGAAACTGCGCTGATTCCTCTTCTCTCTTCATTATTTCGCACAACAACTAGATGCAAGACTACAGAACAAAGGTGAACACATGAGTAGAATGAATGGAATAAGGACGTTCCTCGGCGGAGCGGCGATACTCGCCACGATAGGAATGGTGAACTCCTGCAGGGAGTATGCGGACTACCCGGGCTTCAGCGAGAAGACGGAGATGGGCCGCACGAAGAACGCGATATCCGCGGTCGTCGCAGGGATCGCAGCGCAACAGGCGTACGGCGATGCGAACGTCGGGATGGAGGTCAAGAAGACATTCTGGCCCGACGCGACGCTGACCGGCACCGTCACACCGGATGCGATTGATACGAAGACGAATGTCTTTTTTTCCTCGGCGAAGTTCAACGCGCGCGGAAGCGAGGGAGGGCTTGTCGGCAAAGTCGACAAATCGGAGTTCGACTGGCGCGTGGAACAGACCGGGCAGGACACCTATCGCATCAAGCGCTTGGGATGGAAGTTCGATTCATACTTGCAGCTGACTGCGAAGGATGGATGCATTACTGGGACGTACAAACGCCCCGGACCGCACTTCGATTGGACGGTCGACGGCACGTACACCAAGGACGGCAGCGCCCGGATCGAGATCGACGGACCGCTCAATCTCGGCGTGACGCTCGAAGGCAAGCTCAAGCAATGAACAGTATTACGCATAACAAAGGTGAACCCATGAACTCAAGACACAAATTAGCCACCACATTGGGCGCGCTGGTGCTCAGCGCAACGGCGCTGACAGGATGCGCGAAAACGCGCGACCAGATAACCGCCCAGGGCGGATTTTTCGGGTCGCACAAGGCGCCGTACGTTGTTGTCAAGCAGAGCGGCGGCGTCATCACCGACGTCTACAAACTGCCGAATGCCATCATCCAGAGCGAACAGGGCTCGGATGGTTGGCTATTCGTCGACCAAAGCGGTCGCGCGGTGCATATCGGCGGCGACATGAAGTCGCTACGTTTCGACAGCACGTCGGACCCGCAGTGGGGCTGCTACAGCGAGTACCACATGGAGTTCGAGAAGCAACCGTACCAGGCGCTCCACAGCGACATCCCGGACATCTGCCGCAGCAGGTGAACTCCGCCAGCGATACAGCAAAAGGTGAACACATGAAGACGATGATGAAAGGAACATTGGCAGGTCTCGTGCTCGCGACAGCGCTCGGCGCGGCGGCGTGCGGGCCGCGGGTACAGCAACCGTCCGACCCGGCGAACATGCCGGTGCGTGAGACCGTTGTGGGCGTCCCGATGGGCGAAGCGCAACGCAGCGTGATACTCGAACCCACCTATCATTCCGCAAACGCCTACTTGATCGGGAGTTACACCTTTCAGTTGGTGGTTGATGGCAAGGAGTCCTGCGCACAATACTTTCGTTCCGCGCTTAACGATATGTCTCCCGTCTTGGACGCAGAGTACGACGCGATGGTCATCAGCACGGCCGCGAGGGATCGCAGGCCCGTGACCTTCCAGCATGAAGGGTTCACCGGCAACGGCTGTTATCATATGGTGTCGCGGCCGCAACCGGCGTCTGGACAACGCTGATTCCTCTTCTCTCTTCATTATTTCGCACAACAAATAGTGCATGACTACAGTACGAAGGTGAACACATGAAAACAGCATTCAAGAGTACCTTGGCGGGCCTCGTGCTCTCGACAGCACTCGGCGCGGCGGCGTGCGGCGGTGAAGCGAAGAGCTCGAGCGAGGCGTCGCAACCGCGTGTGATGACGGTCGTACCGACGGACCGCGTGGAACGCAGCACCGCAGCCCGCGATTCCAGCGGTTCGTACACTTTCCCGTTCTCCGAGAACGGTGAAGACAGATGCGCGTACCGGGATGGTTATGTCATGCCTGAGTACCATCACGAGACAAACCGTACGCTCGAGTACGAGTCGGTGCGTGTCAACAAGGCGCACGCGCGGCAGAAGCCTGTCAGTTTCACAACTGAGACGATGACTCCTGAAGGATGCTACGTGATCAAGGACTGGACCGACCTTAGCGGCAAGTGAGCAACGAACGAATATGACAAAGGTGAACACATGAAGACTTTGCAAGCAATCATACTGGCAACAACTATCGGCGCGACTGCGTGCGGGCCCGCTGCTGCGGGGGCGCAATCCGCGCGGCAGGAGACGGTGACTGGCGTTCCGCTGGATCGCGCGACGCGCAGTCAAACGGCGCACTCCACCGGTGAATCGTACACGTTCCCGCTGGCGGTCGACGGCAAGATGGCCTGCGCGCGCCATACCGGCGGCTACAAGGATGACGGCGAGTACGACGTCATGATTATCGGCATCGCGGAGAAGCAACAGCGTCCCGTCACGTTCCGGGCGGAAGGATCCGACAGCAACGGTTGCTACGTGATGAGATCGCGGCCGCAGTTGGTGCCGGGACAACGATGAACGGTAACGACATGCAATGACAAAGGTGAACCTATGAATCAATCGATCAAACATACATTGAGTGGCCTTGTCCTCGCGGCGGCGTTCGGTGCAACTGCCTGTGGTGGACCTGCGTGCAGCGGGCCTGCGCAAAGCAGCCAACCAATTGAAACTATTACTGGCGTGCCGCTCGATAAAGCGCAGCGAACGCAGACGACAGGCAGTACGAACGAATCGTATCTCTTTCCTATCAAGGTCGGGACTGTCGAGACATGCGCGTACCGCGATCCTGGACGCTACACCTCGGGTGAGAGCATGTACGATTTGATGGTGATTAGCCTCGCGGAGAAACGCCAGCAACCGATATCGTTCCAAACGACAGGCCGCAGGAGCAATGATGGTTGCTATGTCATGGCTTCCTCTCCGCAACCTGTGCGACGCTGATTCCTCTTCTCTTCTTTATTTCGTATAACGAGTAGATAGCAGACTACAGAACGAAGGTGAAAACTATGGCATACGAACAACAGAAAAGAACAGAGGAACACTTCTTCTACACGAAGGAAGTAGAGGAGGGTCAATATCGTGACCGCAGCAGGGTGAGCGTGCGTAAAGGCCGTATCGCCGGAACGCTTGCAGCAGGAATCACTACACTCTCGATGATGATGTGCGGGTGGACGACCGTACCTGCAGGCAATGTCGGTGTGCGTAACATGATGGGCAACGTGCGTGCCGAGGAGTTTTCTCCCGGATTCACACTGAAGAACCCACTTGAATCTGTCGTCGACATGAGCACTCGCACGCGCGAGATAAAGGAGGCGATGCAGGTGCCGACGAGCGAAGGTCTCATCGCGGGGCTCGAGGTCAGCGTCCTCTACCGTCTCGATGGCACGAAAGCCGAGGATGTGTACAAGAAGCTTGGAGGCGACAAGGCGTACGAGGAGAATTTCGTCGCGCCGACCATCCGTAGCACGGGTCGCGACGTCGTCGCGAACTACAAGGCGGAGGACCTCTATTCGGGTAAGCGCGAGGAGATAGCGCAACGTATGGCAAAGCAGCTCGAGACTGAGATGGGCAAGCGCCACCTCGTGCTCGAGAAGGTGCTTATCCGCGACCTGAAGCTGCCTGACACACTAACCAAGGCGATTGTGGATAAGATGAGCATGGAGCAGGAGGCGCTCAAGATGGACTACACTTTGCAGAAACAAGCGAAGGAGTCGGAGCGGTTGCGCGTCGAGGCACGCGGTATTGCCGACTCGCAGAAGATCATCGCGCAGTCGCTCACGCCCGAGTACTTGCAGTGGAAGTATGTCGAAACCTTGCAATCGACCGTGAACTCGCCGAACAACACGACGGTCATCTTGCCGTTCGACACGAAGCTCACGCCGATGCTCCCGGTGGGAACGCACAAGTAATTTCCTTCTCTTTCCTTTTTTCCTCCTTCTTTTCGTTTCAAAAAATCAAACGGTGATCCTCATGAAGACGACATTGGTTATGTTGGGTTTGGCAGGTGTGCTCGCGGGCTGTGGTCCATCGTCCGCGCAGCAAGAGAAGGCGCTCGGGACGATTACTGCGGTTCCATCGATGCATGTGACGCGTAGCACAGCGGCTCGTGATTCATACGGGTCGTATACTTTTCCCTTCCGTGGCGCCGGAGGTACAGAGGAGTGTGCGTATCGTAATGGGTGGTTTAGACCGGAGGCTACGCACAACGTGAATCGTATGTTCGAGTACGAGTCGATGCGCATCGACCAGGCGGTTGACGTACGAAGACCTGTTGTATTCCGCTCGCGCGAGAAGACTCCTGAAGGGTGTTATATCATCGAGTCGTGGGAAGACCTCGGCGATAAACGCTGATGATTACAGCATGGCCGAATCCTGTTCTTTTTCGTTTCCTTCTGTTCTTCCAGTTCTCATGTCGTGGCGTGCCTGTGTTTTCTTCGGCCAGTCAGTTACTTCTTCTTGTTCGTCGTCATCTACTTCTTTAGCTGCGGTCAGAGCGCGTACATGCTCACTGCGTTCGCAGGTTTGCCTTCTACGAAGTCAAACCATGGTTCGGCGTTGTGGTCCCTATTGCTCGTTCGCGTCCACGAACCCAAACGCCCGATCAAGGCGGCGATGGCTGCGTGAATTGTCACTGATTCATTCCAGATGGAAGTATATCCTCTTGCGGTCCTTGCCCTTGCTCTCAGCGCTATCGAAGACTATCCTTCCGATCTCGCTCGTGTTGGCTATGTGCGTCCCGCCGCAAGGGGTGTTGTCGCACTCCGGGACCTCGACCATATGCACATCGTGTATCCCTTCCGGGAATCCCATCGCGAGCTTGACGAGGTGCGGATTCTTCATGAGCTCCTCGCGTGTCGTGACGTATTTCTTGATATCGAGGTTCTTCGCGATGATCCCATTCGCGGCGGCTATGTACTCGGCGATCTTATCCTGATCAATGCCATCTAGGCTCATATCGATACGCGTTTTTTCCGCGCCGATCTGGTTGCCTGTTATCTTCGCGCCGGCGGCGCGTTCGATCACTGCGCATAGGATGTGCGTCGCTGTGTGCATGCGCATGTGCATGATGCGGCGGTCACGGTCGATGATGCAGTGCACCTTATCGCCCTGCGCAAGCCCGGGTCTATCGATGATGTGAGTGATGAAGCCATCTGTCTTCTTCACATCCTTGATGATGAACGTCTCTTCGTTGCGCAGGAGCTTGCCCGTATCGCTCGGCTGCCCGCCGCCCGTAGCGTAGAAGTAGGTCCTGTCAAGCTCCACCGACCCGTCCTCGTTGACGTGGATGACCTCCGCGTCGAAGTCGAACACGTACGGGTTGAGCGTGGAGAGCGGGACGGTAACCATTTCCTCGTCGGAGGAGGGGGGCCTTTTTATATATTCCGATGGTTTACGATGGTTTTTTATCGTCGGCGTGGTTACTCCGGCGGATGGAGTACGGCAAGCTGGTACGGGATCGCATTCCGGAGATCATCGTTTCGAAAGGTAAGACTCCTCATTATCACGTCGCTTGCCCCGATGAATATGGGCGCTCGCTCGCCGCGAAGCTCGGAGAGGAGACGCTTGAGTTTCAGGAGAGTGGGAACCTCGAGGAGCTCGCCGACGTGCTTGAGGTCATCTACGCCATCTGCGCGTACAAGGATATGCCGTTTAGCGTGGTGGAGCGCATTAGGGCGCGAAAAGCGCTTGAACGCGGCGGCTTGGAGCGACGGATCATCTTGGATTCCGTTGACGAAGTTTCTGGCACCAAATCTTGATGTGCATGCTTAGTCTTGATGCGTATGCTTGACGCGTATGTTCGCGCTTAAATCTCCTCCTGATAGATGCTGCCTTGGCGCAAAAGAGAGGGCGCGACGACGCCGTGAGAACGCAAAGCGTTCCCGACGACCGTGACGCGCCCAATTTTTCGGCCGCGAGTGACGGTTCGGGTTCTAGGAAAGACGAACCTAGGAACGAAGTGACTACGAGCGGTGTGAGCGCCGCAGCATAACGCAACACAAACGAGTTCTATGCTAAAATGAATTCTTAGAGGTTCCGGATCCGCTCCGCATACTCCTGCGCGCTCGGCGCAATTCCTTTAGGATAGTTGAGCACAGGCATCACCAATTCATGGAGTGCTTGCGGTATCCGTCGTAATCTCCTACTTGGGTACTGCGAATGATTTTGTTTCGCCTTCTCTTTACAGGCGGTCACTGCATCCCAGTCGGGAGTCTGGTGGAGCGGCCCGTTGTTGTATGCTGCGTCAATCATGCGCGCGAAGGACTCGGATTCGCTCTCTTTCGTCGGTGGTTCGCAGAGGAGTTGTTCTCTGCTCGCGTACGCGTACGTCTTGTTTCCCCACGCGAAATGTTCTTTTGCCGCGAGCGCTTCGCACGACCCGATCATGTCATAATCGCAGATGCCGATGCGATCCTTACCAACGATGATCGCGCCCCAGTTGTTATCGACAAAGCAGCGGTCCGCTGCATGGAGCATCGTGAGCATGCCGGCGTACGTCTCGAGCGCTCGATGGCGGTCGCCCTCACAAAGTCGTTTCTCGAGAAGCAAGTTCTGTACCGACGTCCCTTCGAGGTAATCCATCAAATACCATGGTCCTTGATGTGCATCGGGGATTATCTGCCAGCGCAGAAAAGGTTCTTTGGCAAGAAGCTCTTTCTCGTCGCTGACATTTCTTAGGATATCGCGCACAACGCGGAGTCTATCCTCTCGTACACCGTAACCGAACATGGTTCCATTGCGGAAGAGTTTTAGCGCGAAGACTCGACCGTCTTTATGCCGCGCTTTGTAGACATCGGCAAAACCACCCCTGCCAATGAGATCGGGGCTGAATGTCATGTCATCGAGGAAGATATGGTTATGGTGTGCGTTCCTGCAAGAATCCTTTATCGCCGCGTCGAAATCATCGAAATACGGGAAGAATTCATGCGCCGCGGCGTCATAAGGATGGTCGAGCGCCAAAAGCTTGCGTGATTGTGCGGCGTTCCTACTGTATTCCGCTTCGAGGCGTGAGAGGACGGGGTTGTCTCCTACAAGGGCGTGTATCTGCTCGTAGAATGTATTGCCTTGCTTGATTGCCTCATCAATCTCTGTTTGGCCTCTGTGCCCGTTGTAGTATCTCCCTCGCGGTATCTCTCCGCGGTATGGGCTGTCGAAGACGGTGAGAAGGCGGATTGCCTCTTTTTCCCGCTCGACCGGGTCGGCTATGTTCCGTATCTCTTCGATGATGAAATCCATACTCGCAGGAGTCTTTTCCCGCTTAAGAACCTGATGCTCAACAGGATTGCCGACGGAATGGCGCTTTTAAAGCTCTTGATCCTTGAAGACGCCGGTATACTTGGCATCGCCTCTGCACTCTTGGAAGACGAGCTGGCAGATCTTCATCCCTTTCATCAAGCGGATGGGTTTCGGCCCGGCGTTGTAGATCTCAAGCACCTGTTTGTTCGAGACGCCCGGCATGATGAATGGCGCGGTGATATGGCTCATGAGTCCGATGCGTGCGAAGCTTGAGCGGGAGTTGATCCACGCCGCGATATCGGTCGGGAGCGTGACGCGCTCCACCGTTATTCCCATGGCTAGATCTCCTGGTTGTAACACGAACCCTTTCACCGGATCGATATCGATGAGCGTCGTGACGCTCTTGTAATCAGTCCCGCCATCGATGATCTCGCGTTTTTTCGTGAAGACCCGTAGTTGGCCTGCGAGTGTGAGGTCGATGGATGCCGGTCCGACTGCGCTCTCATCGTACGGTTCTATCTTGAGTTTCCCCTTCTTGATGAGTTTCAATATCCTGTCGTGCGTGAGAATCATTGAGGCCTCCGCGTCTTCGTCTCAGAAGTCATCGTCCTCATCAGGCACGTCGGCTTCTTCGTCTTTTTTGCCTTTTTTCGCTGTCGCGGGCTTGCCGCTCATGCGCGCCTCGAAGTCCTTCGGGGTGCTGAGCTTCTTCGTGATGCCGAGCTTCTCGCCGCATTTCGCGCAGACGAAGACGATAGCCTTCTTGCCATACCATGATTTGCGCGCGAAAGGCACTGTGCATTCTCCTTTGGCATCGCAGAACGGACAGTTGTAGATAATCATAGCCGAGAGCTTCGTCTCATGCGCTTTTTTCTCTTCCGAGAACTTGCACTGCGGACAAATATACTCGAGCGCACGAACTTTGGCGCGACCAGTCTTTTCATCCACCGGTTTTGCCATCAGGCCTTTCTTGCACTTCGGGCATGGGAGCTTCTTCGTCCATGCGATGACGAGTCCCTTGTCCTCGTAGAGTTTTCTCCTGCTGAAGTAGACTAGTTCGTCCATGCTATCGGGAATATCGTATGCCATGCTGTTCACCTGCGCGTTTCCTGTTATTGTCTGTCATCTCATTGTGGTTGTGCTGGAGTTATCCTCCGAATCCTACTTTGATGAACCCGCTAACGCCGGAGCGCATCATATCAACCGCGATGGCCATGAGTATCAATCCCATGAATCGCGCCACGACCTCGATACCTTGATGGCCGAGCGTGCGCACCACGCGGGATGAGTGGTACAGGAAGAGCCAGTATACCCCGAGCGCGAGGATGCCACCGGCGGCGACTATCAAGATGCCGTATGTATTCGTGAGGAGTATGGTCGCAGTGATGGTGCCCGGGCCGATGATGAGCGGCATCGCGAACGGCACGAGGATGTCCGNNAGGAGCGCCATGCCGAAGAGGATGAAGAATAGCAGCAATCCGGCGGAGAAGAATATCGCTCGTGTCGCCGCCCTCTTGCGTCGCCGTTCATCGAAGCTATCGACTATCTTGAGGAATACCGGCAACCCGATGAACGGGCTCATGATGATGAAGAGCGTGAAAAACGATCTTCCGACGCCGAACAGGAAGTCAGTTGCCTCGACCATGCGCGCTCCATCAGTGGGATGGTATATAAGAATTACGGGAGCCAAAGGAGATACAGTATTCGTAAACNNCTGTGGCTCAGTGGTAGAGCGTGTCCTTGGTAAGGACAAGGTCGCGAGTTCAATTCTCGCCGAGGGCTTTTTTTCGCGCTATGAAACTCGTCATTCTGTACGGTCCGATGGGTGTGGGGAAGCTGACGGTAGCCAAAGAGCTGCAGAAGATTACTCATTATCCCTTGTTCCACAACCATATCACGTTCGATTTCTTGGCGCCGCTTGGCGGTATCGGCACAGAGGAGTTCTGGAGCCGGAACAATGCATTGCGGTGCGCGTGGGTCGAGGCGGCGGCGAAAGCGAAATTCCCCGGCATGATCATGACTTTTTGCTACGCGAAGGGGTACGACGATGCCACGATGAAGCGATTCAAACGCATCGTCGAGCGCCATGGCGGGCAGGCTTGCTTCGTGCAGCTTCTCGCTCCTGAAGCGGTGCTCCATAGGCGCATCAAGGAGCCGTCGCGTAAGAAGCACATGAAAGTCAAGGATTCGAAGACACTCAACAAGTTACTGAAGCAGTACGATCTTTACTCTCCTATCCCTTTTGTTACGAGCTTGACGCTTGATACTGTTGCGATGACGCCGCGCAAGACTGCTGTGCACATAAAGAAACAGTATCGTCTGTGATCCCTATGGACACTATCCTTTTCGCGTTCCTCCTCACGCTCTTTGCAGGCCTATCGACCGGTATCGGCAGCACGATAGCGTTCTTCACGCGTCATACGAACAAGAAGTTCCTATCGTTCGCACTCGGATTCTCTGCAGGCGTGATGATGTACGTCTCGTTCGTCGAGATACTGGGTAAATCACGAATAGCACTCACGGAGCCGTACGGTGCGTTCTTGGGCAACGCTATCGCGGTCGGAGCATTTTTCTTTGGCATCCTCGTGACGGCGCTCATCGACAGGCTTGTTCCGACTGCCGAGAACCCGCACGAGGTGCGCCATGTCGAGGAGATGCGCGGCAAGAAACGTCGGCTCCTTCGTATGGGGCTTTTTTCCGCAGGCATCCTCGCACTTCACAACTTCCCTGAGGGACTTGCGACGTTCATCGGTGCGATAGCGAATCCCGCGCTTGGCGTCTCCATCGCGGTGGCGGTCGCCATTCACAATATCCCTGAGGGTATCGCGGTCAGCGTTCCTATCTACCATGCCACTGGTAGTCGTAAGAAAGCGTTCTTGTACTCATTCCTCTCCGGTGTGACTGAACCGATAGGAGCTCTTGTCGGTTATTTCCTCCTCCGACCGTTCTTCTCACCCACGATGTTCGGCATCGTGTTCGGCGTGGTCGCGGGCATCATGGTATACCTGAGCGTCGATGAGCTTCTACCCGCCGCCCGTGAATGGGGCGATCATCATGTCTCTATCTGGGGTTTCATCGCAGGCATGGCCGTTATGGCGGTCAGTCTTGTGCTGTTTATGGTGTGATCGCCCGATAGACTGTGATGGCGAGGCGGTTGCCCATATGATGTTGGACTCTCACTTCTGCGGTGGGTGCGTGTGCAGATAGCTCTTAAGTTCTTGCGGTGTCGGTCGTAGAATGGCATCGCCGAAGCGGTAGAAACTGACGATGGATCCGCGCGTGATGGTCTTGTAATATCGTTGCATCTCGCGGATCATCTCATCGTGATCGCGGAAACCGTCCATGTCGAGCCTTATGTTGCGATAGTCTACTTTAGCGTTGTGGGGCTCCCAAAGGGTTGTTCTACGGAACATATGGGGAGGCTGAGGCTGCGGAATGCTTATAATCTCCCGATATCATAGCAATCATATGGTGCGTTCATGCAGGTTCTGTGTACTAGTGTCAGGCGCGGCTCCATGTCATAAAGTGTTTGAGGATGATGCGGTATTGGCATTTATGGATGCGGCGCCCGTACACGCGGGTCATATTCTTATCATTCCGAAGAGACATGTAGTGACCCTTAATGCGATGCGGCAAGATGAGTATCTGCATATCATGTCGGTGGTGCACTCATTGTCAAAGGCAATCAAACGCTCGGTGCACTGCAAGCGTGTCGGCATTCTTGTCGCGGGATTTGATATCGCGCATGCACACGTCCATGTCATCCCTATGACTGATATCAAGGACGTTTGCACGAAAAGAGTGTGGTCTGGTGAGAAGATTCTTGCTCGCAATGCTGACTTGAAGCGAATATCTCGGATGATATCTTCTGCCATTAAGTAATTGTGATGGTGTGTGCGGAATGTCGCACCTATTTCTTCGTCTGATGCGTGTGCAGATAGCTCTTAAGTTCTTGCGGTGTCGGTCGGAGAATTGCATCGCCGAAGCGGTAGAAACTGACGATGGATCCGCGCGTGATGGTCTTGTAATATCGTTGCATCTCGCGGATCATCTCATCGTGATCGCGGAAACCGTCCATGTCGAGTTCGTCTTGCGTAAGGTGTCGAGCCGGACAGACTACGAATGAAGGGATGGTGACGATGGCGCGCGGGCTTGCGCTTGGGCTGTATTCTTTTGTTTCGTATACTGGTAGTGTGTCGTACGCGGGCATGCGAATATGCCATTGCATGAACCGCAGTGCACCGCCTTTCTTGTGGCCGTTCTTGTACGTTGCGAAACCCGCGCCGTCCTTAATGTTAGGGTCGAAATGCTGGTGGTCGAAAAGTAGTTTGTCATCCACGAAGAAATTGAGTTCGAGGTCGGCAAGTTGCCCTTTTAGGTGCGGCACGAGGCTTTTGCCGTGCTCATGGGTGAGTTCTGTGAGGTCGAATTCATAGCGTCTCATGGTTTGCACCTCCTGTTCCTGTTGCGGAGTGTGGTGTGGGATATAACGGTTTCTACGGTCAATAAGCCTCTCTCTAGATAATCATCGTTTGCCTTGTCCTCATTGTTGTAGTCTACTCCTGCGCGTTGTACCTTATATTCAATGATTGTCTAAGGGGCATCGTCTAAGAACATTGTGTTGGCTCAGGATTGGTTGTACGTGTTATTTGCTAGTTCCCCGCAGTCGTAGTCTACTCCTTTTTGTCGTTTGTTATCCGCGTGTCCTACTCGTCGGTAATCGTCTAAGAATCGCCAAGAAGATTGCGTTTGCGTCAGGATTAGTCGTCATTAGTAGACTGACGATACGAAGAAATCGACATAGAGAGAAAGAAAAGATGGGAAGAAAAAAGAGGAGAACGAGCGCTTACTTACGCGCCTTTTCGATCTTGCCGCGGCGGAGCGCGTTGATCGACTGGTCGTTCACCTTGATGGCCTGCCAGCGGATACCTGGGATATCGCCTTTCGAGCGTCCCATCTTGCCGCCGATGCACTCAACGAGAACCTCGTCGTGCTCGTCAACGAGCTTTGTCGCACCATCGCCCGGCAGGAAGACTGTTATCTGCTTGCCGTTCTTGATGAGCTGGACACGCGCGCACTTACGGAGACCGGAGTTAGGCTGCTTCGCCTCACGCTGGACCTTCTCGAGCACGATGGCACGGGCTTGCGATGCTCCCTCGAGCGGATCGCTTTTGAGCTTGAGGCCTAAGGTCTTCTTGGCGTACCACTTGTACTGCTTGCGGCTCGTCGCACGGCGGCTTTGGAGCTTCTTTGCGGCATTGATGCCAGATGCTTTCTTAGACATGAGTGTTCACCTGTGAGTATCGGAGAGCAACCGCGATCCATTTATAAAGGTTGCTGTTGCCTCCTCTCTGTTGCTTCGTCGGAATATGATGCTAAAAGAGAATGAAAAAAGAGAGGATAAAAAAGAAACGATTCACTTGCGCTTGCGCGTCAGCACGAACACGAGCAGTGTCGCGGCGATGAGTCCGACAAGGATCCAAAGCCACATCCACGCGTCCGATCCGCCGCCCGTCACTGCGCCCGTGAGAAGGTCGTTCTCAGCAGGTTGTTCATCGCTCGTGCCGGTCTCGGTCGGTACTTCGTCGCCAGTGCCGCTCTCGACAGGAGCGCCCTCATCGGCCGCAGTCTCCTCGACTACCGGCTCTTTGAAGTTGCTCTCATCGCCACCAGTCTCGGTGTTGCCTGATGTCGTAGGTACTATGGTTGGCGGGACGTAATAACTGCCTCCACCGCCTCCGCCACCGCCGCTCGTTCTGCAACGGCTGCCTTCGGTCGTGCATGTGCGGTCGACCGTCGTGCTTCTCGTCAGGCTTGTGCCCACATTGCCTGCGCCATCGACCGGCTGCACCGTGAATTCATAGGTGCCGTCCGGCAGGTCGGCGAAGCTGTAGTTCGTCGCGTTGACCGTCGTGTTGAGCACGCCGTTGACGTAGATGCGGTAGTGCTGGACACCGCTTCTCGCATCGGTCGCTGCCGGCCATGCGAGGTCCAGGTTACCGTCCTTGTCGTACGGTGAGTTCGTCACGGTGAGCGTCGCGTCGATAGCCCAGACGGGCGCGCTCTTGTCGATACCGAAGGGTACGCTGTTCCAATCGCTCGCGTTCTCGTTGCCGAGCACGTCAGCCGACTTGTAGCCGAAGTAGTACTGCGTGTCCTCGTCGAACTCGCTGATGTCGAACGTGGCCGTGTACTCGGTGGTGTTCGTCACGCGAGTCAGCATCGTGGTCGGTATGTCCTCTACCTTGAAGCCGAAGAGGCCCACATGGTAGATGCGTGCGACGACACTTGCATCATCGACTCCCGCCGGCGTATCCGTCACACTGATGTTGATGGGCAGCGAGTTGCTGTAGTACTGCGCAAGCGGCGCATAGCGTACTTGCAGCGGTCCCGTGCCGTCTACCATCAGTATGGTCGTGTTGTCCGTGGTGTTCCAGTTGCCGATGTTGTCCTTGAGGCCTGCCTCGAACACGTAGTTGCCGTCAGGCACTGCCGGTATGAGGAAGCTGCCCTCGCAGACGCCATTTGCATCCATCGCGTACTGTTCCCATCCGAAGCTGCCCAGGCGCACGTAGCAGAAGCCATCGAAGCCCGACATATCCTCTGGGTTGACGCTGATATTGAACGGCACCACTGCTAGCGGCGTGACGATGTGCTCCTCGAGCATCACAGTCATCTGCGGTCCGCTCACGATAGTGTCGATGCCGAGCGGGCTGTAGCTGCCATACGCGCGGTTGCCCGCCGCGTCCTCAAGTGTGAGGTTCAAGCTGCCGAAGCCGTTCTCGAGCGTAGCGTCGCCTAGCGTCGCGTAACCACGGCATCTTCCGTGCGTCACGCTGTACTGCGTGTAGCCTGCGAAATCATAGTCGCCGAACGTGTCGATGACTGTGACTGCGCAATCGTCGCCGTCGAAGCCGTTGTTGTCGCTTGCCACTGCCTCAAGATAGAACGGCGTACCTGCGCGGACCCACGTCTGGCCGACGAAGATCGAACCCAATGAGGGCGCGACCGTGTCGATCACGACTTCGATGGTCTGCGTGGTGTTGTAGCCGATAGCGTCCTGCACGATCAACTCGATTGTGTAGACTCCATCAGGCTGCGCGTCGCCATCCCAGAGCATCTGTACTTCGCTGCCGCTCGTGGTGATGGTGTGCTGCGTACGGACGATGTTGTCCGCGCTGTCGCGGATGGTTATCCAGTACAGCATCTCACCGAACTCGGTCGCTAGGTTGTCCGTCGCGTTGAACACGAACGTCGTGTCATCCTTGACGCCGTCGCCGTTGGGCGAGAACGCGGGGTTCGTCGCGTAGAACGACTGGATGACTGGCGGCGTGTTGTCAACGATGAATTCGCTGGCGCTCGTGCTCTCTATCTGATCGAGGTTGTCGATCGCGTAGTAACCGAGCGTGTGCGGACCTTCAACAGACCAGCTGATCGGAGGGGAGTACGCTGTCGCGCTGCCACCGTCGAGTATCTGGTATATCGTCTGTACTCCGCTCGGGTATCCGGGCGGGCTGGGCAATGGATAGTCCACTGCGCTCAGGTTCAGGTCCGTCGTGCTGTTGATCCATGTTATGCTACGGCCACTGCTGTAGACGCTCGGGCTGCCCAAGGTCAACGTTGTGTCAGGCACGCTGTTGTCCAGGTAGTCCGTCTCGTTCTGCACGGCCTCGAGGTTGCCCAAGAGGTCGCCCGAGTAGTACTCGATGGTGTGGTTCGTCTCATTGTATACTATCGCGGGGAGGCTGAACGGTCCCTCATAGAGGTTCCAGACATCGCCATCGATACGGTAGTACGTCGCATTCACGCCGACAATCGCATCTTGCGCCGTCATCGTGAACGTCGTGCTGCTGTTGACATAGATATCGTTGTTGGATCCGCCGCCAATGCCGTCGCCGACACTGACATCATCGATGAGCCAACCGTACGATACGACGCTGAAATCAGTCCTGAAGCGGAATCTGATGTCTATTGTCTGACCGCTGTACGCGCTCAGATCAATCGTTGAGTTGGTCCAGCTGTAGCCTCCTGTGAAGCATGGTCCACCGCCGACATAACCAGAGCAATCAGCGTTGTTGTAACCGAAGCCTTCGGTTGGTGTGACCTTTGTCCAACTGCTGCCGCCGTCGTTAGAGACTTCGACGTAGCCGCCATCCCACCATGCTTCTGAGCTCATCCTGTGTGCGAATGAGAGTTTGGAGCCGGGGCTGAGGGGGCCGATTGTTCCTTTCAACAGCACATCGTCCTCGTAGTTCCAGTATGTGGTGTCGAGTCTTGCTCCCCAGCATTTGCTGCCTGAGTTGCAGGAATCCCAGGTGGGTGTTCCCCATCCCCAGTATCCTGAAGGGATGAAGCCACCATTGTCAGTCTCAAAGTCGGTGCTAAACAGCACGTCTCCATCCGGGAACCGCGGCTCGCTGATGGTCTTCGTCGTGACCGGTGCGGTGCTATCCACCGTCACCTGTTGCGACTCTGTCGCGCCGGTCTGGTTCAGGTTGTCCACGCATCTGTAATAGACCGTGTGCACGCCGTCGGGGACGCCTG
>DUGD01000045.1 GCA_013331575.1 Candidatus Woesearchaeota archaeon
CGCGCGTTATTACGCGTACGGCCAAGCGATTGAAGTCGGAGACCTCGATGACGATGGAACCGATGAGATTGTCGCAGGAGTACGCGCATACCAGCAATGCGAGACAGGTCCTTGCATCGATGGAACTGGCATCGCAGCATTCAGCTATGTCGCAAATGAAGAGGAGAGTGAATTCGCAGGGGAATTGCAGACGCTTTGGTTCCAGCACACGAGCGACGAAGTAGTCGATATCGTGCTTGGTAGTATCGGAACGGCGAGCATCGCGGCCATAACGGGCGACACCTCATACGACACCGTCTACCTGCTCGATAGTGAAGGCGACATCGTGTTGCTCAAACCGTATGTAGGACTCAACCCGAACGATAACGACGGACAGACGAACAGGTATCCGCGCGAGATAGAACAGCTCGCGATCGGCGATGTCAACGGCGATGGCGCGAACGACCTGGTGGTCGCGAGTAGCGACATGCACTATGTCTACGACCCTGAGGACTACCTGGCAGCACCAGGGGTGCTCTACGCCTTCAACGCTGACGGAACGCCCATCTGGCGCTACAGCGATGAGAGCAACAACGACTATCGCATGAGCGAGGAATGCTCGCCTGAACCGGTCGCGTATGATGTTATGGTGCAGAAAATGGATGGGATGTCCAATGTGCTCGCCGCTATCGGCAACACCCTCTACAGCTTTGCGTACAGCCCGACATGCAGCGATGACGTCCTCAATGGTGACGAAGTCGGCGTTGATTGTGGCGGCGAGTGCGGCGGCTACTGGTACGACAACTCGTGCCATAGCTCGCAACAGAGCACTGGCGGCGGACGCAGTGGAGGCGGCGGCGGATCATGCAAGGATCCCTACGAGTGGACTGGCACCAGTTGTGTGCTCAAGGGAACCGCTCCGCGGACAACAACCACTCCCAGCACCACATCCAGCACTAATGATGGTACTGATGAGGATGCAGGTGATGATACGGGCACCGGATCAGGCAATGAGACGGTAGAACGACCTCCTGCGACCACAGGCGGATCGCTCGCGCCGACAGAGACTCCTGAAGGAGACCTCTTGACAGGCGCGGTGACTGGCGGTGGAAACGGCAACTGGTGGTGGCTGCTCGTATTGCTTGCGCTTATCATCATCGCAAGCACTGTCTACTATGCGAAGCGTAAGAAGTAGTATTCTTTATTTTTCTTTTTTTATCTTCTCCATTCTGTTCACCTATGAGTACGCATCGTATGAGGCGTCATCCTCACAATCAGAGAATGCTAGAACAGGGTAGGAAACAACCATCTATGTTCTCCGGCAATTCAAGCGAGACACAGTCACGCTGATGACGAAGACATATTCTTGAGACGCAACTGTGGAGCGCTACGCAGGCGTACGAGCGCCATGGAATAGATAATAGAAATCGAATCAGATAACAATCTACTCAGCATGCCCGCCACGGAGCGTGTAGAGATACGCGTCTTTCTTGGTGTTCTTCCAGACGGAATCCCATGTCGATGTCTGCATGCTCACCGCATGGACGCCGGGGTATCGTTTCGCGAACGCTTTGAGGCTCTCCTCCTTATCCAGTAATGTTGTGAACGCGCAGACCATCATGATGTGGGCGTCTCCGTGCGGGAGCCGATAGCAATCGATGACATGCGGTTCCTTGACGATATTCGCGCGGAAAGCATCCTCTTGCGCGAGGATATCGGGCGGTAATCGCAGCTGCGTTATGACGACGACACCAAGGCCGATGGCAGCGGGATCGAGACGAAGATTGTACCCTTGGATGACACCTTCGGCTTCGAGCCGCTTGCGGATCTTTCCCACCGCTTGCGTGCTGATGCCAATCTCCTCCGCTATCGCACTATCACATGATCGCGCATTCTTCGCCAGGTATTGCAGAACTAGAAGCTCATTTCGTTGCAATGCTACCCAACTCCGATAAATACAATCCACTCCATAATGACACTCCGTCGGAGCATCATATGATAGTAATCACATTTACATAGACTTGGAGATATTATCAACTTTATATACGTTTTCTTTTTACAATTTCAACCAAACCCTTTTAAGCGCGCCAGAGACCCCTTCGAACCATAGACGGGGGATGAAGAAAAACGCCTACACAGGGCGCTATATCTTCCGTATAACTACCATTCATAGTGGGGGAAACACCATGAAACAAGCAGCCTCTTACACAGTACTAGCAGCAATTATTTTGACAATGTTCTTCGCCACGGCGAACGCAGCGCTTGCGGACACCACCGGTTGGTTGTCGCCGACGGCGAATGTGAATGACGGCTGGGACCACCCATCATGGGCCTATGCATCGGATGACTCACGCGCACGAGCAAACGAGTACGATGACGTCGTGCTGTATCTGCAATTCGGGAGCAGCATCCCGGCAGGAGCGACGATAGACGGCATCGAAGTGCGTGTCGAAGGATACACGACAGGACAACGTCAAGCAGCAGTCTCCCTCTCGTGGAACGGCGGAACATCATTCACCTCCGGATCTAACGGCATAAGGACCACCAATGTCAACTTCCAAGCATTCTCCCCTTGGGACGACAGCCTATCAACGCTAGGAGGATCGACAACCAACTGGGGCAGAACTTGGGCAACGAGCGATTTCAGCGGATCCAACTTCCGCATTAAGCTCGACGCCACAGGTCCGACAACAGGCGATATATACGTCGATCACGTACAGATCCGTGTCCACTACACCCCCGCAGTGGCTCCTGAATGCATCGTGAACGCTGATTGCAGCGACAGCAACGCCTGCAACGGCGCAGAAATATGCAGCCCAGAAGGAGATTGCGTCGCAGGAACCCCCCTCACATGCGATGACAGCAACAGCTGCACCGATGATACATGCAACCCGGCATCAGGCTGCGCATTCACCGGCGACATCACCAATCCCACTACAAGCTGCGAGGACAACAATGTCTGCACCGCAGAAGCGTGCATGATCGACGGTTCGTGCGGATACACAGCAGTCACATACACGCGCTACGTATCGTTTAACGGCGTCGACACCGGTGACTGCACGAACAGCTCAGCACCGTGCCGCAGCGTCTATTTCGCCCAACAGCAATCGTGCGTCGGCGACCGCATCGGCGTCGTCGGCACGAACGAGATAGTGAACCCGCGCATAGACCTCATCTATGCGTTCGAAGGACTCGAGTTCGACTTCGCAAATGTGCCCGCCACACCCGGTAACACCGTGACTGTGGTGCAGGCGCAGTGCGAGAGCCCCAACGTGTTCTCCATGGCAGGCATCTGCTACAGCATCAATTCGAGCATGCCGAACGGACAGTTCAGCGTCATGCTCACGTTCTCATACCTTGATGCTGACAACGACGGATTCGTCGATAGCACAGGCCAGGACGAGACGCAGCTCGCAGTGTACTACAACGACGGCACCGCGTGGACCCAGATCCCGACCAAAGCACCAGATACCGTCCGCGATACGACAGCAAACACCATCACAGTGCTCTTGAACCACTTCACGAACTTCGCGCTTTCGAGCTCGGTAGTCGTGACAGGACAAGACCTGACCCCTGATTACGCGCAGAGCGGCCAGAGCGTACAAGTGCTCGGCCTCCTGTTCAACAACAGCGGCCCTTCAAGCGACTGGATTGATGAGCTCTTCGTCACATTCGCAGGAACCACCACAACTGATGTCCCGACCGTCGAGTTCTTCTCCGACACGAACGACAACGGCGCGTACGACGCAGGAATCGATACCCGCATCGGCGGCGTCCAGACATGGGTCGCCGGCAAGGCAGGACAGACATTCCTGAGCGCGGATGCTGACCGGACCATCAACTCCGGCGAGACGCAATGGTTCTTCATTGTGTACAACACGAGCATAAGCGCGACCGCGGGCGATTCGATCGGCGGTTACATCGCAGCAGGCGAGCTCGGCCTCGCGAGCAGCGGCGACACAGAGACAGTCATCAATATGGGCGGCAGCACCATCCTCGATTCGAGCGCCCCTGAGACGCTCGGTGCGAGCGCAAGCCCGAACCCGACAAAAGACAATCTCAATGTGAGCGCGGCAGCGATGGACGATGTGGGAGTGCACAGCGGCAAGGTCTGCATCGACAATGCGACACCTGGCTGCGTAGGTTACACACTCAGCCCAAGCGACGGCACGCCTGGCGGAGTCACCGAAATCGTCACCACGACCATCGACACAATCCCCCTTGCAGAAGGACTGCACACACTCTACTTCCGCGCGATCGATATGGCGATGCGCGTGGATATGACGCCGTGGGCAGTGCTCAATGTCATGTTCGACCACAGCGCTCCCGTCACCGCCATCAACGCGGTGCCGAGCATCCTGACGGTATCGACATGGACGTTCAACGGCACGTCGATCGATGCGTACACACGCATCATGAACCCCGGTGTCAGCTACCAGCTTGACATCGATGGATGGCACCTCGCGGCGCCAGTCGACGGCGCTTGGGATGAGCTCACCGAGGAGTACAGGTTCACCTTGAGCGGCCTCGCCGAAGGAGCGCACACCATCTTCGTGCGTGCATCCGACGAGCCCGGCAACGTGGAGAACCCGCCCGCGGAACTCAGCTTCTGCGTGGACACAGTATGGCCGGTAGCGAACGCTGGCGGACCTTACACAGTCAATGAGGGTGCCGGGATCGACATCGACGGCACCGCATCGTACGACCCGACAGAGAACTGCGGCAACCTGACCTACCAATGGTTCATGGACGGCAACATCTGGACGGGTTTGACAGTGCCATACTTCAATGCAGCATGGGGCGACAACGGAACGCACACGATGACCATCCAAGTCACCGACGCAGCAGGACACGCGACGAACGCGAGCACTACAGTGACCGTGCTCAATGTCGCACCCAATGTGACCGCGATCGATATGAGCGGAGATGAAGGCAGCGCAGTGACCCTGCATGTCGACTTCACCGATCCAGCGACCACGAACGACGAGCCGTACTCATGGTACGTCGACTGGGGAGATGGCACGAGCACAGGCCCGACCATCGAGACCTACGATTCGTTCGAGATCGACCACGTCTACGCTGACAACGGCACGTACACCATCAACGTGAGCGTGACGGACAAGGACGGCGGCATGGGCAGCGACCTCGCGACGGCAAGCATCGCGAATGTAGCGCCATTCCCCGAGATCGTCAGCCTCGATGACGGCTTCGAAGGCAGCCCCATCAGCATGACCTTCAACTTCAGCGACCCGGCGGGCGTCAACGACCAGCCGTACCGATACAACGTCACGTGGGGCGATGGAACGTCCGACGCGGCCGAAGGCATCAGCTATGCTGCGGGCAGCGGCATCACGTTGAGCCACACCTACGCCGATAACGGACTGTACACCGTGAGCGCGGTTGTATGGGACCATGATGGCATGGGCTATTTCGGAGCGGACGACACAACTATCGAGAATGTCGACCCGACCGTGACTGTTCTTTCGCCTAACGGTGGCGAGGAATGGAATGGCATGCGCGTAGTGAACTGGACCTTCAGCGACCCTGGAGCGGACACATACCTATGCGAGGCGTACCTCTACAACACCTCCGGCGTGCAATCGCCGCTGATAACGCACATTGATCTCGGATCATGCATCGAGGGCGATAACAGCGTCGCGTTCGATACGACCGCGTACGATGACGCAGCCAATTGGCGCGTGAGCGTGACAGTGACTGATGACGATGCAGGAAGCGACAGTGACGACTCGGATGCGGACTTCACCATTGACAACACCGCACCGGTAAGCACATTGACGCTCGGAAACCCGAACTTCAACAACAGCGGAACGATATACGTGAATGGAACAACAACGTTCACGCTGAGCGCAGTCGACAACATCGTAGGCGTCCTCACCACCATCTATAGCATTGATGGCGGCGGATTGATAACCTATCATGATCCGTTGACGATGGCAGGATACCCTGAAGGAGCCCACACGCTACAGTTCTACTCAGTAGATATTCTGGGGAATCACGAACTGACGCAGGCATTCAACTTTGTTATCGACAACAGCGTTCCTGACGCCGACCTCGCCATCGGCGAG
>DUGD01000009.1 GCA_013331575.1 Candidatus Woesearchaeota archaeon
TGCTCTTTCCTTCCTTGTGATTATGCCGCCTTGTCGTAGGTCATTTTCTCAATCCAGTCCCCGTGGCGCTCGATTTTTTACTCGAGCATCTGTATCCACTTGCAGATAGAAACATATTTATATCTCTTGATGGATGCGGCATAAAACCATCGCTGATGGGAGGGTAATTCATGCGCCACACACTCACGTTTGTGATTCTCATCATGGTCGCGCTCCTCGTTGCCTGCACGCCAATGGCGCCACAGGACGCGACGACCGCGACGCCCACGGGCGACGCCACCATTGTGGAGACTCCTATCTCGGAGCCTACCGCTCCGCCGGTTGTGCCTGCGGAGACTTCTCCTGCTGAAGAGAAGGCCGCGCTCTATACCATCGAGGGTACTGAAGGCGACCTCATCCAGCTCAAACCTGAAGCGGTCGACCCTGATGGGGACAAGATCACGTTCAGTTTCACGAAACCGTTCGATACCGTCGGCCGTTGGCAGACGAACGTCGGTGACGAAGGCCTCTACAACGTCGTTGTAGGCGCAAGCGACGGCAAGCTCACGACCACCGAATCGGTCAAAGTCGTTGTGCACCGTGCGAACCGCCCCCCTGTTGTCGATTGCAAGCCCGTCTCAGTGAGCGAAGGCGAGACTATCGATTTGCACGACCGCTGCACTATCACCGATGAGGATGATAGCGAGATCATCGTCACGTACGGTGGTTGGATGGGCTCCTGGCGCTACACCACGACCTACGAGGACGCTGGCACGCACACGGTGACGCTCACTGCAAGCGACAAGCGCAAGGGTGCGGTCTTGCACACCGTGACGAAGGATGTCCTTGTCACGGTCAAGAACATGAACCGCCCGCCTGTCTTTGCGGAGAAGTTCCCTGCGCAGATCTCCGGCACCGAGAATGATATCATCACTTTGCCGAAGAATCTCATCACGGATCCTGACGGCGACAAGATGGTCATCACGTACAGCGCGCCGTTCGGTCCGGACGGCACGTGGAAGACGAAGATCGGCGATGCCGGCAGCTACGATGTCGATGTCGCNNAAGGTCAAGATTAGCATGCTCAACACCGCTCCGGTCCTCAAGACCATCTCTGACGTGACTGTCAAGGAGGGCGAGACGATCAAGCTGCCGATCAGCGCAATCGACCGTGAGGGCGACAAGCTCATAACGACGATCAGCGGATGGATGACTGGCGACACCTACAAGACCACGTATGACGATGCTGGTAGCTACACTGTCAAGGTGACGGTGACTGACGGCGTCTTCAACACGACACAGGTCGTCAAGGTGACGGTCATCGACCAGAACCGCCCGCCGGTATTCGTCGTACCTGCATAAGGCATCCTCTCTTTTCATTCTCTTTTTTTCTTCTCTTTTTTTCTTCTATTCGTAGGTGGTGTGTGATGACGACTGTCGAGCAGCTCACTGTTGTGATGCCGCACGTTGAGTTGCGGCGCGGTGTCAAGGAGCTCGAGTGGGTGCTATTCAAGTGTCATCAAATCGAGCGTATCGATGGCGCGCCCGTACACATCAGGGATCTTCGCGTGACTGGGAATCGCGGGATCGAGACTGTGGTGCTCACCTATGTCGCGGCCGGCGTGGAGTACGTCCGTTCTTACGATCGCGACGATTTCTTTAGCCTTGAGAATCGATAACAGTGTTTGTTAGTCCTCGCGTAGTGGTTAATCTAATAGATTACTTTAAAAAGGGTGCGTGATTTCTAGCGGGTATGAGACGTACGCGAAAGCATATCGATGAGTGCCACGAGGTCCTCGGCGTCACCCCTGAGACTCCGCGCGAAGAGGTCAAGCGGGCCTTCAAGCGCATCATCATGAAGCACCATCCCGACCTGAAGATAGACGATGAGAAGGTGGTTGCTGAAGAGGTGTCGAAGCTGTACATTGAAGCGTACAAGGTCATCACGGATGATGAGTTCTTGGCGAAAGTCGCCGCGTTCGAAAGCGGTGCGAAGGGGAAGAACCAGCCTTGCTACTGCGAGAGCGACAAGAAGTACAAACACTGCTGCGGACGATAGATTCTCAGGCAGAATCGCCGCCACAACAAGCAAAGACCATATGTTGTTTGCTGTTCTCATCGCGGAAAACATATAAAGTGCTATCCTCCTGCACTCTATGATTCACGGGGGTGAACCTATGAAAGCGTATATTGCCCTATTGATCGCGTTCGCAGACCTTTTCGCGGCCTGCACCGCGAAGACAGAATCTGCCGAACCGCGAGTGCCCACTGCGCCACCGCAGGACTTGCCGACCGAGCCTACCGCTCCGGCGCAGCAAGGATCCGACGCCGCGGCCGCGACGGGCGAGGTCGGTGCTGTCGAGAGCGGTACCGATAAGACTTTCGGCGATGTCGACCGCGCTTCAGCGCTCAAGATCGACGATGTCCTCTGCGACAAGGAGACGAAGACCATCACGTTCCGTTTCAAGAACGAGGACACAAAGAGTTGGCAGATGAACCAACAGGTGCCGTTCCCGTCCCCGAAGGACCTCGAACCGGTGCGTATCTTCATCAACAGCTACGAGGCGAACAACCGCAATGGTTACTTGCGCGAAGGCGTCCGCTACTTCGGTCCGGAGGAGACATTCTCTGACAACTGCGGTGGTGTCGAAGTCCTCGCGCCAGGCGCTGATGTGACATGCACGCTCACGCCGGTCCCGCTCAAGAGCGCGAACGACTTAACCGTCGGAAAGAACAACATCTTCGTTGATTCCCCGACAAGCCACCACATCATCGAGTTCCTCTGCGAGTGAACCGGTACTTCTTCTTTTTTTAATTTCTATTTGTTCTGATAGTGCTAAAGAATCCTCTATTGATACGATACACGCTGATACAGATGCGGCTCTTAGGTAAAATGAGAGGTTGTGGCCTTGGCGAAATTTCAGACTGCCGTCATTGGCCGCAGCCGACGGCAGTCGTACATGGACTGCGTCATACATCCGCCGCCACAACAAGCAACAATGGATAATCAGTCCTGGCCTCGGTCCCTCCACAATGTTTTTAAACCCTTTATCCTGCACGTTACGCTATGAGATTCCTCCTCGTCATGCTCATCATTCCGTTCGTGCTTGTAGCGTGCGCGAAAGACCCTTGTGTGGACGCTGCAGACCACGATGAATGCATTGTGACGGCTGCAGTCGAGGCGAAAGACCCGCGCATCTGCGACAACGCGGGAACTGAAGCGATGAGGACATGGTGCTACACTGACGTCGCCGCAGCGCAAGGAACGACCAAAGTATGCGCGAACATCAAAGACGAACGCTCCATGGATTTCTGCGTGGCACGCATCGTCGTCATGAACAAAGACGTACCGACGTGCAAGGCCATAGCGCAACCGCTAGCACGCGACAGATGCCTCGTGGAACTCGCCGAAACGCTCGACCAGCCGAGCCTGTGCGCCGAGGTATCGCAGCAAAGCTACGGCGATGACTGCGCGAACGACATCGCACGAAAGAAGAACCTCCCCGAGGCCTGCGGCTACATCCGCGACGTCGACACGCAAGGACTCTGCTTCATGAAACTCGCCTCCACACTCGACGATTTCGAGCTCTGCTCGAAGATAACCACTCTTGACGTGCGAGCATGGTGCCAGGTCAACGTCATCGTGGCACGCGGCGATGCAAGCCAATGCGCGAAGATCTTCGACAGCGTCAGCGTGACTATCTGCGAAGATCTTGTGGCGAAGACGATTACGACATAGATTCTTATGGAAATTGGAATAATAGTTGTAAGCTAGTTGTAGCTCTTTTGTTGTGGCCTTGGCGTGAGCCCAGACGCTCGAGGTGGTCGCAACCCTCGAGCGTCGCCATTGGACGACGTCATATATGCGCCGCCACAACAAGCACAAAACCGTGATTACCCTCACAGACTGCGAAAGCCGAAGTTTTTTAAAGCATCATCTTCTCTCGAGGGGACATAGTCCTGTAGTCTACCGGTCAACGGTTTCGTCCGTTGAGACCGAGGTGGGTTTCGGACCGTTGGTCCTCAAGCCCACAATACGACGACAATCAATACAGCCCCGTAGTGTAGCAGTGAGCGTTCACGAACCCTCGGGTCGTGCCTCCCTTCGCTTGAGCTTCGGTCGGCAGCACATAGTGATGACAACAATCAATACAGCCCCGTAGTGTAGCGGTCAATCATACCGGCCTTTGGCGGCGTCGGCAAGACCACCGTGGTCTTCATCCGCGCCGAAGATAGCCGGTGACACCGGTTCAAATCCGGTCGGGGCTATTAGGAATTGTAGGTAATAAACTCAGGATTACTTCTCGCGTCAGCAATATTATTAAATGTTCAAGGTGTGCTGCAGTAGGTAATGATTTCATTTTGCGTTGATGATTGCGATGGCCAAGAAGATGAATGTTGAACCGGCAAAAATTCCTTTAGTTAAAACACGGAAACCCCTGCTCTATGCAATAACGAACTATGATATGTATCAACAACTTTGTGTAGAAAAAAATC
Source organism: Candidatus Woesearchaeota archaeon (assembly GCA_013331575.1). Taxonomy (GTDB): domain Archaea; phylum Nanobdellota; class Nanobdellia; order Woesearchaeales; family UBA525; genus UBA525; species UBA525 sp10207u. The sequence continues at coordinate 4,477 of DUGD01000009.1, forward strand.
AAGCATCTTTTCGGTTGTTCATAAAGGGATTACTTGCCTTTGGTATTGAGCGTAGTGACTTGGCCGATTTCGCATATGCTATCAGCTATTGCGAATTTGAAGAACGCGAAGGGCACGAACGTCTTGCATACCGTAGTATCTCGCACTGCACTGATCGGCTCTTCCATTTCGTAGGTAAAGACTACGTCATCGATATCGTTGTGGGTAGCAAGCGAATGTTCCTCATTGCAACAGTTTCTTTTATTGACCGGGCTCGGTTGATAACGCCAATCATCGATGGATGTGAACTGGTTAAGGTAGGGTGATGGAAAATATCTCTCGTTCTTATGTTCATGCTCTTGTTGTGCTTGTTCATACGTTGCCGATCAATGGTGTTGTCTCTTCAAGCAATATTTGTTTGTATTCCCTCACTTCATAGGGCAACTGCAGTCCTGCCGCTTGTAACAGTTCGGCAGCATCAACAATGATCTTTGCGGCATTCGGAGTTTTGTTGTTGTAGATTGTGTTTATCGTTTGCCCTATTACATATTCATCATTGAAGTCTTGCCCTTGTGTTTCTGCCATCCGTTGTATCCTGCCTTGGATGGCGTAGATTGCCAGATCTTCGATGCTTGTCGCGTCGAAACCCATGTGGGAGGCCAAGGTCAGTAGATAGGTGGTGTCCGCATCGTTGCCTGTTTTTGCGATATCTCCTGCCAATGCTCTCTTCGCGAATGCCGTGAACTCTTTTGCCGTCATCGACTCTACGCGGACTCCGAATGCTCCATCGATACTATCGACAAGATAATTCTTATCGCTTGATCTAGAGTACTCTTTTTTGTCTGTTAGTACTGGTCGTTCGGTTATCGGAATGCTCTTGGCCAACTCATATGTTCTATCGAGCTGTGCTTCTGTGACCTCTCTTGTTCTGGTTTCGGCCAGTATTGTCCTTGCATCGGCGTATTTCCCTTCAGCGATAACTTTGTGTGCTGTGTCCAGATTATGTTCTAGGTCTATCTGTAGGTCGTTCATTCTCGCATATCTGTCATCTGAGGGATCTACTAAGAAGCATGGATCGCCCCGATTTGCGAAGAATGTGCCATCGCAAATCTTTGCTGAGATCCGTAGAACGTCTCCTTGTTCGGGGAGTTTATCTGTTATATTCTCTATTGTCCCGCCTGAATAGGCGATTCTACCTGTAGGGTTGTGGATTTCAATCTCTCTTCCGTCTTCAGTTCTTATGACTGCATGCGTCGCACTATCGCGATAATCCTGTGAAGGGTTATCTACAGTGATTGAAGTATTTTTTCCATCAGGTAATTTGATTGATAACTTCGTTCTTGTGCTCGTTGAGTCCTCCCCTGTTATTCTTGTTCCTTCTGGTAATCCAAGACTTCGCAAGAATCTATCCTCGCCACTTTCCGTAAATCTTACGAACTGGCCATATATTACTGCTTGGGTGTTTGCGGTTACTTCCGCTTCTGTTTGCGTTGGGTTTATCAACGGAAACGAGGTTACATCGATGAGCCCCGCGGTATAATTTTGGATATTGGAGATGCGGTACGATTGTTCTCTGAATTGTAGAACTCTGACGACGGATTCTAGCGGCAAACCACAGTATGCTTTTGCTTTTTCCGCATCGATAGGATTGACCATGTAAAAATTGTCCGCAACTCTTCCATCATCGTCTACGTGAAGCCGTAATCCGTCTTCGTCGTACTTGATGAATCCTTTCACCCGGACTAACTCGCCCGGGCTGAATGGAGGGTGTGCGCCCAGTAGTTGTCTGACGAATTTTGTATTCCATTCGACCACGTTCTCTAAATCATATCCTTCTTGGTGTTGGATTAGTGATTTTCTTAGTGCTAGTAGATTGTTGCTCATGGTGATCCTCGTTCTGGTCATTGTTTCGCGTCAACTAATCTATTCGTATTCACTGCATCGTGTGGGTGAAGAGGAGAATTTCCAGCCGAATCTGTTGAGGTCTGTCACTGGGCCTTCTATGGTCGTCAAGAACTCGTTTCCGCCCATGGTGTGGAAGTATTGATCGAGCATGCAGCAATTGCTTCTGCCGTGCGAGACATTGCTTGCCAGGTGCGGTGAGAGTAACGATGCTGCTCTAAGCAGAAGATGTGTTCCTTGCGGCATTCCTATGAGATTAGGTCTTTTTTCAAAATCGAATCGATCGACGGATCTCAATGTGGATCCTTCTAGTGTGACGGTTGCGTATCCTATCATGTGGTCTAGACCGCCTGATCTGGATGGACTGCCGCCGTACAGTACTCCGTCAAGTAATAGCATTTCCGCTATGGGGGTGAGGGATCCTTTGTTTGAGTTGTGCTCTGGGTACAACTCCCAAAGGTAGCTTCTCTTTTCGACATACTTGCGTGTCTCGTACTTAAGGGCGTCGTCCACTGTTTCGAGCCAATCATTGTAATATCTACTCTCGGCCGTTATGTTTATCTCTGCTTTTGTTCCGAGAATGTACTGGGCCAGCCATAGCATTGGTCCTGAATAGTCGTGGCAGTAGTCACCTACTTTTTCAGCGTCGTCTTGCAGTTTTGCCAAAACTTTGTTCTGCGTGGGGCGTGTTGTACTCGCGCTGTGCGCTATTCTCTCTAATGCGGAGAGGGACTTCCCGAGTATTCCTGCGGCGAGGCCCATTGCCTTGTACACCGCACGATCGCCCACAGTGATCTTGCGTTCGGGTATAGCTCCCTCTTTGGTTTTGGTTACCACATGCTATGTATGATTGGTGGGTATTTAAACCTTTCTATTTGTAACTACTGAATGATAGTGACTAGTATCGTTACGCCCTGTTGACTCTGTGAGTACAAGATGTGTGCACCATGTTTGTCGGTAATGCAGCAAAGCCACGGCATCCGCGCCGGATACGCGTGCGCAATTGTGCGATGATTGAACGATTGACTAACCCGTCGTGAATCCTCGCTACTTATTTAAATAGCGGTTACATATGTATACACATATGGGGTGCGGTTGCAGGCTACTGGTTCTCTGTGCGTTTCTCTTCATGGCAATGCCTGTACATGCATGCATCACTCCTGTTGGCGACGACACGCTTGTCAACGGTTCTCTTGTTATTTGCCCAAACATTTACTATCTGAATGACACCAATAGCAATGGACTATTCGTGTTCTCAGATAACGACACACTGGATTGCAATGGCAGCACGTTTGTAGGTGATTTAACAGGATACGGCATGTATGTCAACACAAAAAATAATGTCACCATACAGAATTGTAACGTGAACTATTATGCGACGGGCGTATCTCTATTCAGAGCTCTCAATAGCACCATCTACAACGGTACGTTTACAGGTAATGGTGATAGGGGTCTTTACGTAAGATACTCGAACTACTCGTCTATCACAAAGATCACGTTGAGTGACAATGATATTGGGTTGTATGTGTCTTCTTCTAATAATAATAACATTTACGAAATATACATGAATAGCAACAGCAATGGGTTATCTATTACGTCTTCAAACCACAATGTGTTGTCAGGAGGCATATCCAACAATGACGATCCGAAAGCAATAGTGTTTACCTTTTCGAATAACAACACCCTACAAAACTATACAACGACGCTACACAGCATCGAACTCAGTTCGTCAAGCAATAACACTCTCCAGAATAACACTGCGCATCACGGGTATTACTTGACATCGAACTCTGATAATAATCTGTTCACTGGCAGCAATGTAACTAGTGGCGCACAAGGGTTCTATATGCATACTGTGAGAAATAATAGGTTTATCGGTAACACCATTATGAATACTGATCAAGGAGCGAATCTCTTTTCGCTCGCGATTAACAATACATTCATCAACAACACGTTCGGAAATAACACGCGAGGATTTGTCATACTAGACCGTAGCACCAACAACACCATCGTCAGGAATAGACTTTATGGAAACATAAACGTCGGTCTCAACTCTTCGACGAGCAATAACACCATCTATGATAATTTCTTCAATAATACCATCAATGTTTATGATTTGGGAAACAACAGCTGGAACACTACGCTGACAAGCGGGACAAACATCCTCGGCGGCACCAAGCTCGGGGGGAACTACTGGGCAACACCAACAGGCAACGGGTGCTCACAGTACAGTTATGATGCGAATGGAGATGGGGTGAGCGACACGAGCACCTGCACAATAGCAGGCGGTACTGACATTGATTATCTCCCTCTCACGGTGCTCCCGACGCAACAGGCGCAAACAGCCATCGTATCGCCGAGCAACAACACATACAAACGATTGAATGTCAGCATCAACCTCACGTATAACAATACTGCAAATATCACTATTTCCATCATAAACAGCACCGGCGATAGCGCGACAATCGCCGCAGTGAACAATACGTATGGGCCTTATACTCTAACGTGGCAGACGAACAACTATCCTAACGGGGTGTACAATATCACTGCACTCGTCATTGACGCGAACGACGCGACGAATAATGTGACAATCATCAGAAAGAATATCACCGTGGATAATACGCCGCCGAACGTGACGTGGATATGGCCTGCGGCGGATGGCGCATTTCTCAGCTACAGCTCGCCTGAGATCACGCTCACTCCAATAGTCGGGGACACATATTTGCTCCGGTTTTCACCGACGATCAATCTCACTGAAGAAACCAAACTCGCGAGTTGTGCTGCCGGGTTTAGGCTCTACTCTCCCAACAGTGCAGGTAGTGGGGGGAGCTCAAGTGAGAACCTATTCGATAATGGGGTTACCGAACTTTTTGTAACGCGCTCTGTAACGATGACAAATCCTAGTACGAGCGAGCTCATCTTTCTCCTCGATTACGACTGCTCCGATGCGGCAGGCAATAGAGTCACAGACGATATCCGGCTGGCGCATACAGATAATCGCTCTCCGGAGATATTGTCCTATCAGCAGAACGTCACGCAGAGTCATGCCGGACTTAATGTATCAATACGAGAGTGGAATCCTGAAGATGACTTCCTCGAATATGCTCTTACCGGTCAGGTCAACAGGACCGGGATTGTGGCGCTCGCACAGTTCATCCAGAAAAACAACAGAACTATTGACGCAACTCTGTACAATACGTTAGATGAGAATCTGACCTACACATACAATTATACGTACGATGCCACTCAACAGTTCCAAAACCTCCTCAACGGTCAGTATTCACTTATGCTCACCGCCCATGATACTCTTGGTAACAATGGCACGACAACGGTGAACTTCACAGTCAACGACACGGCACCGCCGATATGGAGTCAGGCCATCACAACAACCACTTCCGGCGCGACAATTGTCCTAACGGGAGACGAGAATGCGACATACGTTGCAAGTATCGATGGATCACAAGAAGGAACGGAAAGTGGCGTCAACATCACGATGAGCATCGACGAACTCGAGCCGAGAATGACGTACAACCTCACGATCACTGGCTGCGACATCAACAACAACTGCAATATCTCAACGACGGAACTCACAACCGCTACGCCTGGAAGCAACAGCTATAACACGGCGGGAACACGCGACGCATCCGTAGCGATTGCGCCAACCGCGCTCGATACGACAAAAACAACACGGCTGCTCGTATCAACGTGGAGTCCGGTGAAAATAATCGTTGAAAACAACGTCGGACGTAACGTACAACATACCATCCGCGCAACAAGAATCGACAAAGATGGCGCCGAATTCACAATACAATCAGAACCGATCGTTATTTACCTGAAACTCAACGAAACAAAACAAGTGGACATCGATAACGACGCCGTGAGCGATATTGCGATCACACTCAAAAACATACGCGGAACAAGCACGACGATTGACGTAAAATCGCTAGCGCCTTCTTCAGCGCAAACAAACGAGAGTGTTGCTCCGACCACAGAGCAGATAGTGCGAAACGATGGCACGGTGCAAGCGCTTGAAGATAACCAAGTAGCAACAGAGGAGATAATCCTGGTTGATGGGACAAATAACGACGCTGCATCGCACGCAACCGCTCAAAAGACTACTCTGTTGTTGTGGAGTATGGTTGTGGTGGTTCTTCTGGTGCTTTTCGTTGTACAATATCGAGTACGACACAAACATCACTAGACTCTTTAGTGGATTATTGTTCAGGTACTGACTTTGATGTATTGAGCGTTCTACTGACGATGTAGCACTTCGCGACTCCATGTTGTCCGTTCTTAATGGCGTCGATCACGATACGGGGTCAGCCCTTGCGCATTCGACGCAGACTTGTTGTGCCACGCGTATGCGGGACTACTTCGTTCCACTGCTTCGTTGCGCGTTATCTTCGTCAGCCGAGTTTCGTGTCCTTGAAGGCGCGCTTGTATTTGTAGATGTGTGTGAGCAGGATGATGAGCCCGAGGAAGATGGCGTCGGAGAGCAGGAGCTGCGTGTCGTTTATCGCTCCCATGTTCACGGTCGCTGCGCGTATCATGCTCGCGAGTTCCAATACAATAAGCGCTGCGACGAAGATCAGGCTGAATCTCAGCAATGAGTATTTCTTCTTGAGGGCGTAGAATTGCGTGTAGATGATAGATGGTTGCGGGTCGGATGGCGCGAGCAGGTTCTTGAACGTGTACAGGACCATGATCAAGGTCGTGACTTTGATGATGATGCTGATGCCGTATACGATCTCCATCTCTCGCCTCCGTTGTGTGTCTTGAGTATCGTTCTTATTAAAGGTGTTGGAATGATGTTGTGCATTGTGTAGTTATCTGTGGTTATGTACTGTCGTTCGCGTTACGTGTTCTCATCAGGTCATTGTCTCTTGTGGTGTTGTCGAATGTGGCGCTAGGTTTGGGCAAAGCATATAAGCAGCCATATCCTTGGTGATGTCATGGCAAAATCTACTAAAGCACCTGTGAAATCCAACGAATGCTGTGCGCGACCGTGCGCGAAGATCCCCTGCTCCGATAATGGCCTTGTCTACGGTCTTGGCTTTATCGGTGCGGCCATTTACTATGTCCAAACGGCGACCGGTTTCTGGAATGGCGTGCTCGGTATCCTCAAGGCGCTCGTCTGGCCCGCGATGCTCGTGTACAAACTGATCGGGTTGTAACTGTGCTGCTTAAGTGACCACTACGCAGTGGTTAATTTTGGAAAAGTATATAAATGGCGGTGCGTCAACTAGTCGTATGACTTCCCACCGCATAGGCATACTCTCAGATACGCATCGCAATCCACAAGTTGTTCCGGCGCTCCTGAACGCGCTACAACGCGCGGATGTGCAGGGGATCGTCCTCAACGGTGACCTCGGTGATAGTCCACGACACCTTGCTTTCACGCTCGATTGCGCGGCAAAAACAGGATTGCCTATCTATGCACAACCTGGCGGCCATGAGAGCATGGCAAGCTACGTGACGACGATGGACGCCGTCACCGCCCAATACGCGAACGTCATCGACTGCACGAGGCACCCGAAACATCGCCTTGGCGCTATCGATGCAGTATTCCTGCCCGGTTCAGATTGGACTGCGGGCGGACAATACCACCTTGTCTCTCCTGACGACGTACCGTCAGGCACGTACATCCGCACGCCGCAAGGCCTGCTCACACTCGATGATACGCACGTGCGCAAGATGATCCGCCACTCGACGACAGAAGCGGGGCTCATGAGCGTCACGAACATCGACGCTCTCGATGCTCTCGTGACTGATGCGGATCGCACCGTCGTCTTCTGCCACGTCCCTGCGCGTCATGATAATATCGAGAATGGCGTCGATATGGAGTACTTCGGCCAGAACCTGGCTGATGGCAGCGTGATGCCGGGTGTCATGCTTGAGGAAATGATCAGGCGCCAGTACGGCGATGTGTCGCATGAAGATGCTGCCGCGATCGCGCTCCAAAACGGTTTCGTCTTCAAGCGCGAGAACCGCGGTAACGATGCCCTCCGTACTGCGTACTCGCGTAACGGCATCACGAAGACGATCAGCGGTCACTTCCACGAGTCTGCGCATCGCGCGCACGATACGGATTGCATGCCAGTGTGGCCTGGAGAACAGGTCTACGATCTCGCGCTCATGGCAAGCTACGCCGACGCAGGTCTCGCATCGGTCGTAGAACTCAAGGACCACACCATCGGATACGAGCCCATCACGCTGTTGTGACAGTATGATCTCGGAATCGCACATAGACTCGGTTGTGAGAGACGCATTCGCGGCTGAAGGCTTCGCGAACGAGAACCTTCGTCTTGATCACTTCCGTAGAGATGGTGCTATTGTGTCTGAAGTGTTGTATGCATCGTGCGGTCTCAAAAATCTATCGTCTGTTCATCCGCCTCTCTTTTGCAGCTACCAGTTGAATCCTGCCTTGCGATTGAGCTACAACGGTAACTTGCATATCAGAGATCCATTTTGTGGAAAGGGATATGGCGCAGCATTCGTGCACGCTCGCGAACGTATATGCACCGAACTCGGCATAGACGCTGTCGTTATCAATCTGTGCACGAACCCGGGCTTCTGGAAACACATGGGTTATGGTCGCTTGGGATTGAGACCTTTCTTCGGCGAATGGAAAACGCGAACAGGAGATATGCGTGCGAAAGGAATATACCTCAGCGTGTCATCGAGATTCAAGCGACTATCTGTTCAATGATACATCGTTCTCCATGCCGCTGTGCTGATCATTCGATGTGACCTGTCGTTGATCGTCAGTGGCGGGACTATTTCCTCTCGTTCTATCGCTCATTTCACGGTGGCTGTGCGCGGTCCACTCTTTGCACAACATTCATATATCATGGCGTTCAAGCCATCATCATGCGCATTATGATATCAATCCTCCTCGTCTTGCTGATCATCGCCTGTGCGAAAGAGACTGTACTCCCTGAGTCGACGGTCACAGTCCTCCCGCAAGAAGCACCGGCACAAGACGTGCCGCAGGAAATAGTACCTGTCGATACCGCTCCGGTCACCGCAAGCGATGACAACGCGACGCCGCTGAGCACGACTGTGGAACGCCATTTCTCCGGCGCCATCTCCACGATCATGTGCGATCCCGTCACGCGCAAGATGACATTCACCATCAATAACCCGACGAAGCTGACGTGGAACCTCGATCGCGACCTGCCGTGGCCGACACCCAAAGGCATGACTGTCGTCGCCCTATCCATGAACTCCCTTGACATCAACGTGCGACAGCGACGAACGTTCAACGACGAAGTGATGTACGGTCCGAAGAGCCCGTTTAGTGAGAACTGCGAGGGCGATGCGCTCCTCGCACCGGGCGAAGCGACCACTTGCACCATCTACCCCGTTCCTTTGCGGACGACGGAAGGAATCGATGCGCGCACGAACGAACTCGCGCTCAGCGCGGTCGGCGTCTACGTCGTAGAGACATTCAGGTGCTAAATGCTGCCGAACAAAGAGACTGTGTTACATGAAGGGATGACACTGCCTGAACTGCAAGCGTACATCAAAGAGATGTGCGCAGTCAACGGCTGGGACAAGGACTCCTTGGAGTTAAAGTTCCTGCTCTTTTCCGAGGAGGTGGGAGAACTCGCCAAAGCGATACGGCGCCACCGCCACATCTACGACGAAAAAGGGCAGAAAGACGAGCAATTAGCAGAGGAATTCGCCGATGTGCTAAGCTATCTTATTGACTTGGCGAACCTATCGGGCGTTGACCTCGACAAGGCGATACGCGACAAGACCGCGAAGAACCTAGGACGGGACTGGAAATACTAGGCTGTTGTGTCGTTCATGCCGCATATTCTGCTTCATATGATGATTTTACGAAGATGCAAAATCTTTTATAGCTCTCAACTGGGGATGTGTGCATGGATGCACTCTATGTTGGAATAGATGGCGGCGGTACGAAGACGAAGTGTATCATCGTTGACGCGTCATGTAACGAGCTAGGGGTCGGGTTTGGTGGTCCCTCCAATCCTAATAGGCAAGGCGGGCCTCGTGCCGTGGACAGCATTGTCGCTGCAGTGCTCGACGCTATCCGAGATGGACGCGACAAGGGCAATCTTCACGGTTTCGTCCTTCATTTCGAACGCATGCTACTAGGCATCTCTGGTGCGGCGGGGCCGCGCGGCAGGGAGATATTGGCCAAGGAGGGTGCAGTCCGTCGAGAGGCGGGATCGTCCACTAAGCTCCCGTTCACCTATGGTTCATTCCGGATAGTGGGTGATATCCATACTGCGTGGTATGCTGCTTTCGAAGGAGAGCCGGGTATCATATTCATAGCAGGCACTGGTTGTGCGGTGTACGGTCGCATTCGCTTGCAAGAGGTGCCTGATGAACAAACATACTGCCTTTTCACGTCGCCGAAAACACCCGAGTATTCATTCACTCGTTCGGGAGACGGGGGTTTCTCCGTGGGGCGATCAGGGATAATCGCTTGCGCGAACGCACTGCGTAACCCTAGCGATATCTTGGTGGGGTTGATGCGCGACGCATACGCGAGCGGTAAGCTGTGGGCCGACCATCGTGCGCGTGGCGAGGATTTCTCGCGCATTGTCATGCGGAGCGCTGGCATTCTCTTTTCGACTTCTGCGATTGAAGGACAATCTCTCTCGCACACGGAGATAGCGGCTGTCGCGTTCTATGTGAGTGAGGCGTCGTTGCGATTCCACGCGGCTAGTAGAGATATCTTATCGCAAACATCGCTCTATCTCTATGAGGCGATAGAATCTATTCTCGCCATACTTCCGTTCCCGAACGGTGTTGTGCCTGTGGCGTATTTCGGTTCAGTGTTTGGATCGCCTCTCCTCTACGCTCGTTTGTGGCGCGAGCTTCCTCATCTACACCGACCTGCGAAGTTGGTCCTCCCTAAGCATTCTATCGAGCATGGCGCGGCGTTGATGGCGATACGCGATATAGATGTGCCCGAACATGTAGTCTCTATAAAATGACAACTAAAGAAATGTTTATAATGTCCGTTCGAATCACGTCTGTATGGAATCACGGTTCATCCTGTGGGATCAGGATAATTTCACCTTGCGCGGCGTAGGTGATAATTCTGACGATTACGTGATCAACCCGACAGCGCGCACTGTCTTGAACTACCTCGCGGATAAAGGATTCACCAATGTAGCCTACTCCAATAAATCCCCTGGATGGACGTTGGCGAAGGCGAAAGCCGCTAAGCAAGACGATGCATACGCAGCCATGCTCGACAGTCGTGGGATGCCCGGGTCGAAGACTGTTGTCCCACTCCAGCGCTACACCGGGTTGGACGCACCTGCGCTCGCCGATCGAGCTATCTATTTCGGCGACAATTTCAATAACGATATTCTCTATGATTGCGACGGTTTAGTCCACGTATTCGACGCTCTCGGTTTAAAGAGGGACTTCCACGCATACGCGAACATCATCGACTATCTCGACAGTTACGACAACACGAGCTTCCGAACGGCATACGAAGGAGCGTGGAACCGTGCACGATGGCATGATTACAAAGGCGTCCGAACGCTCTTCCACGCGTTCGATACCAAGAGTATATTCTCCGAACGCGAGAACTACGCAGATTTCGATTCTTCAAAGATGGCAGAGACGACAAACGTCATAAGCGTCGTCGAAGGATGCCTCCTTGATAGCGTCGAGAAATAAGCATTTTGATATCGACGATACTCGTGGTACTCTCATAAAAAGCTTTAAAAACAGTCGGCGGTTCTTGGACGGTAATCAACAGCCCCGTAGTGTAGCGGTCAATCATCTCGCCCTCTGGNNGACCTCGGTTCGAATCCGGGCGGGGCTATTTATAAATGGAACTCGGAGGGCGTATAACGCCTGAGTCCCATGAATTCAGAGGGTGAAGCGGAGTATAGCCCTGCGGGGGCTACGATTATCCTACTGATTGATCTGTTTGTGGAAATAGATATAAATTGACTATTATTTCTCGAATTAATGGTAGGAGACGTCGATGTTGGAGGGGTTACTATCCCTGTACTCGGCGTTATTTGGCTTGCAAGCCTTGTCATAGTGCTCGTAAGTCATTTCACAGATGTTGCGTTTGGCTTCATCGGACTTTTATCGTGGATTGTCTTTCTTCTCGGTGTGGTTCTTTTTATCATATGGGTCGTTGCCCAATTGTTCTAATTTTGTTTTCAAAATAAGTAAGACTTCCTGGATCGTCTTGCAGTTGTATTCATTGAGCAAACGCTGCTTCTCACTCTCAATAAACTCCATTGCTTGTCCGTGTTCTATCTCCATACTATATCACCACGCAGACACACCTTCCAATACTTAAATCAAGAGCGGTGAACGAATGGACATTTCCGAATGGACGGATTGGAGTGGATAAACGACCACACTAGCGTGACACAAGCAACATCAACTGGTTTTGATGCTTGAAAGCGCTTGCTCGGAAAAGGTGATAAGTCACGCAAAAGAAGCATTGCAGCGTTATAGATTGAATTTCAATTCATTCTTGTATATCTCGAACAGAGAATAAGGAAGGTTTCTGCACTCCACGCCCTCTGCTTTGCAGATTACTGGGATTTTCTCAACGAGCTTTTTGTCGGGAGAAGGTGATTCTTCAGTGATCAAGATAACTCTTTTGTTGGCACTTGCGAGGTATTTGGCGTACGCGATAAGATAGAGGTCGGCATGTCTGGTCTCGTATTGTTCGAGTGCTTGGTTGATTCGTACAGGGTCATTGTGGTATTCTCGTTCGTTATTTTTGACGCGGTATTTTTCTATGAGGACTCCGACTTCTTTGGCGTGGACGGTCGTGGTGACGACGTGCCGTCCGATATTCCGTTTGAATTCTTCGTTGTCTTGGTTGAGGCGAAGTTCTTGAAATACTTTGTCGATAATGATAAGTTCTCCGGATTGCACTTTTTGCGTGAGGAAGAGGAGGAGTTTTTTGTAGAGTTTTGCGCCGTTGTTCCTGTCAAAGTAGTAGTATTTGAAAAGGTCCATGATGCTGTTCGTGTCAACGACGAGTACTTGGTTCACGAGTAGAGCACCACATCCATTTTTTCCGGTCTAATATTCATGAGTTGGCAGAAGTGTACATCATCAACATTGCCTCGGAAGTAGTTCTGTTTGACAATCTCGGTGAATCGTTGTGAGATGATGGGCTTTGGCGCTGCACCGCGGGGAGTTTTTCCTTGTTCTTTGAGCAGTTGTCGCTCTGCTGCCGCATGCGCCTTCTTTTCTGCTTCTTCGCGGGCGATGGTGTCGTTGATGTGCTTGAGCATTCCTTCGTAGTCGTTACGTGAGAGTTTTTTGTGCACGTACATTCTCGTGTAGATCGCGGAGTAACTGAGTCTTGTCTGCGTATAGATAGTCTCAACGGTGTCGCGGTTGAAGTTGTTTTGTTTGGTTCCTAACGGCATCGTGGCGATTGTCTCGTCGTAGTCGCCGCTGAGGAAGTGGTAGGCAAAGTCGTTGCACCACTGCTCGATAGCAGTCGTGCCTGCTGTTGTCTCGTTATTGAGAGCGTCAATCTCCTCGATATTGAGCAGATAATGGGCGAATTCGTGGAAAAGTGTGAAGAGCTCCCGCCGAATATATTTTTGTTGTCGCTTGAGGATGATGAAGTTGGGTGCGAGGAAGAATCCGCTAAAACTCGCCTTCTCCTTCACGTTCCAGTTTTCTACAAATTCAAGAACGAACACGTCGAATTCTTCAATCGTGCGCAGATAGTTCTTGAGATAATCGTATTCTGAGGTGGGTTTCTTAATGATCTTTTTTTCAAGGAGTTGTGCTTGTGCCTGGAGGAATTGCTCACGATACGTATGTGCTGTCATCTGCGGATCGTCTTTGATCGTGTGCTTCTTCGGCAGAACGGGCGTGTAGTCCAAAAATCCAGCGAGTGTTCTAATCTCGATAGTTTTCTCTTCGAATTGTGTTGCGATCTTTCGCGAGGAAAAGTTTAGCGACGCATTGAAGTGGTCCTTACGAAAAAAGATGCTTGTCGCTTTTGATTCCGGAATGGCTCGCGGCGAGGAGTACCATTCCAGGCCTTTTTCAAAGAGCCCGTCAATCTTCTTGAGGGTGGAGAGAGGGATTTTCTCTTCATTAATCCATTCTTTGAGTCGTTCGAGAGTAATCGTTTTGGTGCTGATTTTTGCTGCTAAATCCTCTAGTGAGAGGGTGTAAAGTCGTAAGAGGTGGTTGATTCTTGCCGGATTGATATCCAGCATCATGTTCGCATTCATACCCGCGGCACCAATTGAGACTACCATCCTCCAAGGTTCCTTCAGCATTTATAAAGGTTTACTCGGTATTCGTCCTGTGGAGTTTGTCAGCAGGAACGTATCATATAAGACAATTTGGCATACAGTCTCGGAGAACACTCCATAAGCTAGGAACGCCCTTAAGAGGGCGTGGTTGAATCTATTATCCTTCTGAACATCGAGAATTTGTCGCGTTCGGGCGGAGTTATATGTGAATGGAGATATCTACAAGTCCCGAATTTTGACGCTTTATAAATGCTACCCGCCAGTTATTTAAAGTCGATTTTTACCCTTCTTAATCAATGGTTGCAGAAGATTCTTGGGCGGATGGGGTGGCGGATCATCTTTACGCTAATGTGGGAACGTATAGTCTAATTGGAATCTTTCTCTCTTTCATCTTGATCGATAAAGGGAAATGGCCTGCCGAATACCAAACGAATTTATCTTATGCACTATTAGGGCTTTTCGGAGTATTCATCACAATTGCCATTCTCACTCAAATCACCAAACGAGTTGCTCAAGTCAACACTGGCGCTAGAAGAGAATTATCGCAACGAATTCGAGAATTGTCTGAAGAGGAGACTAAACGCACGACAACCTTTGCAAGAAAAGCGGAAATCTGCGATGAAAAGAAGGAGTTGTACGGCGAAATTGAACAAGTGAATAATAGAGATATGGCGAAGATGATTCTAACAGGATCGGCGGCGATCCTCGCGTTCTTGGTTCTTCAACCGTTTAAGGAGTTTTTTGTACAAGAATGGGTGTGGCTACCGATAATGATTCTGCAAGTGCTATTTTGGTATTCCACGTTCAAAATTGTGCATCTACTGTTGCTATTCTATGACTCTCAAACGACTTAGATTAGTGAATGGTCGATTTTCGTCGAGTCCTCTCGATAATCAGACCGTGTCACGGCCGGGCGGGGCTATTTTTCTGCTATCTATGTTAGACGCTGTGCAAGTCTCAATCTGTTGTTCACCTCTCCCGCACATATTCATAGATCTGTTCGAATGGTGCTGTCATGAGTAGTTGGTATGTTTCTTCTGTCATGCGTCGCGTGTTGAATTCTGTCTCTAGCTCACGCATTTGTTGTCTGTAGTCGACAGGGAATCCTTCTTCTGCCTTGAGTCTGCGGAGGTGGGGTTCGATGTTCGGCATCCAGTACGCATCGCGGCCTTCTGCAGCGACGGCCTTTTGCGCAGTTCGCATGAGTCTCTTCTCTAGCGTCGTCTCCTGGTCGTACATGTACGCGAGTGTTCCTTGGAGTCTTCCTGTCATCTCGGTATCGAGCGTCTTGCCTTCTCTCGCTAGCCGACACAGTTCGTATTCACCAACATAGCTTGATGTCGCGATCACTCCAGTGCCGTTTTTCAATGATAGTTGTGTGTCGGGTATCTGCATGAGTTCTTCGAAATCTTTTCGAAGTACCTCTGCACGCCATTGTCTGTGTTTCAATAGCTGTAATCGTTTATCCGTTGTGCAGATGTCATTTCCTGTTTTGCTGATGTACTCCATAAATCGCATGTTTGTGTCAGTCAAGGTATCACCTTTGTTACTACTATGTGGTTTTGTATAGATATATCTTTGGTGCAAAATATTTGACACCAATATTTATAAATGAGCACATCTCAAGAGGAGCATGCCTGTCGATGAAACACTACGAAAACTCGGATTAAGCCGTCAGGAGGCGGATATCTACGTTGCCACTCTCAAGCTCGGGACTGCTAAAGCGAGCGAGATAGCACAAAAGTGCACGATGGCGAGGGGGGCTGTCTACTACACGCTCAAGCTCCTGCGTGAGAAAGCGTTCATCAGCGAAGTCGTGAAGTCGGGAGTGAAATATTATAGCGCCACGTCGCCAAAGCGACTGCTTGAGCGTATTGATGAAGAACAAGCGCAAAAACGTGAACTCGTCCATTCAATACTTCCCGAGCTCCAAGCGTTGCAAAGCACATCGCTCTCATTGCCGCAAGTAGAGCTCTACGAAGGGACTGAAGGGTTCAAGTCTATCTTTGCAAAAATCCTCGAACAAGACGGTCAGCAGTTGCGCTGTTTTCTTTCCGGTTCTATCCTCGCATTCATGCCGCAATTCCACGTGCAGTTCAGAAGACGGCGAAAAGAGCATAGTATCAGCATACGCACGATCACCGAGCGCAGCCCGGAGATGGATGCTATCAGGGCGTTGGACGCGAAAGAGTTACGGGTGACGCGGTACAATAACCTCATGAAGAACAAGAACGTGCTCTACTACATTCTCAACGATGCGGTTATCATCGTCAAAGCGAATAAAGTCGAGCAGATGGCGCTATACGTCAAGGAGAAAGAATTTGTGGAGTTCCAGAAAGCCCTTTTTGAAAAGGTCTGGCAGGAGAGCACGTAATTATCTATTGTTCGTCGAGTCCTCTCCATCATCAGTCCGTGTCACGTGCGGGGCTATTTTTCCTCATTGAATTCTAAGGTCATAGGTTCTGTACTGTTGGATTTCGGAAAGATGGTCCGGCCAGGTCAATTTTCGGTGCGCAGCTCTAGAGGGCTATCGCTACATCGAGGTATGTTCCAAACGCTAGACTCATAAGTAAAGAATGGTTCGTAAGTATTTGCTGATTATGAATGATTCTTAAGCTGGTAACTCTTTACCTCAATGGTTTGTCCTTCACAAGAACGGCGTGATCGGAGAAGGTCTTCCAACTTCTTTTTCTCAAACCAACCCCCCGTTCCGGTTTGATGGAATACGCTTTTCCCTTCTTTTAGGACGATTGCGGTGTGGATGAGTTCCGTTTCATCACCAATCAAATAGAATGCAATTATGCTATGAGGTTGATATCGCTCAAGAGGTATGAACCGTTCATCAATTCTTCTCTGCATTTCACTTCCATCGACTATTCCTGGATGAGATAATTCGTTCTCCCCGGAATGATGAAGCCCAAACACGTAGCATGTTGTACCGTGGCAATTTGAAACATACGCCGCCGTCGGATGATTTATTCTAAATGCCTTTGAACCAGCATAGGGCTTTCGGAGTAACTCTTCTATTCGCGATTCTCTCCACTCGGCATTCATGCATGCACGGATTCTTGTGTGGCTTATGAATATTTTGGCGTTTGAACCTGGCAAACGGAAATTGTTGTCCCTTCCGAATCACACCGTGTCACGCGCGGAGCTATCAACGGTAATCTGACAATCAGGTATCAAAAAGTGCTTGGGTGGCGGGTTGCATTCTAATTATTGTGATTGTTAGTATTCGTTCAATGCGTATGTTCGCCACAATCTTTATATATCAATTATGGATAATATTATCCAAAAATGGATACATTGCTTCGTATTATCAACTATCTCGCCAAGAACCACTTGGCAGCGCCCACCATGCACAGTCTTGCCGTAACATTGAAGATTCCTTATGCGACATTCTACCGCACGCTCAAGGCAAAGAGCGATCTTTTCTTGATTGAGACTGTGGGCAAAGCGAAAACTATCCGTCTCAACCTCGATCAAGACGTTATCATAGCTTATCTCACGCTCGCCTCGTGGGGAGAACGTGAAGAGTTCCTCGAACACCACACTATCATCCGGAAGATTTGCGAGGACCTCCCGAAAGAAGAGGTTGTCTTGCTCTTCGGCAGCTACGCCAAAGGAACTGCGACAGAACGCAGCGATATCGATATTCTCATCATCAACAAAAACGGTAAGAAAACCACTTCTTTCTCTAAGCACGAGCTCCTCTACAAGAAAACCATCAATCCAATCATTGTTTCCCGGAAAGAATTCGAGAATATGCTCCGTGATTCCGGTGAGAACGTCGGAAAGCAAGCATTGAAAAATCACGTCGTACTCCAAGAACCACAACAATTTTGGGAGATGACTCTCCGTGCCATTCGACCACGACGTGTACAAGAAACGATTTGATGAATACGCAAAAGAAGGACTCATCGTCAAGTCAACGCAGTCATTCAAGATCAAGCTTTTTCTCCAGAAAGCAGAGAGCAGTCTGCTCATCGCTAAACACCACCAAGAGATCACTCCGTCAAAGGACGAACCACCGAAAATCTATTGGCGATATTGGGCTATTACTATCAGTTACTATGCGATGCTCTACGCTGCGAAAGCGGCTATTCTCACGAAAGGTTACGAGGTCAAGGATCACCATGCCGCACAAGTGGCCCTCGGAGCCCTTTTCGTACCGGGCAAGATGGAGCAAGAAGACCTCGAACTCCTCAACCAAGCGCACAAGATATTCGAAGACGAGTATGTCAAGTACTTCGAAGATGCGCGCAAAGAGAGCCATACTGCACGCTACCAAGCACGACCAAGCTACACCGAACGACAAGTGGACACCATATTCGAGAACGCGACGAAATTCATCGCGAAAATAAATCTCCTGCTTTCATAAAAATTCTCGTATGTGCCCACCCATCGTTATACGCCATGTCGAACAATCCTGACTATACTAACGTGTCATCTCCATCTGAGAGCTACTTCTCAACCCTTGTCTCAGGCTCCTGCGCTCGTATCACTTGAACCCGCTCATTCCAACTGCCATAAGGATTCGTCTAATCTCTTCTATCGTCTCTTGCTGGTGTTTCTTGTCCGACATGCGCACGAAACGCAGCAATAGGTCCTTGAGCCGTTCTTCGTCCATGCAGCGGAGCGTGAACCCATCCGTGAGGAAATAGAACCGGAAACTCCCGTATCTGAGCTCCTTTATGACGATGCCGCCGACGTTACCGAGGAGCTTCCCTTTCGCCGGGTGCTCCTCGAGCGTCTGCATGAGGTCGATGATCTCGTTCGCTTGCCTCTTGTCGAATTTCTTCTGTATCGCCACGAGTAGCGATTCGGCGATCTCGACGTTTGCCATCCGTTTCACTTGTTGAGGCGTTTCCTCGCCTCTTCTATCGATACGAATCCTTCCGATGAGAAGAGAAAGTCGCGCAATTGCTCTTTCACGGCGAGTTTGTACATGCGCTTGATGATATCCTCATAGGTGTCCTCCTTGCTGCCGAAGCTATTGAGGAGCTCTTTCGTCTCTTTGCTGAGCTGGATAGATGATTGCATTCTATAGTTGCTATAGTGGCTATAGTATATAAATATTCCTTTCTTCACGAAATAACTTTTTATATCCCGCGGCATATGCGTATCACTATGAACCCTCTTGTATTTCTTCCTGTCATGTTGTTGCTTGTAGGGTGCAAGGTTTCTGATCAGGCGGGCGGTCATCGTTTGTCTCGAGAAGAGGCGATTCTTGCCGCAGAGCTGTTCATCCGTGACAACGGTTATACTGAATCTAGTGTGAGCCCTGAGGCCATCTTGGCGAATGAGGGCTTGGAGCGTTACAGCGATCGCGAGAAAAAGCTGGCGTTCCGCCATAACACGCTACAACCCAACGCGGTAGGGGCGAAACTCACGGGTGATGTGTGGACTGTCGGTTTCGCATATACAGACTCCCTACGAGAGAAATACCCTGCAAGTGGCAGGCCGACGGGTCGAGCGGTGCGATTCGATGCAGAAGGCAATAATATGCAGGTGATGCATAAGGATTTGTTTCTTGACATTTTAGAGTAGGATGACTCTCTCAAAACCATTATAACATCGTATCATCAGGCAATGGCTGTGCGGAGGCTTTATGACTGTGAAGACTGAGCGGAAAGAGGGCTGGATGAGGATTGTGGTTGGCATCGTCACTGGGATAATCCTGTGCGTCTGGCGAGTGCTCGTAGTGGTGTTGGCGATAATCAACTGGCTCATCGTGATCTTCTCAGGGAAGCGGAATAAGGGCCTCGCGGAGATGTCGGAGATATGGAACACGCAGGTCTATCATTTCCTGAAGTACATGACATTCGTATCCAACCGCCGGCCATTCCCGTTTAACGACCTCGATAAGAGCATGTCGAAATACGAGAAGTAGACGCGACGTCGATCCAAAAGTCGTCCTTCAACCCATCGCAGTGAAGTGCAGTTTCGGATGGCTGAACAGGTCGAATCCGAGCGGTGTGCCGATAAGAGCGACAAGGAAGAGGAATGCTGTGAAGAAGAGTATGTACGCGAGTATCGGGAATGCGTAGTGGTAATACCGCGGTTCTATCGCAGGACGATCAGCCGGCATGCAGTACGTTGGTAGCCATAGCATCAGGCCGTACACAAACACCCAAAATCCTATGGCGATGAGCGCGAAGAGGTTGCCGCCGGCGAAGAGGAGTTCCGCGCATACTCCCGTCAATCCCCAGTAGAGAAAGACGGTGGTCGGACTGAACTTGTACCGCTTCAGGCTCCATGCCCAAGCGATAAGAAGCGGCAGGAACACGATGACGCTATGGTTGAACACGACATCGAAATAGTTCGTTGACGCGGTGAGATACGCCTCTCCTATCTTGACGCCGAAGAATGGCGCGGCGTTCGTTATCCCGACCGCGATGAGCTCTTCCAGGAGCACGAGGCAGAGCACGAATGGGAGGAACCACGATTGCCAGTTCGGGAATCGTGATAGCGTCGCCCGTACCCTGTCGCGCAAAGCGTACATGATGCCGCCGATGATGACGACCCAGATGACGAAGAGCGCGAGCATCATCCCCGCCGCCGCATGGATTGCAGGCTGCGACCACGTGATAAGGAATACCGCCAGCGTCTGGATGCACGCGTAGAGAAATAACAACACGACAATCTGTCTGGAACCGCTCATCATCCATCAGAATATTCTTTGTTTATAATATTATTCTAAGATAAACAATTGATTAGTGAGTCTGTCAGGGATTATCTCGATGACTGTAGATCAACTTATGAGTGTGCGCGCGGTCGTAGCCGCTCCTCCCGCTCAATAAACTATTTATACTGCTGCATCGTAGCTTGGCTAATGAGGGTGAATACCATGCGCCACATCCTATTTGTCATAGTTCTTCTGTTTTCATTGCCAATAGTGTATGCTGGCTGTGGTGATGGGAGCGCTACCGGAGCCGAGCAATGCGATGGAAACGACTTGCGTGGTTACACTTGCCAGAATCTCTGTTATATGAACCCTCAAACTCCGAGCGATTACTCGTACGACGCCAGTAAGCACACGGAAAGTGATAGGTTCTACTGTTACGATGCCGGAACGCTTCGATGCGCGAACAACTGCAAGGTCGATTTCTCTCTTTGTTATTCTCACATCTGTGGCAACGCCGTGGTCACTGGTAGTGAAGAGTGCGATGATGGTGCAGATAACTCCGACACGCAAAAGGATGCTTGCCGGACTGATTGTACTCTGCCGTCTTGCGGCGATGACGTCGTTGATGCGGGTGAGCAATGTGATGATGGTACGCGTAATAGTGATGCTATTCCAGGGGCATGCCGAAGCGATTGTACGCATGCAAGCTGCGGCGATGACGTGATCGATGTAACGAAAGGAGAGGAGTGCGACGATACTAGTGATCGGTGCTTTAAATGCCGTCGTTGCCGAGAACCCGTTGATGATCTTGAGATCACAACAGATACTGTGCTCTGTTCGGGCCATTACCAGATTGTCGATGAAGGTGCTGAAGGAGTTATTCGTGTCAAGAACGGTGTTACGCTCCAGTGCAGTGAAACGTATCTTTATGGTGTGCCTACAAACATTGCCGAGCAGATAGCGGGTGCGCCGGCGATGCAAAATGGTGTGATTCCAGGTACACAGGATTCTTCGTCGGAACAAGGAAGCTCAGGTCCGTTTGGCGGGTTTGTCCGGTACTTCAAAAAATTGTTAGGTGGAAACGCATCGCCGCCGAGCAACGCGGGAGTGAATCTCGGGGTCAACGCGATCGCGGAGATTAAGCACGGTACCGGCATCCTTGTGCTCGGCGATGAGAGTCTTGTTGTCGGTTGCGACGTCACTAACTATCGTGTGGGCATAGAGGTGCGTGGCGACTCGGCTCTTGTGCGTAATCATGTGTGCGATAACAATCGAGATGTCTTCGGCGATGGTGTTGGCCTCGCGAACTCCTGTGATGGTCGTACGTGGGATGATACCGGTTTTGCGGGTTGCGCATATGCTTGCAACGGACAAATTGGTGACCGAAACGCGAGCGATTGTTCGGACCTGGGTGATTCTGCACCCGGACCCACTCTCACTGATGAACGTCCTGATGCCTCGCCCGGTACATCGGACGCTGCAGTGATTACATGCGATGATGGGTCAAAAGCCAAGAGTCAAGACGATTGTAAAAGACCTGTATTCAAATGCAGGGATGGTAGTGTTGTTTATACGTACAAGGACTGTCCTGTATGCTCCAAGGGCGAGACGATGTGCGACAACGGAAAATGCGTCGATGAAGCATGGCTGTGCGATCCGTACACGTGCGATGATGGCACTAACGTCGAATCGAAACGCGATTGTCCGGAATACTGTGCTGGGTACGCGTGCGATGATGGTCGTTGCGTCAAAGAGAGCTGGTTGTGCGACCCATATGCGTGTGCCGACGGATCGCTTGTGGAAAACAAAGAGGATTGCGCCGATACCTGTGCAGGATATCGCTGCGACGATGGTGCTTGCGTGAAGAGCGAGTCTGATTGTGTTGTTTGTTGTAGGAGTCAGACGTCTACGGTAACCGCGCGGATGTACCGATATACTAAGATGGGCGTGAGTGCGTGTACTGGCGCAAAAGGCGTTGTTGTAGAGAGCAAACTGTGTTCGTAGCGAATCATCGGCTTGTCACCTGTTCGTTCCCGTATCTTTTCTTCATCGTTTTCGTCGGGAAAAGTTTCGATAGCCTCTTGCCTTGCCACGCGGTGAACGCGTCGATGCACTGTTGGCAGATATCTACTGAATGATCCGTGTCGATGAGAAGATTATTGAGCGCGATATCGTACGCTTCGATGGGCTTTCCGCAGAGCGAACATACTGTGCAGTTCATCGGTTCCCGCGTTCTATCTCGCGCTTGATGAAGTAGAATGCGTCGTCCGTTTTGGCGTCGCGTTCGGTGAGCCTGCAGACTCGCCAGCCGTTCGCGCGTGCGACCTTCTCGCGCGCCATCTCGCCCATGATGCTCTTCGTGTCCTGTTTCTTCTGGATCTCGACGAGCAGCTTCTGTGCCGGGATGGCGATGTCCATGATCATGGTCTGTTTCTTACCTGCTTCATCGGTGTACTCGAGCGCCTTGTCGCGTACTACCGTGTACGATTTGGAGAGGCGTTCCACGAGGAGATCCTCAGGGGTATCCTCTCGGGCTCTCGCTTTCCCTTGCAATCGATTGACCGGTACGCGCATACGTCGGTGGAGGGGCGCGTCGGTTATAATGCTATGCTTGACGCGTCCCGCGTTCGAAGCGCAATACCTCGTCGCGCTCCGTGATGCCGCGCTCCTTGAGGATGTCTAGAAAATTGTTCAGTACGAGGGCTGTGGCGCGGGCGTCGCCCATCGCGCGGTGTGCCCGTTCGTTCTCTATCCTGAAGTGCTCGCAGAGCATGGCGAGCCGTTTGCTGGGGAGATCGGGGAGTAGCCTGTTCGCGAGCTTGCGCGTGCAGAGCCGTTCGTTCGAGAGGATGATTTGGCGGTCGAGGGCGTTCTTGTGCAGGAATCCGAAATCGAACGTCGCGTTATGCGCAACGAAGACATCATCGCCGAGGAACTTGTGGAACCCCGGGATGACTTCCTCGACCGGCGGGGCGTCCTTCACCATGGCGTTGTCTATCCCTGTCAATCTCGTGATGAACGACGGTATGCGCACTCCCGGATTGACCAGCTGCGAGAATTCGTCCTTGACGGTCCCGTTGCGCATCTTGACCGCTGCTATCTCCGTTATCTTATGGTAGTTCTTCGAGAGCCCTGTCGTCTCTATGTCCACCACGGTGTATGCCATCCCGTTGGCACTCTGAGGATCGTATTATAAACGTATTGGTGCGTGTGGTGGTCGGTGATGGTACCGCTCTCTTCTGTTCCAATGCAGGATTCAGGATCTCTTGCCGTTGTTACGATGTGGTTGGGTGCTGGTCGTCATCCGGCGTTCCTGTCGTGTGTTCAGCCGAATCTCTCCTTGAAGGTCTCGAAGTACGTCAAGAGCAGGGGTAAGAGTATGGGCCCGATGAATATGCCTGCGATGCCGAACAGGCCGGCGCCGCCGATGACGCCGATGATGACGATGATCTGGTTCACCTTGGTCTTTGTATGCACTATCTTCGCGAGCAGGATATTGTCGATCACGCTGATTATCAGAAGACCGTACAAGAACAGGCCTATCCCCTTGCCGAGCATCCAGTAATCATGCGCCAGGTATCCGCTGAGCATCAAGATGATCGAGGCCGGTGCCCATATTATGGCCGTGCCGATGGAGGGGATGAGTGCGCAGAATGCCAGTACAACCCCCAAGACCATGGGGAATGGGACTCCGAAGATATAGAACCCTATCGTGCCGATGATGCCCTGTATTATGGCGACGAATAGCTGAGCGTAGATGACGGTGTTCGCTATGTCCCCGAACTCTCCGATGAGCCGTTTCACCGTCTTTGCTCTCATCGGGATAATGTCTACTGTCTTCGCGAGCATGGTCCTCCAATCTTTCAGGATGAAGAATGTCGTGATGAGTATGAGGAAGATCTGCGCGATGATGAGCGGGATGCTCAGTATGAACGCGGTCATCTTCTCTTCCAGGACCGACACCATGCTCTGCAGCCGTTTGTCGAAGCCGAACTCGGATAGTCGATCTCTGCTGAGCTTCTCCGCTTGGTTGAGGAGCGAGCACAATTTCGAATCGGCGCTGGCGCATCCGAATCCGAACACCGCTCCTTTGGCGACGTTGTCGGATAGCGAGTGATAGAAATAGTACCCCTCTTGCGTCGCTTCGAATGTCAAGAACATGATGGGGATCAAGACGATGGTCGTCACTATCATTATGGCCGCGATTATCGAGAATGCTTCGTTCGACACCCTCTTTCTGATGGCGCTGTAGACGGGGAATGTGATGTACGCGAGCAGTATGCTGCACAGGATGATCGTTATCATCGGTCGGATGAGCTTGAAGATGAGCACTAACGCCAATACGAATATTATGAATGGGACTATCCTTTCGTATTGGTTGTGTTGTGCCATGCGGGAACGCGTCGTAGTGCTATGTATGTTCTATCCCCTGTGTTTTATGGTCGCTTGCGCGATTTGGCGCTTCCTGCTTTAGCGCTTCTTGTTCATCATCGCCGCTGCGGCCATCGCTCCCACCGCCACGCCGACCCCGGCCGCGATCAGCACGGATTTCTCAGGGTTCTTGCGGATATACCCGTCGACATCCGCTCTCATCTCTATCCCCTTCTCTTTCGCTTTGTCCATCGCCTTTTCGCCGGCGTCTCTCATGCTATCCGCCTTGTCCATGACTCTGTCCACGCCGTCGTGGGCGCGTTGCCTGATGCCGTGGTTTTCGTGTTCGATCGCGTTTGATGTCTGTGTCATGTGTTCACCCGTCATGGTCTCCTGCTTTGAGCAGTAGACCTATTACGAAAATCGTTATTCCTATCGAGAAGAACGCCGCGGCGTTGCTCCATAGCAGGTATTCCACCAGGAGGGAGAAGAGCGCGAGCACCAGGAACGTCGCACCGAATCCTAAGATCATCATCGATACTGTCTTCCGCAGTATCCTCTTCTCTATCCGCGCAATTTTTTCATCGATGCTCTTCATGATGGTCTCGGTGCCTTCCGCTATCGGCGGCATTACGCCCGCGGTTATGACCCTGGTTATCTGAATCAATCCGTCCGCTATCATTCCCATGATTCCTCCGCTATGTTCATCGTTCGCCATCGTCTCACGTTCGCGATAGGTCTCTTCTCATCCTCTCGTATTCCCGTTTCGTTATCTCGCCCTTCGCGTATCTCTTCTCGAGTATCTCGCGAGACGCGTTGCTTTTCGGAGTGTTCACTATTCTCGTCTCGACGAACCATACTATCAGCCATATCACCGCCACGCACAGTAGTATCGCCAGCATAAAGCTGAAAAACGCCCTCTCATTCCCGAAATAGTCGTATGGCATCATTGTAGCTACAGTCTCCTTTCTCGTCCGTTATTCCTTCACCATTCTCTCCGCATTGAGCCGATAACATCGCTATTCTCCAGTTACTACTGGTGGTATCTTCAGTAGTGGATATTGCTGGTGTGTAGGTTGGCGGTATGTTCATTCTTCCATATATCCTATCATGAACCCTTCCTCTTCGTTCGATATCATGTCGTTATCGACGAAATCATGGAGCGTTTCAGGGTCGTAGACTCCGATGTTCGTCTCCGTGTCATCGACATCTTCGCTCTCAATCGGTTTTGCGTTGTCAATCTGGTCTTGCTCGATCTGTCTGATGATATCTTGGTCGTTCATGTGTCGTCACCCTTGTTGCGCACAATTGTTTTGCTGTTCTTTCATCCGTTATTTCGGTGTGTGGTTTTCTGGGATCGCGAGCTAATCCAGTCGTCATTGATGCCTTGATGGATTATGTCCGCATTATGTTCTTCCCCGCAGGCCTGTTTTTCACCATGCCTTTCCCTCCTGCTGTGTTCGCAGCCCTTCTCTTCGCCGCCGTCATTCTTCCGCCTCTGCTAATCTTCGCCATGTTGTTTCCTCCGTTCATCCTCTATAATCAGTCCTTGCATTGTTGTTCGTTTGTGGTCTTCGCACGTGTTTTGCTCATCGTTGTGTCCTGGTTATCGCGTCGGTCTATCGCATAGGTTCATATTTGTGAATATGTGTTCATGCGCGTTTCACAGTGTGTGCTATCGCCGAGACCACGAACAGTATCACGAAGATTATCGCGAGCCATTTTGCGATCGTTATTGACATGCCTGCGACGAGGCCGAATCCGAATACTGCCGATATCAGTGCTAACACTAAAAACGCTATTGCCCATGATAGTAGTGATGATTCCATGTTGTTCCCCCATCTCGTATCGACTGTGTGTTCTTCGTAGCGTTGTTGTGCGCTGGTGAATTGTGACTTGTGAGGTATTCATGCGTGTTGGATGGTCGGTGTGGCGCGGTATCCTCTGTCGTTCCATGCTTGCTTGCCATATCCGTTCCGTCCTTCGTCTTGCGGTATGAGCAGCCTGAAGTCGGAACTTTCATTCTGGAATTCGGCCGTGAAATCGTATGTTCCGCCGTACTCTTCGCCCGAATGCTCAACGACGCGGTTCTTCTCAAGCACGCGTAGGCTGTGGCGTATGGTCGAATAATCGAGATCGAGCAGCACTTTCAACCGATGGGCGTTCAATGGCTGCTGGCGTAAGAGCCGGATTATGCGCATGCGTGTGTCGCCGCCGCGCGAGCCGAGGAAGACGTGCCATAACGCGCCGTGCATGATGCGCCTCGCGGCGCTCTTGTTCCCCTGTGTGTCGGTGATGCTGGACTGCAGGTGGGTCTGCGTCATAGGTTCTCTCTACTGCGGATAGCGATGTGTATAGCGTTCATCGTTCATCTCGTGTTGTTTCCGGCGTTAAGGCAGAACATGCACTCGCATTTCTTGACAGTATTCATGGTCTGTGTTGTGTCGATTCTCTCCCTGAAATACTGGCTTAATTTTGGGTATTCTCGTTTTTTCATCGTGTTTGTTCTCGTCATGCTGTGTACTGCCATAGTGCCCCTCC
This sequence comes from Candidatus Woesearchaeota archaeon, assembly GCA_013331575.1. Lineage (GTDB taxonomy): Archaea > Nanobdellota > Nanobdellia > Woesearchaeales > UBA525 > UBA525 > UBA525 sp10207u. Next base: position 32,149 of record DUGD01000009.1, read on the forward strand.
ACGTTTTATCTGCTCAATCAAGGATTGTGCCAGATGGCCGTTGTTGCGCAGCCACCTGGTGTTGTTGTGCTAACTATGTGATCCCCCCGGATTCACCATGATGTGTCGGAATGATCGCGCATGCATCGTATGTGTTGCTGCGTGATCCGCGTTCCGATATTCCATTCGCGTCATTCCAGGTCCTCCTATTGCCTGCATGCGCCTACACGTTGATGGTGAGCGTTCCGGCGCTGCTTATCTCGTTGTTTTTCGCAATACATGTCAGGTTGTAGGTCCCGTTCGCATAGCTATGGTACGTGTTGTCCTGGTTGTAGTCCCAGAGGTTCTGTCCGTCGCCGAAGTCCCAATCATAGCTTGTCGGTGTGAAGCCGCTCGCGTCGCAGATGAACACATAGTTCCCCCCTTGCGGATACCAAGGCGCGACATGCAGTGTGGTGCTCGTCAGGTTCGTTGTGTTCGTCGTCGTGTTCGTGTCGTTGACTGGCGGGATGGTGTTGCTGATGCAATACGGGTAGCTTTGGCTTGCGAACCCGTTGTCGCTGATGCATGTGGTGCCGATGCAGATTTCTGTAACATCGGTCCCTGTTTGCCATTGCTTGTACATCTCGAAGTATGCCGGATTCGTGCCTGTCGGCTTGTCGCACGCGAGCACTTGCATGCTGGCGCTTTCATTCGTGCATACGATTGTCCTGCATCCATTCGTTGTATCGGTCGTTATCGTGCCGCCGATGCAGACTGCCGGTATGTCCTTGATTGAATAGAAACACTCTGTGGTGTTGGTTTGGTTTCCCGTCATGTTCACGCTGATGATGATACTACCTGTCTCGCTGATCAGCGTGTTCATTGCGGTGCATGTGGTGTTGTACACTCCATCCGCGTAGGTATGGTAGATGTTGTCCTGGCTGTAATTCTGGAGCAATTGTCCGTCGCCGAAGTTCCAATCGTAGCTGGTCGGTACGAAACCGTTCGCGTCGCAGATGAGGATGTAGTTGTTCTCTTGAGGGTACCAAGGCGCGATGCTCACAGTCACGTTCGTCGTCTGATTCACGACGGGTGGAGTGATGGTTGCCTCAGTGACGTTATTTGAGTCCAGCGTCACCGCTGTCTGTGCCAATGCTCTGCCGTTCAATGTCGCTCCTGTCTCGATAACGATCGCCGTCTGGCCGAGTATGTTTCCGTTGAAGACGGATGTCGTGCCGAGCGTTGTTTGGCCGCCGACTTGCCAGAAGATGTTCTCCGCTCTCGCTCCGCCTATCAGGACGATCTTCTTTCCCGAGCTGATATCGAGCGTCTGCGCTATCTGGAAGACCCACACGTCGGTCGGGCTTCCATTGAGCGTGACGTCTGTCGGTATCGTGACGCTGCTGCTCCATTTGTAGAGCCCTGGTGTGAGCGTCATTCCTCCGATGTTCCCCGCGCCGAGCTCGGTGTGGTCGGGTAATGTGCGTCCAGCCGCCTCGGTGTATGCGGTCTCCATGTCGCTTATCGCGGTGGTCATGGCTGTGGGAGTGGGCGGGGCGTAATCAGATGCGTACGCTCGTCCATCGAGCAGGGATGATGTCGAGAATTGATTGGATGAGTCCATGATCAATCCGAATCCTGTCATCCCGGTGGCATCGATCGGGCTCACACCGATATCTCCGACGATTGATGTGGTTCCGGTGGTGGATATCCCTGTTTTGCCGAGTATCGCGAAGTTCGCCGCTGTGCCCATGTCTACTAGTGGTTGGCTTGCCGCGAATGCGAATGTGGCACCGAGCATGGTTAATAGCACTACGAGAGTCGCGATGAGCGTATTCTTGCGGTTGTGGTGATTGTTGTGCTGGTTGTAGTGCTGGTCGTCATCCGATAGCCAAGAGGATGTCCCCGGATTTGTCTCGTGATTTGCCTCGCCCTTGTATGAGGCGCCTGCGAAGGCACCTGCGTTCAATGCGGGTGTTGCGTTCGTTGTATTGTTTGATCTTGTCAATATCGTCATAACTCCCCCGCAGCACGATGGTGCTGCCACCATTGCAACCCTTGGGTGTTGCAACCCCTGAAAATGTCTGGATATTGGAACCTGATTGTTTGCCTGATCTGATTGTTTCCTGAATAGCAGTAAAGACTGATCCTAAAGGATGGAACCTTGAATGATGGAAGCAGCCCATACCCTTATGGCACTTCTCTTGCCTGAGCTAATGCCGAATTATACGGAAACACGCGAGCTTGCATGAAAACTATGAAAAATAAGGATTGAAGAGATCTTATGCGGTCTGCTCCTCGTAGCCGATGAATTTGTGGTCGCGCGCTCCTTCGATCCAATTCTCGACCGTGGTTTGCCCGGGAGAGCTCCCCACGATGCTCATATCGAGCGAATCTTGTTTCTCCTGTACGAGCTTTAGCAGCTTGCCAGGATCGGAGTTCGAGAGTTGGGTGATGGTGTGTACCCCTGAACGTTCGAGCAGTTCAGCATATTGCGGTCCGATGTTCTTGACGCTGGATAGCTCTGCCATGTGTTGCCAGCTTTTGACCGTGGTGAGAGGTGCGCCGGTGTTGCGTGATACTCTGGCGGCATCGGCCTCCCATAGTTGCTGGGTGTTCTTTATCCCCATGTTTTGGAGCGCTTTGCTGTACACCGGGCCTATTCCTTCTATCTTCCTCACAGCGTGTACATCGCCGAATGGTGTGGGACGCGCATTTTTGGTGTCGTCTCTGCTTTTCGTGCGCGACGGTTTAGCTGCGAGACCGAAGATGACTGCCGCCACCAGGAGCAAGAATGCTCCGCCGGCGATCCACTCCCAGGGGAATTCGCTTGCTGTAGCGGTCCGGAGTGTTGTTATCGGTGCTCCTGTGACTGGTGGTTGTGCGGGTGTCGTCACCGGCACTACTGCGGGTGTGCTGCCGTTGGCGCTCTGGTTCGATTGCGATGTCGTATCGCCTGTGTTGAACTTGTCGCCGCCGGTCGTGAAGCTCCAGGTGTACTCCTGCGAGAGTCCGTTGCCTGCGAGATCCTCGGCACCGGTCGTTATGGTGACAGTGAAGACGTTGCCGTACTCCTGGTTAGGCGAGAACACTTCGTCCGCGGTGAATGTCGCGGTGCGGCTCGCGTATTGTACGCTGTTCTCTATATCAAGCGATCTGAACGTCCCCGATTCAGGCGTCGATCGTTGCATGACGGTGAATGTGTTGCCGTTTATCGTTGACGGATTCATGTCTTCGCTGAATTGCACAGTGATCGGTTCATCCGTCGAGATACTCTTCTCGTTGTTCATTGGCGAGACCGATAGTATCTTGGGCGGCGTCGTATCGGCCAAAGCATATACAGAGGCGGCAGTGATCGTGACGAACCCGGCTACTGCCACCAGCATCATGATGCTTAGTGTGGCCGTCAAGAAGATGAAGAAGATAGAGTTTTTCTTGCTTGATCCGCGATCAATATTTTTTTCAGTGATGTGTGTGTTCACCATTATTACCCCCTCGAGATAGGTTGTTCCCTATCTTAACGTACGTATAGGTCGCGAGTATAATCAATGTGGTTATAGGGGGTATATTCAGCCTATTATTTTCGAGTATATACTCTATATGCAATTAAATTGCAGAATTCACCGACTATGAGTTGCGTATTAGGTAGTATATAGACATTGATTATATACTATAACGTTTTACTATATATCAATTCTTGCAGCAGAGATGCTATGGTGGGGAAACAATGGATGAACGGAAATTAATTCAGTTTGGGAAATCGGCGTTCTGCATGACTGTTCCGCACACCTGGTTGAAGAAGAATAACTTGAAGAAAGGGGATACCTTGTCGGTCCAGGAGACGATGAGGAACTCATTGGAGATAATGCCGCTGAGCGGTAATTCCGATGGAGTGCACGAACTCACCATCGACATCTCTGAGAAATCGACCGATGAGATCATACAATTATTGCTCTCTACGTACCTGAATGGTTACACAGTCATAACATTGACCGGGCCTAATGCTGGGAAAGTCGCGTTCGTCCGCAAGCACGTCCACGAGTTCATCGCGGCCGAGGTCATGGAGGTCACCGCCGACAAGATCGTCATCCATGTGTTCTGGGAGGTGAAGACGCTGGATCTGCAAGCCATCATCGTCCGGATAGGGCACATCACCAAGAATCTCTTCATGGAGACGATAGCGATGATAGACTCGGACTCCAACATCAGGGATATCCAAGAGCGGGGGCTCGAGGTCCAGCGACAGGTGCTGCTCGCGAGAAGGGCTATCAAGTACGCGCTCAACAACTCCGCCACCGCGTATCGGTTCAATCTCTCTTCGCTCGAATTGCTCTATATCTCTTACATAATCTACTTCTTCGGCATGATCGGTGATTATGTAATCAAGGTATCGGATATACTCCACACGGCGAAGTTGAATAAGTTCAAGGATCTCCTCAAGGACCAGCATGCCAAGCTGGAGCTCAAGGGCTTGCTTACCCGTGTCGCAGATTATTATATGAAGGTGTTCGACACGTACAATAAGCATAGCAAGCTCACGAGGTTTATCTTCAGCGAATACGCTGACTTCGAAGCGGCAATAGATGCGTTCAAGGAGAAGAACCCCCAGTTGTGGGCGCCTGTCTTGGCCGAGTTCATGAAACTGCTCATCTTCAAGATCAAGGAGACTGAGTTCATCATGATAAGCATGGAGAACGCCCCGAAGTTATAGCCGATGCGGTGTTCGGGAATCGCTTGATCTGCTATCTGGCTCTGCCATCCGGCCGTTCCGGCGTGGCATCTCATGCATTCGTCATGACTGTTTCCGCCGCTTCCGCACTATCGGGTTTCATCGCGTCGTGCTCCTTCGCTAGCTTTACCATGTCGCTCGAGCTCTGCACTTTCCCGCCGTGCCCGATGCCGAAGACCATCTTGATGCCGAGCCTGTCGCAGAGCTCGTACTCAGGGATGTTCTCCGCCTTCCTATCGCCGCCGTTAGCGAAGATATCGGGCTTGAGGATCGCGAGCTCTTCGCACACCGACATGTCCTTCGTGCCAGATGTGTGACGCGTCAGCATGACTTCGTCGACCACCTCGAACGCCTCGATTATCTCTTTGCGCTCCTTCTCTGGCATGAATGGGTAGCCTTTCTTGAGCGCTATCCAATTGTCGTTGTTGACAATGACGACGAGGTGGCTACCGAGCCGCTTGGCCTCGATGAACATGCGTACGTGGCCGATATGCACCGGGTCGAACCCGCCGCTGACCGCCACGACCGTAGAGTCTCTAGCGCCTCCCTGCGCGGTCTCTTGCGTGGTATTGCTCTTGTCGGCATTGCCTGTAGTAGTATTGTACGTGGTGGCATGGCCCGTAGCATTGCCCGTAGTCGTATTGCCCGCAGTATCCTTCGTGGTATTGTTTGCTGCATCATTCGTAGTATCATTCGTCATAGTGCGCCTCCGTGTTATTGTTACATCGCTGCTTGAACGCCCGCTCCAGGTGTCCGTTCTTTCACAGGGCATCTCTGCCGCGCGTTTGCACGCTCGTGCCCCTCGCGCGAGCATCTCGGACCTCGCATTGTGGCTNNCGCCGCTGCTCGCCACGCTCGGTCCTCGGTTCGGTCGCAAGGCGGCAACGTCGATGCCCCCGGGCTCTGCCGCGAGTGGAGCCTCATTCTCTTTCAGCGTTCAGTCTATCGTCGTTCAGTCTATCCTCTGCGCCCTGCCTTCTATCTGTTGCATGGTCAGTATCGATTCCTGCATCGTGAACTGCCCGATGCGCTCGTCGCCTTTCGCCCCTTCGAGGAACGCCCCGTAGTGCAGCAGACGCGGATTCTTCTCCTGGAAGTTGAGCATGCGCCGCTCCATGATCTGCGAGAACGATTTTTCACCGAGCGCCGAGGCGGCACGGGCGATGAGCGCGTAGTTCCAGGGGCTCTCGCTGCTCGTCGCAGGCTCTCCGGATGATAGGTACGCGTCATACACCCTGTTATCCTTCGTGTATTGGGCCTCGTAGAACGCGAGCGACTTGCGCGCGCTCTCCATGAGCGTGGGGTCGCCGCTCTCTGCGAAACGGACCATGATCCAGAGGCTGTTGATACTGTACTTTCCTCCATCTATCCCGTTGCCGTATGTGCCTTTCGTCCCGTCCGTAAGATAGCCCCCTGGTCGGTACTCGGTGTTGTAGAGCCCGTTCCAGATCTGGGCGTCGAGAGTAATATTGCGCATCGTGCTAGTCACCATTATCCATCGTCCACCACGGGTGTTCGCGAGGCGATCGAACACCTGGAAATCGCTATACGCGAGGTATGCGACGTCGCCGCGCCACGGAGTCTCTCCCCCCATGCCGCCGTACGCAATCAGGATGTTGCCGTCGCTGAGAGCCACGCGCTCGAGGCCGCCAGCGATGCGGTCGATCATCGTGTCATATCGTGGATCGCTCCATCGGTCTTTGGCGATATAGAGCGCGTGGAGCGCCCGCAGGTCGGCGTCAGGGGCCATATTGCGCCCTTCGTCTATCGCGTTATCCTCGCTGTCGAGGCGCCACATGAGGTAATCCCCTTCTGGGTGCATCATGTACGTCTCGATGAACGAGAGTCCGCTATCGAACGCCGCCCTGTCGCCTTGCTGCGCTGCTATGAGCAACCAGTAGGATATCGCCTCGCTGTTCGTATCGTTGAATTGCGTGATGTTCTGCTCAAGGTGGAGCGCTTGGTATGTGTTGATGTGCCCGTTCGGCTTACGGAGGTTCTTCTCGACGTATGCTATCGCCGCTGTGAGCGCGTCGTTCGTCAGTATGAATGGGGCTATCGTTTCGGTGTCGGTCGTGTTATCGGCGATGTCGGGGGTGAATGGTGTCCGTTCTATGACATCCGCGTGCACGAGGAGGAGGACTGAGGCGGCAGTGATGAAATAGGCCAATACCATGATGACCAGGATCATCAATTTGCTCGTGTAGTCCCGCGCTCTCATCGTGTCAACTCCCTTTCTTCCGTTCTCTTTTCTTTCCGTCTTCTTGAGGTGTCATGTCTCCGTCGGGAAAGCCGAAGGAGAATGACGGCTTGCATATTGCGTACAGACACAGGAGGATGAATGAAGTTATCGAAAGCGCTCCGCCGATGATATACTCCATCGGGAGCCTGTAGCGTAGTAGTATGGTGTACTCTCCTGTCCGGCGCGGCTTGACGATCATGAAATCGGGGCCGATGGCATCAATATCCAATTTCTCGCCTTTCGCGCCGCCAACCCTGCCATCGATCCTCGCCTCCCATGACCTGTCGTTTGTCATCTTTATGACGACATCGGTCGTCGATGAGGCGTTGTGGACGTCTATGCGGTAGGTATCGGGGTTGATCATGGTGAAGTCCGCGCTGGAGTTGTAAGGATTCTCGAGCATGTTCACGTACGCATCGAGGTACTTCCTCTCAGTAAGGTCCTTGCTCACGAACTCCTCTCCTTCGCTGCCGCAATACTCTTGGTGGAACATGATCCTGCAGTCCGGCGCGATAGATGCGACGTATTTCGCCTCCGCATCCGGTACCGCTTGTGCGAAACTTGGATTCGCTATCGGGATGGCATAGTACGCGTAGCGGTAGTTCTGCTCGATGTACGGCAGCGTGCCGTTGAGCAGTTCCTGCGTCTTCACGTTCCTGATGCCCGCTTCGCGGTTCACGTATAACCGCGTGATGTCGGCCGCGCGGAGGTAGAGCACCGTGAGGTTCGCGTTGTGGAACCCCGAGCTCACGCTGAATACCTCGTCGACGTATGAGTTGGTGATGCCTTGCTCGTAGTACCCGTACGATTGCGGTTGACTCGTGAATGAGTTCCGGACAGAGAGGCTCTGCTCCGTGTATGGCATGCTTATCCTGCCCGGGATGGACTCGTTGATGAACTCCGGACGGTCATCGATGCGATCCGACGTCTGCCAATGCCCCTGGATGCTGTAGATGACGAGTAGACCGCCGACAACGAACGAGGCGAGGGAGATGTAGTAGAAGACGCGTAGCCGTCGGCTGCGCAATTGGGTTGATATCGCCGCGATGAGGCAGGCGCTCGCTATGATGAATTCAGGGATGATGCGATGGTACTGGATGGATCTGATGATATTCATTGGGAAGATATCGAACAACTCGAAGTAATAGAACAGCACCATGATGAGCAAGGTGACTGCGAAGCCGCGTATTATCGCGTTCTCGTAGAGCGTGGGGATTGTGGATTTTCTGCCCGTGTGCTCTAGGTCCTGCTCCATTGGGTCCTGCATCATCGCCGCCCCGCCTCGCGATGTCTCTTTGCGCTGTTCTTGCAGGTTCGCCCGTCGCTGCATCTTCGCGCGGATCTTCGCGCTTTCTTTAGAGCGCTTCGACCGTTCGTGGATCCGGTGCGCGGTGAAGACGATGAGGAAGATGAGCGCGAGCATGACTATGGGGCCGGGGCCTTTGAGGTTACCATAATCGAAGAAGAAATCCTTGACTGTGATGATGTTGTTCGGTACGTGGTAGAGCGGCAGGTACTTCACTCCCATGTGCGCGCCCGAGGTCACCTGCTGGTAGCTGAACTGATTGACCGATTGGAACCCGCCGAGGAGGAGACTGAAAAGCACCAGGACGCAGAACTGCGTGAAGACATGGTGCTTCGAGATGCTGTTTCTATCGTTACGGGTGTTGTTTGAGGCGTTGTTGCTATTGCCTACGTTGTTGTTATTGCCTATGTCGCCACCCGCGCCGGTGCTCTTGCTTGTGCTGACGGAGAGCGTGAGCAGATAGATGCCTATGGTCATGCAGAGCGAGAACCAAATGAGCGGGTGCGTGATGTATGATGCGGTGAGCGTGATGACCATCCAAAAGCGCATCGGTCGGAGGGGCTCGCGCAGGAAGACAAGCAGCCCTATTGGGTAGAGTGCTAAGAATACCACTGTGATGGGTTCCCAGCCGTAGCTACGGAGGCTTATGAATGTGTTGGCGAGCAGGAAGAACGCGACGAGCGCCGAAACAAGATACCGCCGAGAGATACGCAAGCACAGGAGGAACGTCGCGAGCACGGCCGCGAGATGTCCGAAGATGATGAGCATGTTCGCGGCCCGTGCCGGATCGAGCCCGAAGAGCTTTATGACTGCTATGTGGGCTGCGTAGAACCCGACTTGGTAGTATTTGAAGACCGGCATCCCGAGATACCAATACGGGTTCCAGGTGACGTGCGGCCAATTCTCCATGATGAATTCTGATTTCCATATGTGCGCTTCGAGGTCCCACGCGCCGTACGTCTGCAGGTTCCCTTCGTTCGTCCGCCAATC
>DUGD01000049.1 GCA_013331575.1 Candidatus Woesearchaeota archaeon
TTGAATTCTCAGCGCCCCGAAAACAAGTTTTCGCGGACTTCGGCCTCTTGGCCTTGCAGGCTCGCCCTCAGAACATACGCCAAGGCGGCAAGAATGCTTAGACCTATACTGTCAGTTTATGCTACCAAGCGCACAGAGTAGTGTCGTATCTATGTTGCCGTGTGGTGATCGGCCGTCTCGTTACTCCTTATCGTCACGTTGGTTGGAATGGCGATGCTACTGTTGATGCGGTAATGCAGCGCTACCGCCATCCCGTTGAACTACATGTCTAGAACCTTACTGGATCTTTACTTCCTGGCCGATGGCTTGACCGGGCATGCCGACCTCGAAGAGTACACGCAAGGCCCCTTTGTTGCCGTGGGGGGAGCGGACTTCGCCCTTGATGTCCTTCTTTCCGGTGCTATAGACGATGGTCTTGCCGACATACGCTTGTGCCTTCTCGCGGGAATCGCACCCGTCCACGACGACAATCATCTGGTTGCCTGCTGGCTTGTGGATGCTTCTGCGGTAGTTATGGATGACGGCTTGCATGTCTAGCGAGATTCCACATCCCTTTATAAATATTTCTTCTGCTGTGGTGCTGGATAAATTCTGCTACTGGTTGCTGNNCCGCGTTGCCGTCGGGACCCCCGGCTCATTAGCCGGACCCGACACGGCACCCTCAGGACAACTCCAAGGCAGCAACCATGCCCTCTCCTGTACGTTGTTTCTCTCTGCATGCCCTGTCTTTTCCTAAGAAGTTTCTACGTGATATGGACTGGTAATGGTTGGAAAAATAGCCTGAAAATGGGATCGTATCATTGTGTTGTCGCTATAGTTTGTGTGCCGCGCGCGGTGTTTACGACGGACAAAGGCCTAGGCGTTCCTGCCGCCTTCGGTTCGTTGTTGTTGGTAGTATTGTTGTGCGATCCCAGTATCTCATCCAATCGTTTCGGAGGGGCGACGGGCGCCGGTGGTGAGGGTTTTGAGGGGGTATACTTCGCAAAAATGGCCTTTCGCAGTCCGTACTCTTGCACGTTGGGGTAGACAACATTCATCCAGTACCGCACCGTGCTCACGCTCAAGAAACTGATCAATAATCCTATGGCGGTCTTCTTCATTATGCCACCAACGGAGTACTGCGGTCGTTGCAGCGTTCGGACAACCGTCTCAGCTTCGTCATCAGCGAGCGATTTCTCGATAGTGGTCACGTCAGTCTTGATGATGTTCGCTTGTTCGTAGAGATTGGGCGCTTCATGCTGTACGACATGATCAAGGACGGTGGTAAGGTCTTGTTTTGCTTGATAGAGCGATGGCAGGGTTTGTTGTGTCCATATGGTGTTGTAGATGGTCCGGCGGATCGTCATCACTCGCATGTACGCGTCGATGCAACAATACCCTTCTGGCGCGACGGATGGCTTGAATCGTATGGCGAAATCCTCCGTTGGACGGTTCACCGCCGGAGTCCCACTGAGGCTGTAGCGTTGCTGTCGTCGTGCTATGAACTCTTGGATTCCCATGGTATGCAGTTGGTGCGTCCGCCATCAAGAACCTTCTGTACGGACTATCGGAAAGTCTTCGACGTACAAGGAGATTCTCCGGTCTGCAGCGGGAGATCCGGAACAAAAAGAGCTATTCACAAGACCTCGTTCTTACTTCAACGACACCGCAGCGCACTGGACAGCTACGCCAAGCGTTTAAGAATAAAACCTCCAGCATCAATGCTATGTTGCAAGAGAGCTTCCTGTTCCTGCCTGGCGTGCAAGAGCGCACCGAACGACGATTCTGGGAGCTAGGCATCAACACGTGGGATGATCTTCTTGCGGCAACACATATCCCCGGCATCAGCAAAGAACGGCTCATCTTCTGGAAAGGTCGTATACGCCTCGCGCGCCACATCCTCGATAGTGAAGATGGCACGCGCTCGATGGGGCGAATGCTCGGCACGAGGAACTCGTGGCGGCTCTATCGGCAACTGCTCGAGAACCCGCGCTTTCTCGATATCGAGACCACGGAGTACTGCAACCAAGTCACGGTCGTAGGTATCAGCGATGGAGAGTTCTACCAGGCATTCGTGCGCGGCCGCAACCTCGATATAGCGCGTCTTCGCAGAGCGCTCGCTGGTGCGACATGCATCATCACCTTCAACGGCAGCAGTTTCGACCTCCCTATCATCGATCGTAACTTCCCCGGCGTCTTGCCGGACGTGCCGCATATCGACTTGCGCCACGTCTGTGCTCAAGCGAATCTACGCGGCGGGCTCAAAGCGATAGAACGCCATCTTTCTATCCGCCGCGCCGACAACATCCGTGAGACTGATGGTACTGACGCAATCATGCTATGGTATCGCCATGCCTTAGGAGATGAGCATGCGCTCCAATCGCTTATCGACTATAACGCTGCAGATGTCCTCAATCTCAAACCGCTCGCTGATATGGTCATCCCGGCGCTCTGGAATCACGTACGCCACGAGAAACCATTGCCATTCCTACCTAGCGCTCCGCGAAGCATATTCTCTTAAACGCGCGGATATTCCTGTTGTTGCATGGCCGCAAAGAAACCACGACATCCCAATGCACTAACCCTCGATCAAGCGCTCGATCTCTCTCGCATAGCAACGCCGGTTGGCGAGTTTGTCCACCAGACCGCACCTACGCGCTATCGCGCCGCTATAATCTCCACTGTTCTCACGCCCGGTTCCACGATGAGCGTAGAACACTCCATGCTCTATCATGATGGAGACATCACGTACACGCTTTGCACGACTGCCGCCGGACATCGCACCGGCACATACCATTTCTTCACGGACGACCGCGGGCGTCACTACCACGGATCGCCCACAAGCGATGTGCGTGTGCGCGACGCGTATGAACATGCAAAGGCGGCATGGCAGGCCCGCTGCAAGAACGCAGAGTTATCCTCCGGGAATGATACCGTGCTTGAGTACCTTGATGATGTGCTTCTGCGCGGATAAACCGTCGGTCTCGTAACCTCTCGGTTGTCCCGCGGTTCTGCAATCCCCGTTTAGCGCTCATCTTTCGCCCGCGAGTGGTAGGTCCGATGACGGACGACGAAAGAATGCTTTATAAGTATCGTCGGATTACGCGGGGATAATGGCAAAGATAGCAAGTACTGACCCGAAGGGGATGGCGAAAGGCACGAAAGGTGCGAATGGCGCCAGTGATACTAGTGATACTCGTAAGAGATTGCCCTGCCCCCGATGCGGCCAACCTGCCACGCACGGCAGCTTCTGCAAGGAATGCCTGCAAGCGGTCCATCCGCTCGTTGTAGGGATACGCGAGGGCAGCGTCACGATGTGCGCATCATGCCCGCGCGTCAAAGTGCACAGTGATTGGAAAGATTACGATCTCGAAGATGCGCTTCCGCGCATATTGGGTCCGTGCTTGCAATTCGCGAGCGACGCCATCATCGACTGCGTCGATTTCGACGTGCCGGAAGGCATCCTGCGAAATCCCGGGATTACCCGCAAGATAGAGACGCTCGCGGTCGTGACGGGACACCATGAGGATGCTCGTGCCGATTACGAAGAGGAGTACGATGTCCCGTTCGAGTACCAAGTGACGCTCTGCCCGCTGTGCAAGAAGCGAGGTACCGCCTATTACGAAGGCATCTTGCAAGTACGTAACATCGTTCCTGCGGTGCGTAAGGAGATACGTGAATACCTTGCGGCGCACCGCGCCAAAGGATTGCGCTTGGCAAAAGAGGTCCCGGTATCGACGGGCAGCGATTATTACCTCTCGGATCAGCGATCAGTCCATCACCTTGCGAAACACCTCCACGCGCATTATGGCGGCGAGCTCAAGATAGCAGCTCAGCATTTCAGCCATGACGCTAGCGCAGGCAAGAATCTCTATCGCGTCAACGCGTACCTTGAGATACCTGAGTACACCAAAGGAGATGTCATCTTCCGCGATGACAAGTACTACTTCATACTAGGCGTCAGCACAGCGGTCAAAGCAGAGAATCTCATCACCGGGGAGCAAGAGAGCTTCCCATACCGCAAAAACGACGCTGTGCGCCTGCCGGTCAAGACGACGCGCGTGGTGAGCACCGACCCTGTCGAAGTACTCCACCCCGCCACGTACCAGGCGGTGATGCCCACGAGCAGCAAATACGCACCTGCAGAACTCGATATCGACCAAGAGGTGAGTGTTGCGCTCGACACCAACCACCTCTTCCTCATTCCCAATACTGAAGAACGCGCTGAGACAAAACGGAAGAAACAGCGCCATAGCCAGAAACGAAAGCGCAAAGATGACGACTTGGTCAATCCCGATTAGACTGGCATACAGTCATTCAGCAAGCATTCAGTTGCACGTACTCAGCGCCGCCTTGGCGGGGAAGAGAGTTCGTGGACGCAAAATCGCAATAGGGAGTACGGTGCCGAACCATGTGCGCTCTCACGCCGCGGCGCGAAGACAAGAGTCTCAAGAGGAACTATGTCCCATTACTACGATGCGAAACAGGATGGCGAGCTCAAGCCCAAGAAGATAGCGGTCTCCGCACGCGGCACGCGCATCGAGCTCTGGAGCGGCGCAGGCGTCTTCTCCAAAGATTACCTCGATGATGGCACAAAACTCCTGATCGATACCGCAGTCATCCCGCAGGGTGCGAAGGTCCACGATCTCGGCTGCGGCATCGGGGTCGTGGCGGTCATCATCAAGCTCGCGCACCCGGATGCTACTGTCATCGCAAGCGATGTGAGCGAGCGCGCTATCGAGCTTGCGAAGATGAACATGAGACTCCATAAGACTGATGTCCATGTGCGGCTCTCTGATGGATATGCTAGCATTCCGGAGATGTTCGATGTTATCTTGTTCAACCCCCCGTACGTCGCAGGGAGAGAGACTATCTATCGCTTGATGCAGGAGGCGTACGATCATCTTGCCCCTGGCGGCACCTTGCAGCTTGTCGCGCGCCATAACAAAGGCGGCGAGACCTTGGGCAAGCGCATCATGGAGCTCTTCGGCAACACGGATGATTCACGGCGCGCACGCGGCTATCGGGTGTATGTGGGGACGAAGGAGTAGACAAAAGAGGAACAGACGAACGAAGATTACTTTTTTAGCCTGGCACTCACTTTTTGCTCCATCTCTTGTTCAACGCTCTTCTCCGCCGCTTTGTAGAAGTCGTCAATCTGCTTCAGAAGACCGTTGAGTTGTGGTGCCAATGCATCGAACACTGCCTTCTCGAGATCTTCAGTCATGCGGATGCCCTGTCTCTCCGCGACGCCATTTAGTGCATTCCAATAACCGCCTTCGATACGAGGGGCTCCTCCTGATACAGTGTATTGCACCGATGCTATCTTGATCTGTTCAGGTGTAAAGATGCGCCAGCCCGGTGGGAGGATGACGGGTTGGTTATCATAGAACTTATGCGCAACGCCTACGTTGCCATGCAGCGAGAAGTCCCTGCTTGTATTCCCGCTCAAGCCCAGATTGAAGACTGCACTCTCATACACCCTATTGGGCGCGACGTGAACTAGTGCGGAAAGAATACTGGGGAATTCTGTCTTGGCGTGCGTACTCTCCAAGTACAATGGTTCTTGTCTAGTAAAGGGACTGAAGATGGACATGTGTAATCACCTTTAAGTGATCATGGAAGTCTGTGGTACGTTATATCTTTTTCCGTGTAGTCCACCATCGATTCTGCGAAGCACGATCGATTTTTCCGCGAAAAGCGAGTATCTCGTTGTTCGCATAAAAATCCCTCTACCGTCGCATAGTCGTCGGTACAGCCTCTGCGCTCCACGAATTCTGCAGTGTGGAATTCTGTATACTGATTCGCTACATTTATATACCTGTGTAACCATAGTAGTATTACCAAACAACGACGGCGCATCCACAGCGCCCGTCGAGAAATCCATCAACAGAGCATCACCCGAGACGCGCAGCGCTCCACCACGAGCTGCAAAGATTCTCGCGACGCTTTGTTCCACCGAAGTGAAACCAATGGTCGTCATCCGAAAAGTATCGCCCGAGCAATGGGCCTATGAGATCAACCGCTCCATACAGCTGCGGATGACCCAGAAGCAGAAAGCACGACAGCTAAAATTCCGCTACTACGACAAGTTCCTCAGCCAATTCATGCCCCTCCCCATACTCATCGGCTTGACAGCCATCATCCTCATCGTGTACTTTTACGGTTGGCAGGACCTCGGCAAGCTAGCGCTCTCCTGGCTCGTAAGCGTCACACTCATCAGCACATTCGTATATCACATGTTCAAACGGTTCGAGGCAGAGCTGGGATGAAACCCTTTGCACCACCTAACGCAAAAACAACCCATACGACGCCGAAAACCGCTTGCTCACAAGAGAACGAAACAAAAACGGAACGAGATACCGCATATCACACACGAACAACAGCGGGCATGAATTCCGTACAACAAGGAGAAGAACCCGAAACGACCTCCAACGACACAAGGACGAGATATCGGAACCAACCGCGACAACATACGGTTGCCAGCTGCAAGGCGAAACGACGCAAAGGAAAAAACACACCCGAACGGTGACGCGACAAACGCCCTACGACAGAACACGAACATCGTCCAGAATGCGAACGCATACAAGAGCCGAAGCGACACCCGTGCACAACGAAACGCAAAGCCGAAGATGCCCCTGCAGCGTCGAAAACAAACGGGAAAAAGAGGACAAACAGCGCGACAGCGAACATAGGTCGCCGGAGAAGTAAGGAAGAAAGCCCCAAAAGCAAACACCCGAACGCCGGCACATCCAACACCCTAGGAGCCCCTCAGACGGGAATGGGACGGATGGGCGCAATCGCAACAGCGAACTAGGTTGCGAACAACAACAAAACAAAAAGAGACAACACAAACAGAGGCGACAACATGAACAGACGACAACACAGCCTCATCGCCAGCGCGCATAAAAGTGCGTCCCTAATAGCTGAACGTGAGCGCAAACAGTAGGGCTTGTACCTTACTCTTCCTTCTTTTCATTCATTTTTTCTAGACGACTTCATTGCCGGATCTTCAGCCCGAATTGGAGGCAGTTACCGTAGAATCCCATATGAACACGATATTCTTCGTCGATGCAACCACGGGATGAAACGCTCGTACTCAAGAAATTATGCTCCTTGCCAAGCCCTGCTTCAAGAAGGCGTTGACGCACTGCAGGGAAGAGATCGGGTGCGCGCATCGAATACTCGAGAAGCACTATGCCTTTAATCTGAGGGGTATTGGAGCGAAGATTATGGGTGTGGTGTAAGCAGACCTCTGAGAAACCAGGAAACTCCTCTATGCGACGCACTTCAGGAACACGGTCGCGCAGATACGCGATGCCTCCGTGCTGGAATCCCTCTTGCCATGCGTCAATATCATCCATACGACACGGAACACAAAAAGAATATATAAACATTACCACGGAGACGTAACTACATTATCTTCAGCAGCATATATCCGAAACGGTCCGCCACACGGACGCTCTCATCGACATCAGTGTACTGCAAGACGATGCAGTTCGGGTTCTCCGTCCAACGAGCGACAGCGTTCTTTGAGCCCTCGACGAACTGGACTATGACGCGGTCCGGCGTAGCATCCTCGCAGCGATACACCGGAATATCGACTTTCGTATCGCTCGCGCTCGAGAGCGCGCTATGCACGTTGAGATTGAAAAGATTGTACTTCGTGCCGAGAAGACGCGCGACTTCGACACCAGCGACCACTATCTTGGATGGCGCATCGGGAGGAACGCTGATGTACACTTCGGCAGGCTTGCTGTAGATGGGTGTTGTGGCCTCAGAGTCTACTGGGATATCCTCAGTCTCACGAGGATGGAAATAGAATGGGATATTATAGGGCTGGCCGCGCGCTTCGATACGCGTCACCCAAAGGCTGCCTTCCGCTTGCGCGAAATCAAATCCGTTATACCGGTTCTCATCGGCAGTGGTGCGGCGATCATACGCATTCCACGAGACGATGACGATGATGAGAAGGAGCACGATACCGAACGCTATGAAAAACGCCCATACGCCGCGAGGCCCGGCCTGCTCCGCATCGCCACCTGACGTGTCATCCTGCGACACGCAACCCTTCGACGTAACGCTCTTTCTCGCGCGCGTTCCGACGCCATCACGCGTGCGGGGGATCTTTGCTGCCGATGACGGCCTCAATCTACCACCACACCGTCTTTGAGGATGTCGTAGTACTCGAAGATGATGCGATCCTTGATCTTCATGAGGTCGCGCTGCTCCGCATTGATGATGATACACGAGCCGTCAACAACGACCGATGTCTCGTTCGTCGCATTGAAGATGACAACCGCGAGTTGCGGGCTTGCACGATCGCATCCGATGACGGGAAGCGTATAGCGTTCGTCATCGACCATCATGGAGTTGAACGCTTTCTCCGGGATGGCGAGGCCTAGTTGTAGCCGCGCGTAATCGATCATCGCTGCATTCTCGGCCCCATCCGCTAAATCGATGATACGAGGGTCGGCGCTAAGCGCTATCTGCGATGCACCTTTGAGAAGCGCCACGGCCGCAGGTGTGACGTTCAAGTATGATACTTGGAACGGAAGATTCTGGAACTCGTTCTCCTGGCCCCCGATATCGGTCACGAGCACCCCTGCGCCATTGCCCAGATCGCGATAGACGAATTCGTATTCGCCATAGACCATCTGGTTGTCGCCTGAGGATCTGGTGTTATAGATGACGACTTCCATGATGGAGAAAAGCATGAGCCCGACCATGAAGATGCTGAAGATGAGCACGCGACGCTGTCGTCGTTTCTCTTGAGCCTGATGGTCGATTCGCTTTATGTTCCGTTTGGTTTGCTTCCCCATACCAACTGTGCGCAAGCGTGCGCTTTTAAAGATTATGGCGTGAGAGGCTCTCAGACGACATGGAGATTCCTGTTTGATGTGGTGGCGCTTCTACGATACAGTCCATAGCGATGGCTGTCGGTTGCAACCACATGACGGCAGACTAATGCCACAACAATGCCATCTCTAAAAGACACCTATAGATTGATACTTATAGATTCAGAATCCAACTCAGAACCTGTATGAGTCTCTAAACGACCGAATGAGCTGCATCGCTAGTCTGTAAAAAAACCGTATACGCGCACAGCACGATACATGCCGTCATGCTCCATCAAGATACGGTACTTGTCGATGGTAATAGGATACGTGTAGGACTCTACGCGGGTCATGATGGCCTTAGCCACATCGTTTCCTTGAAGGGCGTTGAGGCGTGCTAGCATCTGCTCGCGTTCCATAAGATGCCCATCCCGGTGGAAGAACCTCCGAAGCGGTCCTGCACCGAGCGCAGAAAGGACATCTGAGAGCTCTTTTCCTGCGCGTGACATATAGTCTCACCAGTACGGATTATATGTTGGCGCCCACGGCGGATAGACTGGGTCAACAATCATGATGGGTTTAGCCGGGACAAAGACCGTTGTCTGTGGCAAGATGGTGAATGATACCTGTGCGCGCGCAGTGACTGGACGGATGAACGTATCGGGCACGTTCATAGCGCAACCAACCCCTGCTCTTCCGAAGCGCATGAGCATCGATGAGCATAACGCGTCCATATCGTTCCATGATCGTCCGTATGCGCTCATCGTTACCTCGTTAAGCTCCTCGAACGTCAGATCGCTGAACGCCACATTCTCATGCTCATCGGGGACAAAGACGTTGATTGCGGGATACACTGCCTCTTCGCGTCTATCTTTGTATCGGTCACAATCGTCATCTCGCTCGCAATCGCAGCAACCGTGACGCATACAGAGAGTATCTTGGGAGTC
The DNA here is from genome assembly GCA_013331575.1 of Candidatus Woesearchaeota archaeon. Lineage (GTDB taxonomy): Archaea > Nanobdellota > Nanobdellia > Woesearchaeales > UBA525 > UBA525 > UBA525 sp10207u. Next base: position 9,764 of record DUGD01000049.1, read on the forward strand.
ATACCCGTACGACTCGTACGCATCTACACTGGATGCGAGCGATAGGAACACCAGCACGAATGCCGCTATTGTTATGATGAAAGATGCTCTTGTTGTAGCGCTCATAACTGGAGGGTAATCGTCAATCACTTTTAAACATATCTTGGTTCAGTATTCATGAGTAGTACTTTGTTGAATGATGCGCTGCCTCGCGTGGAAGAACTGCGAAAACATGCGATGCTACACTGACGAGTACAACAGGTTAACATACCTCTGATAGCTGATTGCTCATTATGGGCTACTTTGTAGAAATCATCTCGGCCGACCGCCGCAAGTGCCGGCTTCGACGATTCGTCTCGCCGGTGCGGCGGTCCGGACATCGACGCTCTGTATCTGCGTTCTTGATGCGTTGTTCTGCTGGAGGTCGATGTCCTTCAAGGCCGTGATGATGATTTCTACACTGCTTCTATGGACAAAACTTTAAAAACCGCCGACCGTGTCCTGCACTCATGATCCGGCCCGACAAAGAAGTCAAACGCGAATTCAAAGGCATCGCTAGCGCACACCCCGACAAGTATTACGCTACGCGCGTGCTCAAACGCGAAGGCTTCGAACGTAAGCGCTGCGCATGCGGAACGGCATTCTGGACGGTCAACGAGAACCAGATCGTCTGCGGCGATCCGACGTGCAGCGGCGGCTTCCGGCTTTTCGAGAACAACCCTGCTAAGCACCAGATGACCTACGTCCAGACATGGCAGGCGTTCGCGAAGATGTTCGAGCAGAAGGGTTACAAAGTCATGAATCGTTATCCTGTCGTCGCACGATGGAATCCGACCATGGAGTACACGATAGCGTCCATCGCAGCGTTCCAACCGCACGTCGTCAACGGCGATGTCGAAGCGCCGGCGAAACGCCTCGTGATCCCGCAGTTCTGCCTCAGGTTCGGTGATATCGACAACGTCGGGATCACAGGGAGCCATTTGACGGGATTCATCATGATAGGACAGCACATGTTCGTCCCGCCGAATGAGTGGGACCAGGATGCCGCGTTCCAGGATCTCTACGATTGGTTCACGCAAGGATTGGGCCTGCCCAAAGAAGAGATCACGCTCCACGAGGATGCGTGGGCGGGCGGCGGCAATTTCGGTCCCTGCATGGAGTTCTTCTCGCGTGGCGTGGAACTCGGTAACCAGGTCTATATGCTCTACGAGCAGACGCCCGACGGCGATAAGGACTTGAAGATCAAAGTGCTCGATATGGGTATGGGGATGGAGCGCAACGCGTGGTTCAGCCAGGGCAAAGGCACTGCGTACGATGCGACATTCCCGCTCGTCATATCGCGCATCCTCGAACGGACGCACCACACGCCCAATATCGAACTGCAGAAGAGATTCCTGCCCAAAGCGAGCTATCTCAACATCGACGAGACCGATGATATCCAATCCGCGTGGGAACGCGTCGCGAAAGAGCTGGGGGTCGATGCCTCTAGTTTACGCGCCGCGATCGAGCCGATGCAGGCAGTATACAGCATCGCCGAGCACGCGCGCAGCCTCCTCTTCGCGCTCAGCGACGGAGGATTGCCGTCCAACGTAGGCGGAGGGTACAACCTCCGCACCATATTCCGCCGTGCGCAAGGATTCATCGAACGGCACAATTGGGACCTCGACATGGGCGAAGTCGCCACGTGGCACGCTGAGGAGCTGCAAGCGATATTCCCCGAGCTCTTGGCGAACATCGCGGAGACAAGAGCGATCCTGGCCGTCGAGAAGGAGAAACACGTGGAAAGCCGCAAGAAGGCGCAGCAAGTGCTTGAGAACGAGCACAAGAAGTCCGGTGATGCAGGCATCAGTATCGGGAAGCTCATCGAGCTCTACGATTCCTGCGGCCTCCATCCTGATGCGGTGAGCGCGTTCGTAAAGAGCAGAGGGGGCAAACCGCTCGTGGTCCCGGACAACTTCTTCCAGCTCGTGAGCGAACGCCACGAGAAGCAAGAACAGAAGACCGCGACGCGCAAGAGCACGCACTTCCCGGTCGATGGGCTGGCCCGCACCGCGCCGCTCTACCTGACATCGTACGACCTGCTTTCGTTCAACGCTAAGGTGATGAGGGTATTCGACGAGAAACACGTCGTGCTCGATCAGACCGCATTCTACCCGACAAGCGGCGGCCAGGAGCACGACACTGGCACCATCACAGGCAAAGACGGTATTGCGTATAACGTCGTCGATGTCATAAAGCAGGGCGGCATCATCATCCACGTCTTGGAGAACGAACCCGGGTTCGATGAAGGGGATGTTGTGGAAGGTAAAGTCGATTGGACGAGACGGCAACAGCTCGCGCAGCACCACACCGCGACGCATATCATCAACGGAGCGGCACGCAAGGTGCTCGGCAACCATGTATGGCAGGCGGGCGCCGCCAAGACGACCGAGAAGGCACGCATCGATATCACGCACTACAACGCACTCTCCGATGATGAATTGCGCAGCATTGAGGAGGAGGCGAATCGCGTGATACGCGCCGACATCCACCTACATCACGGCCTCGTGCCGAAACGCGACGCGGAAGCGCAGCACGGATTCCGGCTCTATCAGGGCGGCGCGGTCCCTGGAAAGGAGATCCGTGTCGTGGACATACCGGGTTTCGACGTCGAAGCCTGCGGCGGCACCCACCTGAACCACACCGGCGAAGCGGTCATGATCAAGATCCTCAAGGCGAGCAAGATACAGGACGGCATCGTCCGCATCGAGTACGTTGCCGGCGACCAGGCAAAATGGTATGTCGCCGAACGCGAAGCGCTCCTCGCGACCATTCGAGAGGCGCTCGATGTGGAAACCGACGCGATGATACCTTCCGCGACCGAGAATCTGTTCGCGAAATGGAAAAAAGCGCGCAAAGGGCCGCTCACCGACTGGAAGGACAGCGCATTAATTGCGTATAACGGAGACCCGCTCACGAAGGCGGCCGAAATACTCCAGACGCAACCACAGACCATCATCCCGACCATCAAGCGATTCATCGCGGACATAGAGCGGGCGCAGAAAGACTAGCGTCCGCGCGAAGCCCACAGTGATTCAGGCTATGCTGTGCAGCCACAATGGCGCATACATCCCCCGCTCATACGTCTAGAACAGTCCTTCCCAAATACGATTGGTCATATGCGAGTGAGATTCTCCAGCACTCAGTCTCAATGATCAGATACTGCTCATCTACAGAACAATGCACGCAATCAGGTATCTTACCGCGATCATTCAGATTACCTTGCTTATCTCCGCGAGCGCCTTGCGGGAATCCCGTTTCGGGCTCTTATGGTAGAGGGCCACGATATGCGTCATACATGCCTCCATGCGCTGGAGATGCATGCTTATCTTCACCGAGAGCAGGAAGATGAGTATGAATGCTATGCCACCGCCGATGAATGCGCCGCCGAGTTCTATGAATGGGACGAGGAAACGCAATACGGGAAGTATCTTGAGGAGCGAAACGGCGAACGTCGCGTACAGAAATATGTACAAGATTGCGCGGTAGAACGCCAAGTGTTCTGCCTTACGGGCGTATCGCTCGAATTCAGTCGTGAAGAATGAGAATTCCTCACGCTCTTTCGCTAAACGGGGCGTGGTTTCGGCCTTGAGGGCACGATAGTGCACAGTCAGAATCGCGATACGATTGAATGAGAGCCACTTCACCATGCGTGTAAAAAAAGGCACTTCAATCATGCTATGCATACAAGACCTTGCGTTTAAATGGTTTACGCATGCGGCAGAGATTAGGCAACAAATTCCGAATGCGCCATCGACGTAATCCAGACGGTCAAACATGGTTGCAACTACTCAAGCGCAAGCTCTTGGCACGCGAAGAATTCGCTCCCTATTGTGTATACGCGCCAAAGGTTCCAACTACAAACAATGAGACTGCCGCAACAACAACCATTGACGTTGCACATCGAACGACTGCGCAACGTTTATAAAAGCGTCCGGTTGCCGCTACGAGAATGGTGTCGGAGAAGCAGAAACGGATACTCCGTTTGCAACGAGAACGCAAAGAGAGTCGTCGACAGGACATCGGCGCAGGCAGTAACAATGCCGCGAGACCGAACCACGCATCGTGGGCACACCGCATCTACCACGATAAATACAAGCAGCTCCTCATCATCTCCGTCACGATACTCCTGCTCTCTATCGCAGTCATCGCTCACACATTCATGACCACTGGCGACATACTCTACAAAGGAGTATCGCTTGCGGGCGGCATCACCATCAGCGTGGGCACTGAGGGCCTCGATCCCGTCGATATCGGCACGCTTGAAGAGACGTTGCACAGCGCATTCCCCGATAACGACCTCGCGGTACGTGAGATTAGCGAGTTTGGGACTCAAAAAGGATTCTCCGTCGAAGCGAGCACCAAGACCAACGCCCGCGAGAGCCTCGACACGCTCTCCGAGTCCATGCTTTCAATCATAGGCAAGAGTATCCCCGACGTGAGGGATCGCGCAAGCGTAGAGGTGACAGGTCCTGCGCTCGGAGCGTCATTCTTCCAGCAGACGCTCAAAGCGATACTCGTCGCGTTCGTCTTCATGGGACTTATTGTGTTCATGTATTTCGGCGAAGCACTCTGGCAAAAGGCGGTCGTGCTCATCGTGAGCACCGTAGAGGCCNNGGTAGAGGCCGTATTGATCTGGAACGCGTCATCGTGGCTGCTCATCGTCCCGGCGATACTCATAGGCGCGCTGCTCATCGTGCTCTACGCGAAATATAGCATCCCTAGCGTCGCAGTCATCCTCGCCGCGTTCAGCACCATCATATTCACGATAGCGGTGGTCGATCTTGTGCAGATGCGCATCAGCACCGCAGGCATCGCGGCGTTCTTGATGCTCGTCGGCTACTCGGTGGATACCGACATCCTCCTCTCGACGCGTGTGCTCAAGAACAGCACTGGTACGGTCTATGAGCGCATCGTGAGCACATTCAAGACAGGCATCACCATGACAGGCACCACATTCGCGGCGGCGTTCGTATCGTTGATCTTCAGCCAGAGCGCAGTCATCCGCGAGATCATGATCATCATATGCATCGGTCTCATCGCCGACGTGTTATTCACCTGGGTCCAGAACGCGGGCGTACTGCGCTGGCATCTGGAGATGCGAGGACGAACGAGCGATAACGCTTGAAGGCAAGCGATATGTGACGAGTGATACTCCATGAAATTCAAACGCATCATCACCCATCCGCGCATGATCATCCTGATCGCGGTCTTGCTCTTGTCAGTCATCGCCATCAATCCCCATTGGGGCGTAGAGGGCGTAGCGATACGACAGGTCATGAAAGACAGCGCGGCGAGCGACGCAGGGCTGATCAACCCCGGCCCCAACGCAGCGCCCATGAGCCGTGAACGGGTCATAGCGGTGAACGGCGAGACCGTGAATGATGTGGCGTCGTATCACGCGCTCATCGAGGGATACCCCCCGAACAGGTCCATCACCATAACGACCAACGAGAACACCTACAGACTCACTACAAAGCCTAACACCGTAATCGACTATCGCGATGAGGAGGTGTTGGGCGAAGATAACACGACAACAGTACAGCGCGTTGCGTATAACAAGACACTGAACGGGACGCAGGACCTCGGTCTCGTCGTATACCCCGCTCCACGGAGCAATCTACGCCTCGGCCTCGATCTCTCCGGCGGCACGAGAGTCATACTCAAACCGAAAGAACGCGTGTCGCAAGACGACCTCAACACGATCATCGACAACATCAAGCAGCGCCTTAACGTCTACGGCCTCTCCGATATCGTCGTCAGATCGTCCAAGGACCTGGCGGGCGACGATTACATCATCGTCGAGATCGCGGGCGCGAACAAGAACGAGGTGCAGGAGCTCCTCGCGAAACAGGGCAAGTTCGAAGCCAAGATAGGCGATGACACCGTCTTCAAAGGCGGAAATGACATCACCTACGTCTGCCGGAGCGCAGAGTGCAGCGGCATCGACCGGAATGTAGGTTGCGGCCAAGGCGCCGGAGGCTACAACTGCCGCTTCAGCTTCCAGATATCGCTCTCGCCCGAATCCGCGAAACGACAAGCTGACCTCACGCGAGAGCTCAACGTCATGCTCGATCAGAGCGGCAACTATCTCGAGAAACCGCTCGACCTCTACCTCGACGACGAACTCGTCGACACGCTCCAGATCAGCGCGGAACTCAAAGGCCGCGCGTCAACAGACATTCTCATAAGCGGCAGCGGCAGCGGCACAACGCAGCAGGAGGCGGCGCAGGATACCATCGCGAACATGAAGCGATTGCAGACGGTCCTCATCACAGGCAGCCTACCGGTGCAGCTCGATATCGTCAAGAGCGACGGCATCAGTCCGGTCCTCGGATCGAGCTTTATCGCGAACGCATTCCTCGTCGGACTGCTCTCCATCATTTCGGTGGCGTTGGTGCTTGTCATCCGCTATCGTAAACCGATCATATCTATCCCGATTATCATCACCATGGTCGCCGAGGTCACTATCGTCTTCGGTTTCGCAGCGTGGGTCGGATGGAACCTGGACCTGGCAGCGATCGCTGCTATCGTCATAGCCATCGGAAGCGGTGTGGACGACCAGATAGTCATCATCGATGAGACGCTCCAGGGCGGTGTCGCTCGCGACACATCGCGCAGCTGGAAAGAACGCCTCACAAAAGCGTTTGTCATCATCTTCGCGAGTTATTTCACGCTTGTCGCCGCGATGATACCGCTCTGGTTTGCCGGCGCAGGTCTCTTGCGAGGATTCGCGATCACGACCATTGTGGGCGTGACTGCTGGCGTGCTCATAACGCGGCCTGCGTTCGCGATGTTCACCGAGGTCCTGCTCAAGAAGGATGACGAGGACTGAGCATTCGCCGGAATGATTGATACAATACCGCAGGATGCTCAGCGCCACAATCAGAGAGTGAGGTTTAAAAACCCATCCGTGTTCCAGTCAACAACGTGTGATGCGGACAAGCATCGTACGGTCCAGTTTGCAGAAAGGCAAGATATTCAGAGCCCGTAGTTTAGTGGTATAACGTCTCCTTGACGTGGAGAAGGTCGTCGGTTCGAATCCGGCCGGGCTCATCAGCAGGTATCGATATCAGTCATCAATTCTAGGGGCGCTTGCGAGAGACGCGTATGGATTACTATTCCACCATCGCACCAGGATACGATGCCCTCTACGGCGAAGAGCAAGACGAGAAGCTACGCGAATTCCTGATCAGGATATCGCCGCCGCACAAAGGGACGCTCCTCGATGTAGGCTGCGGGACCGGACGGAGCAAACGATTCTTCCCCGGCATGGCTTGGCAAGGCATCGAACCCGCGCAAGGACTTATCGAGCATGCGTCTCTTGACGCTACAGAGCACATCACGCTTGGCTGCGGCGAGTCACTCCCCTATCCAGACGATTCCTTCGACATCGTGCTCTCGCTCACCGCACTCCAGAACTTCGACGATCCGGACGCTGGGCTTCAGGAGATGAATAGAGTCACGAAACCCGATGGCGTCATTCTTCTGTCATTTCTGAAAAAGTCGGAGAAAAAATCGATGCTAGAACAGATTGTACGAACAAAACTCCATGTACTGGCTGCATGGGAGAATGCGAAGGACATGATGTTCGTCTGCGCTCGAAAAAATAAGTGATCATCGATATGGCCTTGGTTTTGCGCTCATAGTTAGCAAACGCGACATAGTAGATGCGGACGCACTATGGGCGCTAGACAATGGATGGTGAACCAGTACTATACCTGAGCAATAAGAGACGTTTGTTGTGGCCTTGGCACTATCCAGACGCTCGAGATGGTAGCAACCCTCGAGTGTCGCGAAAGGACTGCGCGGGGGAGATGTTCTCCCTGCGCAAGAAACGGCGGAAGTGCCTTCCGCGTTCAAGAATTCGGCTCGAATTCTTCGAATTCCTTGAATTTCTTCGCGTCATACAACCGCCGCCACAACAAAAACAACAGATAACAATACTGATCCGTTCCTGCACTACAGCCAACAGAGTAAAACCAATCCCACTACTTGTTGCTGCGGAGCATCATACTCTCGGTTCGGTTTCGGGCGCCGCGTTGCCGTCGGGACCCCCGGCCCGCGGGCCGTACCCGACACGACACCCTCAGAATAAGCTCCAAGGCAGCAACCTTGCCTCCATCGTTTATCCATATCCTCGCGTTCGTCTGCCTTTGTCTAGGCATCATATTCTGCGTAATCTATTTAAACGCGCTCTCGAGGGTCGCCGCATGCGCACCAACGAGTATCTGTTCATGCTTGTCAAAGCGTACAACCCGAACCAGTACAACAAGCTCGTGGAGCGCTCGATAGGAGACTACGCATCGTTTCTCAGCATCACAGTACTGCTTGCAATACTCATCTTCATTGGGGCGCTCCTGCCAAGCGCATACATGCTCTCGGACGACCTCGACGAGCGACTCTCCAGCGTCGATACGCTAACTATCGACGGAACTATCGCTACTGACTCCCCTGTGATACTCCTCGATCACCCGCTCGTGCGTATCGATAGCGCCGCCAATACGACCCCTTCACGCACCATCACCATTGCAAACGATGGCCTCATCTATCGTAAATATCTCTTCTTCGGGGAGCGTACGCTGCGATGGGACTCATTCAAAGACCTTTCGAATCCCTCCGATGATGCGAAGGCAATGATGCATGCCATCGCAGCGTTCCTCCTGCCGAGCATCGTCTTCTGGTTCACAGTCTTCGTGCTCATCGAAGTGATGATCATCTATGGCATCATGGTCGCTGTCGGCACGCTTGCGCCGAAGATTGTAGGGTTCCATGCGCCTGCTTCTTCAGTGGCGAAGATTGGCGTATTATCCCTTCCCAGCATCCTCTTTATCGACTTAGGACTCTATCCTATCGCACCATTATTCTGGTGGGGGTTCGCGCTCACCACAGTCTATTTCTTGATAGGCGTAGTGATGATAAGCGAGCCGAAGGGAGCATCGCACAGCAGGAAACGATCTTCTGACAAGAATTGATGAGTTATATCAATACCCCGGACGAGCATAAAGTATAAAAGCTGCGCGTGTACGGCCATCATCATGGGATTTGAACCATTTGTGTTACCTCGTCGACACACTGAGCCTTCCAGTCCTGCTGTTGGCCAGGCACGCACGCGTGAAGAGCGGGTCCATGCGCTCGCGCAGCAATTGCACCAACGCGGGCTCACCTCAAGCATGACCGATGCGCGTCGTCTCGCCGAAGGCATGGTCGATGTCGAGCAGAAAGTCATGAAACAGACGCCGAAACCTCAAGAGGGATCTTCAGAGCGGAATTCTATGCCTGGCGTACGCGGCAACCCCTCATCCACAACGACTATGAAAGATGTGCCTACGCAACTCGACACCGCGGGTTGGCCGAACAGATTCCGTGATTTCGTAAAGACTGCTGCGGCACAGCCCGAGACGCGTCCTGAACACGCCATCCCCGTCATAAAACCCTCATCATCCCAGCATGCAGTCCAGCCGAGTGATGCGTTACCGATGACGCAATCAACCTCCGTTATCGATGAACCACGTAGGCCAACAACGACGCCCGAGGCATTACGTAGCGCTGATAGTGTCGCATCGGCACAATCGCGACCAAGGATGACGTATGGGCGTGAAGAGCAGCATCGGGTTGCAGAAGTACCGCACACGAATGCCTCTCGCCAGATGTTCTTCGAAGACGCACCGCCCATCACTGCTGCACGAGGGTACTCAGGACCCAAGCCGCAGAAGGTCGAATTCATGGCACAAAAGATGGACTTGCGGCCGAAACAACCGCAGACTCCTACGCCGACGGTCACTGCTCCGGAACCTCGAGTGCGCGAGACGGTGGACATCGTCGTCGAAGACGCAGGAGTGCAGATCACCAAGACTGAAGAGACTCCCACCTCATCTGCAACACAAGAGACGACGATTGTTGTTGATGTACCGCACCCTGCAGTCAACGCAGTGGATCCTACGCCCACACCATCGTCTCTACCCCCCACTGAGACTGAGCCTCGATCAGAGACAAAACCTCCTGCGCCAAAACCGGCGTCAGGCCCTGGGTCAGTCGATATCTTCGAATTCTTCAAGAAAAAAGGCTGACGGCATTCGTTGATTACGTCCGTGTTGATGCGGATGTTCTTTGCGAGGTATATCCTCTGAACTGACTCTCTGAACTGTCCGCACCGCAAACTATATAAATGAAAAGACACTCTTAAGTGGTAACAACCTAGTTTGGGGCCACATCATGAACACGATCAAACGAATCATGCTCATCGCCATCGCATTCGTCTTCGCGACACTCTCGCTGCAAAGCGCCTTCGCGTACAACTACGGCGGATACGGCGGTTGCTACGGAGGTTGCGGCGGAGCTCCAATCTACCAGGCAGGCTACTGGCACAACTCGTACAGTTACGGCTGGAGCGGGTGGGGCTACAACAGAGTCTACTACAACTACCATTATCCGTACAGTAACTACAACTATTACCAATACCCCAGTTATGGTTACGGCGGCATGTGGAACAGACACTACATGTACAACGTGTACCCTGTCGCAGTCGCATACCCCTTCCCAGGATACTACTGGTAGGAACGTGTTATGTCGCTTCTTGATCAGGTGCGGTCAGGGTATCGCATTGCAAAACGCGAAATGTTTCTCGATACTCGGATGAAATCACTTCTTCATGCGACACAATCCGGCGTCGCTAAACAAGGAGCCATGGAATGCCTTATCGCAGAGATCGAAGCAGAGAAGCGAACGTTGCAAAAACCCCGCACCATCGCTGAAGAAGTCGGGTATGCCATCGGCACGTACTTCGATTACCGATAAAGAGCGCACCCGCCGACTACGGACTCTTATTCTCCACTATCGTCTTGAGCGCCTCGATAAGCGCTAGCGCTTCACGGTAGTAGACCTCGAACTGGTCGCCCCGGATCTCCCTGATATCGCGGTGGACGATGCCTTTCTGCAAGTGGTAGAGCTCCCGCATCACAGGAACGAGCTTGTGATCGAGGAGTTTCTTCTTCACGAGCGCGTGTTCTAGCAGGTCTGCGATCCGTTCAGGCTCCGCAGGCATCTCGCCAGTCGCCATGAGCGCCGCATGCGACGCATCAATAGCAGCCCAATAGAGATCGACCGTTGCCGAGAGCAGATGCTGCTGCGCGCTGCGAAGCGTACTGCCTGTGCGAGCATAGTACGTGTAGATGGCCTCTCGGCTCGGACGTATGCGGCCTTCGTCGAGGAGCATCTGTACCGGCGTGAAAAACCCTTTGTCGACGAGCGGGACTCCATCGCGGAGCATGTTGATGACGACTGGATCGCCCTGTCGCGAGTATTCCCAGAAGGTGCTGAGTTTGAGCGTATTGATGTGGAGCAGCGGCGAGACTTTCTCCGAGCATTTATGCACGATAAGTCGGTACGCTTCCGTGACCTCCGGCGTCACGACTTTCTCGACGTCATCGACGATGAGAAGCACATCGATATCGGCGTGTCCGGATGTGGGATGCGTCGTGCAACTGCCGAAGAGCACTGCCGCTTTGAGGAAATCGCCAAGCTCTTTCTCTACGAGTTTCGCGAACTTGAACGCTTTCGCGTGATCGTCTTTGCGCGGGGTCCGTTTGCCGACGCGCAGCCTATGCTGTATAGAGAACTCTGTCACCCACTCACACCTCTTTCTACTATTATTGCGAGAAGGGATATTTAAAGGTTGTCGTCTGTGTGGCTCTGAGGCAGATCATTACTGTTTGCGTGTTGTGGCGGTGCATCTGTGACAGTAGTCCATATGCGACTGCCGTCGGCTGCGGCCAAATGACGGCAGTCTGGATACGCACCAAGGCCACAACAATACTACTTATTGCCTAAGAGCCCGTCTGTGTTCTGCAGCATCACCTAACTACCTGGTAAAGATGCCGTTCTATTAGACTATGATGCTCGAACAAACAGAAACTGCTTACCTATCAATCGAATCCTAGCTCGCTCCAGGGTTGCCATTCGTTGCTAGGAGCGTATGCGCCTACGACGTACGTAGTGGGGTTCGTGTGCCCGAAGTAGCTTCTGTTGATGCCGCCCCACCCGCGCATGCCTGATTGCTGTCCGGCAGGAACGCTGCTTATGGGTGCGCCGAACGCACGCCATGTCTCCGTGAGAATGCGGCCCTGACCGAAACCGCCAGTATCTTCCTCATGACCTTCAGCGATGATATTGCCCTTGAACCCTGCTTTCGTCATCTCCTGTACCACACCAGCGACATCGAACGATCCTTGGCCTGCGGGCAAGTGCGAGTGCTCTCCGGTTATGCTATCGACGACTTGTACTCCGCCGACAACCCCTTCTTTGACCATGTTCACCGCTTCCACCTTCATCCACTCCTGGAACCGCTTGAGGTGTTTCTCATCGGTCTCGCCGTCTTCGCGCGCGAAGTGCTTGTACCACATGGCGAGGTGGCTTGTATCGAGCATGCCTTTGATGTGCGTCTTCGCTGCGTTCGACGCCGCGTCCTTGTCGTATCCTTTCGCGATAAGCGCGTCTTTCATCTTCTCGCGTGATTTCTTGATGAGATCTATGAACTCGCGTGGGTGACCGCCGTAGGCATCACCCGCCCATCCTAATTCAGGACCGATGTAGACCGGCCGCTCCAGATTGCGTTCTTTCGTCACTTGCATCGCTTCGATGCCGAGTTGCGCGTAGCTCTCGAACGATCTATCTTGCGCGAAATTCTGAGGGGTCCGGATATTGCCTATCTTATCCTCGACCTCACGCAAGTTCATTTTCGCGGCGAGCGCCTGCTCTTGGAATCCCCGTATGGTCTCGAGGTGACGGTTGATCTGATGCTGCACCGCTTCGCTAGGGTTCATGCCGAGAAGTTTCTCCCGTTCGGCAGATGGCATCTCGCCGCGCATACGCATTCCCGCGATGACATTGCTCGTGACCCACTCCCGTTTGGCCTCCGGGCTCATTCCACCCTCGATCTTCTTCGCGAAATCACGTTCTTTCTTGAAGTCGTCGAGTTGACCATAGTAGGTGCTAAGATCGTGACCGTAGTAGGAGACTTGGCCTCGTGCCTGCGCTAGCTGCGACGAGAGTTTCCGCTCATAGTACCACTCCTCGGGTTTTTTCCGCTTATCCCCTGTGAGGCCTAAACGGTCGTTGTGCGCTTTCGTGCGTTTCTCGACATCGTCCCAATTAAGGAACTCGACTTGGAGCTGTCCTGAAGAGTCCATGAGGGGGACGAGTTTCGTATATGCCTCTTTATCATCGGGATCGACGTATTTTCCTTCGTAATCTATCAAGTCGGTCGGTTTGAGCTTGCGGCCTGTAGGATCGACTTTGAGATTCGCATCTCCCGCAGTCCTGTATTTCGGCAAGGTCACCTTATCATCGGTTTGGACCACGGATTCCCTGATCGGCTCCCCAGTCCGTGCATCAACGAGATATTTCGTGATCTTCGCTTTCTTGATATCTTTGAGCTCCTCAGGAGTATTGCCGAAGAATATCTTCTTGCCATTACCATCCTTGTTCCATTCCGCGTCGATGACGGAGCGGTTGAACTCTTGGCTCCAGAGATCGACACATCCGCCCCGGCTGACATCGGCCGCGAACCGTATCGCATCGCGCACCTTGTTCATGTCGGCGTGGCGTTTCTGCTCAGAGAGACGGCCGCTTTGCGGGTCGAATCCGGCAAGACCGCTGATCTGCGCAGGCGATAGCTCCACGCCGATGATATCCACGCCGGTCGCTTTCGCTTTCTCGCGAAGCGCGGCACGCACCTCTTTGCCGTATGCGCTCGGACCTGAGCTGATGCCGCCGCGGCCGCCGGGACCGAAGACTATCTGTATCTTGCTCGTGCCCATGTGGATATTCTTCTCGAGCTCCTGCAGGATGTTCCCCGTGCCGACGTCGATGCTCGTCGTGCCGATCTGGCTGATAGGTATGAGTGGCCGTTCGATATCGGAGCTTGATTAGNNCTTGATTCCTTCTCTATCGGGGTGACTGAACGCTCCTCGAACTCGCGATCCATCGCGTTGAAGTAGCTCGTCATGAATTGTACCATTACACTATCACATCCACCAAACGATCAACGACTACCACGCCGGCATACCGTGGGCTTTCTTGTAGAGCTTGAAAATATTGAACGCCTGTTTCGCGGCATCTTTGGCAATACCCTCGTCACCACGCCATTTCGGCGCTGAATCGCTCTCTTTGAACGAGAACATCTCGCCGCCGAACGGCATAAGGATGAGATCCTTGAACCCGCCACTGAGCGCCATGAAGGGTTCGAGCATATTCATGGAAGGCCCTTTCTCCTTCTTCGGCTTCTTGCCATCGTCATCTTTTTTCTCTTCCACGATATTCTCTCCAGACTCTTTGAGGAAGTCAAGCAGGTCCTTGCCGAGCGCTTCCATAGCGTCTTTGACCGAAGAATCGATGAGTTCAAGGAGCTGCATCGTCTCTTGCTCACGGTATTTGACGTAAGCTTCGACGTCTTTGTCAGACCAGCCGTACGCTCTAATGGAGAATTCAACACGCCCGACATGCGCAGCCCCGCGGTTCCCATCCGCGCTGAACTGCATCTGGGGTATAGTACGGTAGCTGAACGTCGCGAGGACCGTCTGCGCGGATTTTCCAGGCCCTTTAGGGGCTTTGCGCGCCAAGAATTCTACCTCCATGAGCGCTCCTTCGAAGCTACTGATGAGCTCTGGATTCTTATCATACTTTCCGGGTGCGGTCAGCTTCTGCACATTGCGCAGATATGGACGCACCCATGAAGAGTACATGCGGATGATCGCCCAGTGCTGGCGCAGATATCGCAGCGTGAACCGCTCGCGCACCTTGAGCTCTCGTTCAGTCTCTTTCTTCCATGCCATGTAGAGCGCGAGTTTTCGCTTAAGGACCTCACGGACCTTCGTGTTGAACTCTTTCGCCTTCTCCTCGACCACCTTACCGACGTCGGCATCGTCGCGCACGTATATGCCGAAGAAAAGATCGGGAAGCGTTCCGAATCCTAGCTCGCGGGCCATAGTGTAGACGTTCGCACCACCTTTCGCACCACCCTCTACGAAATCGGTCCAATATCCCTTGAGCGCGATGTCAGACGCCTGCTTTCCTTCCGCGGCCTCCTTGTACAATCGTAATCGTTCCTTGAGAATGCGGATCTCTCGGACTATTTGGAAGAGCTCCTTCACCATGCGGCCGATAGTGGCGAGGTATTGCGATGCTTTATCCTGCTGGATGCCTTTACGCTGTTCAGTCATGCCCCAGAAGCTGCTGTTCTCTGACGCGGAGAATGTATCGACGGTCTTGATGATATCGCCGAAACTCCAATCTTGACGAGTGTGGTTGTAAACCCAGAAATAGACATGCTCAATGCTTGCCTGTTGGCTCTCGTAGACAAGGCGGTATCGTCGGGCGGGCTTCGGGAATCCAGTCCTGACATACGCTCCGAATTGCGGGGCATTGAACTCCTCCGCGATCTCCTCTTCAAAGCCTGCCTTCTCAATAGGCGATTGCTCAACCTCATTTTCCGCCATGCCACTATTTTCTCGTCAAGAGTATTTAAAATACTTTCTTTTGCTGAATGCAACCCCGTCCCGACAAAGAGTTACTCGCAAGTCTAGACGGTAACTAACAGAAATCACACCAGAGTCATGTTCGGTGAAGCACTATGACGTTACCCACCTGTTCCACCACGACCGAATGCGTCGCTTCGGCAATCTTTTGCGCTATAGCTCGACGGTCGGATTTCGAAGCGTTCTCAGGGAGCGCCGAAGGCAGCATCTTCACCTTGATCAGTTCCCGCGCATCGAGTTCGCGCGAGATAAGATCGATAGTGCCGGCTTGAACACCATTCTTCCCTATCTGCAGGACTGGACTGAGATGTTTTGCCTTTGCGCGCAGCGCCTTGATGCGTTCATCCATAGCTATTGGAGACAGCACAACCTTTATAAATATTCATACGGGAGCGCTGCGAGGACATCAACAGCGCCAATTGCTTCGTGACACCAGCATGGACCAGACACTCATCAATCTCGGACTCATGATTATCTTCGGCGCGGGAGCCGCGCTTCTCGCGCAGCGATTCGGACAACCGATGCTGCTTGGATACGTTCTCGCAGGCCTCCTCATCGGACCGTCGGTCTTGGGACTTGTCCCCGATGCGAACGCAGTCGTCTTCATAGCGGATATCGGCCTCATCCTCCTCCTGTTCATCATAGGCCTAGAACTCGACCTTTCGAAGATCAAAGACGTGGGGAAGATCAGCGTCGCCCTCGGACTCATACAGGTGGTCGTTGTGACCATCATATCCATGCTTCTTGCGCTGGTTTTGGGTTTTAGCATCGTCCAAGGCATCTATCTCGGGCTCGTCATCAGCTTCTCTTCCACCCTCGTTGTGGTAAAGATGCTCACTGATCTCAAGGAGATAGACACGCTCCACGGCGAATTGGTGCTAGGCATCCTGATCATTCAAGACATACTGGCGGTTATCGGACTATCACTTTTGGGAACGCTAGGGACGGGAAGCACTGAAGGACATGGCGCGGGCACGTTCTTCGGCATACTAAGTAGCACCGTTGATCTACACCTGCCTGGTGCTGTGATGCTCCTTGCGAACCTCGCATTCTTCGGCCTGGTCGCATTCCTGTTCTCCAAGTACGTCATGCAACGATTGTTCAAGGCCGCGCTCGGCTCTGCAGAGCTTCTTTTCGTCGTGACACTCGCGGTTGTGTTCATCCTCAGTTATCTCGCCGGCTTCTTCGAGTTCAGTCTCGCGATGGGCGCGTTCCTCGCAGGGATAGCCCTCTCGAGCGCGACGTACAGCCACGACATCCTCGGACGTGTCAAACCGCTCAAGGATTTCTTCCTCATACTCTTTTTCGTGAGCCTCGGCATGCAGATAGCGTTCGGGAACTTCGTGAACCAGCTTCTGCTCATCGCGCTTATCCTCACCGGCACGCTCGTAATCAAACCAGTCGTCACGTTTTTCACGCTCAAGGCATTCAAGTACAATAACCGCACCGCGTTCCTCGTGAGCATCCATCTGGCACAGGTAGGTGAATTCGGCATGGTGCTCATCACGAGTGGCGCCGCTGCCTTCGCGAGCAACCCAGTGCTCACAGGCGTCATCATAACAACGATTATCACCATGACATTGACCGCGTATGTCATCAAATACGACGAAGAACTCTACATGTTCGCGAAACCGTTCATCGCGCCGCTCGACCATATCTTCGGCACCCGCGAAGAGGAGCACCGCAACGTACCGGATAAATACCGTCCGGAGATAGTCATCATCGGAGTGAACCCCATGACTGCGGAGACGATAGAGACATTAGCGGGAAAACGCAAGATCCTCGTCATCGACTACAATCCATCGAAGATTGTGACATACAAGGAGCGCGGCATCCCGGTGATCTGCACCGATGCCGCACATGCCGAACTCTATGATGAGATCGATTGGACTAATGTGAAAACGCTCGTTAGCGTCGTACACGAACCCCTCCGCAACCAGTACATCATCAAACGGGCCCGTGACATAGAGCATGACCCGAAAAAACTCGCGGTCATCGTGACGGCGCCGACGGAAGAATGGGGCCGCAAGCACTACCGTGCCGGCGCGACGCTCGTGCTCATCCCGGACGTCATGGGCAGGCGAATGCTCTCCGAGCTCGTTGCGCTCGACGATCCCGCGAGCATACGCAACGTGGGCCGCGTCTACTACGAGGAATTGCACAAGAACTTCGTGTTCATACGGGAACTCTAGGACGAAATACGCTCACCCCAGCTTGGACGATACATAACTAGATTCGGCCATCTGATCCAAGACTGCCGCGGTCAGAGGGAACCGTCCATGCGAGAGCTGCCGGACCAGGCATGCCGTTTCTTTCGTAGGAGCGCAATCCACTGCGCAGGGGACATGCAAGATGTAGGGATCCAACGATGTACGGTGTGACTTAGCCAACACCTCCAATTCGGCACGGTGGTCGCTCCAGCGACGTCCTCCAAGATAGGATGCGACACAGCACACAGGATAGCGGTACATTTCGACGAAATAATCGATAGTATCCATCTCATCCGCGGCGTGATCAGCCACACAGGTTGTCCCGTACATCTGCGGACCGAAATACAACCGCACATCGAACGGGATGCCTATCTCGTGCAATAGCTGCGCGCGAAGGATATTCACCCCAACATGCGCATCCCATGTCGTAGGGAACATCGCACGCGACAGACCTGGTGTGAAGAAATCCAGTACGAGCATCTTTCTCTGCTCCGAGCCATCGAGCCGACGCCAACCCGTGCCGTGCATCAGCAGCGACGCCGCATTCTGGTAGGTGAGAATAGAAATATCTTTCCGGACCAGCGCATCCGAAACGAGTACGTCGAATCTCCGGTCGTCGGCATATCGACGTTCACCGCCTTTGAGCGCCATATCCCTCGTATGGTACGTATGGCTCGACCCGCCGTAATCTCCCGCCACTGCGGCAGAAACGGAACTGTCTTTATGGATTGCATCTAACACTGAACAGAATAACGACATGGTCTCACTTCACGTGTATCTCGACGACGTCGCCGTCCTTGAGATGGTGCCCGAGCATGAGTTTCTGGCCGCCGAATTTCGCGGACTTGCCCCACACACGAGAGAACTTGAATTTCGTCACGAAATCCTTGTGGAGCTTCTCGCAGAGATCGCGGATGGTCCCGGTGCGGAACATGATGAGCGGCACGTTCATGTCCGCCTCCTTCCCCGGCTCCTTGAGGTAGACGCTCATGAGGTCGAGCTTGTCGTAGATGAGCTGACGCAGCGCCTCGATGTTCTCTTTGCGCTGCGCACTGATGAAGATATCGGGACGGTACTCCCGCTCGAGCGCGGCCATCTGTTCCGTGGTCACGAGGTCCATCTTGTTGAAGACGGTTATCGCGGGCATGTATTTTTTGTTGTCCTCAATGCAGTCGATGAGTTGGTCGACAGAGATGTCCTCACGGATGATCACGTCGGCGCTGTTGTAGCGGAACTCTTTGAGGACACCGACAATCGTCTCGTCGTCCAGCATCGTGAGCCTGCACGTCTTCGCGATCTTGATGCCGCCGCGCGCGGTGCGTTTGATCTTGACATCAGGCCGCCGTGTGTTAAAGCGTATGCCGACGCTCTCCGCCTCGCGGCGGATGACTGCGAACTCGTTCGGGCGGAGCACGTCGACGATGAACATGCACATGTCCGCGTTGCGCATAACAGCGAGGACCTCCTTGCCGCGGCCGCGTCCGGTCGCTGCCCCGGCGACGATGCCGGGCACGTCGAGAATCTGTATCTTCGCGTGCTTGTAGTTGAGCATGCCGGGGATGCATGTGAGCGTGGTGAACGCGTAGGCGGCGACTTCGGATTCGGTGCCGCAGAGGGTGTTGAGGACTGTGGATTTACCGGTGCTGGGAAATCCGAGCAGGATGACGGTCCCGTCGCCGGTCTTGCGCACTTGATAACCGTCGCCCGGCCCGCCGCTCGCCTTCGCTCGTGTCTCCGCCTTCTCACGCAAATGAGCTATCTTTGCCTTGACGAGCCCGATATGATGCTGTGTGGCCTTGTTGTATTGCGTCTTGAGTATCTGCGCCTCAAGGTCTGCTATCTGCTCCGCATACGTGGCCATACGCTCGCAACATGCGTCCCGCTTTTAAAAATTACCCTCTTCCGACAGCCCTACAGCGCAACATCGCGATAATCACGGATGATGAGCCAGAAAGGAAGGTGTATTGCATGAAGATAACGCGTACGAGCGGCGGTCAAAATACGGCTCGATGAGCTTGCCTACGTCACTCAAAGAATCTTTAAATACTCCTCTTGGTAGATGCTGACGGGTGAGCGGTGATTACGAGAGAATGCACGACACGGGATAAGACTGGCGCCAGAGGTAGCGACCCGACCGGCACGACGTACATAGCGACCACATCATATCGTGCATGCAAGCAAGGAGCGTATTTCTTCGTGCTCGATGCGTTTATCGGCAGCATCATCATCATAGCTGCCATCGTAGTGTTATACTCAGGATTCACATCTCGAGAGCAGGCAGACAGGCAATTCTACGCCGCAGAGGACTTCATGGGAGTCATGGAGACGACGCAGATACGTAATTACGGGTATGAATCCGGAACGATAAAAACCATGATTGCCAATAAAGATATCGCCGACACCAAGCTGACGCTCCTGCAGCAACTCGTGCTCTTCTACAACGACCATAATTACGCCAACGCCACCGCATTCGCGCTGGAGCTCGCCAACCGCACTCCAGAACGGACCGGCATATCCATATGCATAACGCATGACGGCGTGTGCGAAACTCCCCTTGTGCAGATCGACGAGACATACGGTCGTGCCGATATCCCTCCTGCGTCCGATGCAACCGCTATCTATTCGTCGCAACGCATCGTAGTGCTTCGCATCGCGTCCGCAGGAGTCCCCAGCACAGCCCCACCAGTCATAGTCGAGGTAAAGACATGGCAATAACGGTCGCGGGCATGATTGCTGGCCGCCGAGGCGTCTTCATGACACTCATGGCACTCGCAGTCATCATCTTCCTCTTCGCATACGCAGAGGTACTCGAGCCATCTACTGTCGCACAAATTGCCGACGCTCGCGCGGAACGAACTCGCATCATAGTCATGAATAACTATCTCGATACGCTCGAGAAGCACACTGCAGATAGCCTCCAGACGGCAGGATATCTCGCGCTGCAGAACCTCAGCGAACGCATCCGTGAGAACAAGACTACCATAACGACGCCACAGCAACTCAACACTATGCTGTACCAATGCATATGGACCAATATGTCGTTATGCACGATTGCGAACAGCAGCAGCAACACGTCGCTCGCATACGCCATCAGGAACATGACGACTCTCGCGCTCAACGGACTCAACATCAACTCCACCATCAACATCACCAACATCACGATCAACGACAGCGCTCCATTTGAAGTGATGCTCACCGCGACTATTGTGTACAACATCAGCGATGCGGGATCAGAGACCGGTTTCGCGTCGTGGAACGCCACATCGACGATAAGCACCACTGTCGACGTGCAAGGCATACTCGACCCGCTGTACATGTACGGATACCGGAACGACACCTTCATCGGTTCGTCCCGAACTCGCGCATTCAACAAGGCACCATACCGGAAATCACAGCTCAACGACACGATATTTACTAGCAGCCCGATAGGGTTCTACTACAGCAAGATGTATATTGCATCGGTGAGCAGAGGCCCGAGCGTCGTGCAACGCTATACCATGAACTGGACCGGCAAGAGCGCATGCTGCGGCATCGAGAGCGTCATCCAATTCACCGAACTGAACACGACATTCCAGAACAATAAAGCGCTCCTTGCGAACCTATCGCTCGCAGACCACTTATTCATGAAGAGAACCCAATTCAACTGCACGAACGAACAAGTCGTCGGCCTCAAGAACCTGACAGAGGCACACCAATCGGTGCGCATCGACACCTATGGTCTCGAGAATATCTACAATTACATCAATGCGAGCGACCCGACAGTATACTACATCACCGCCTGCCTATCATAACACAGACAGCACGGCTCAAGGGAACCTGATTGCAAGGCCGGCACAACACTGCACAGTGCAACGCCAAACCTTGGATACACACAGATACATAGATACCTATTGAATATGTTGATTAGGCCGAGCATGCTGATTATACACGGGATACGGAGCGGTAACACACGCATCACACAGTCAAACCATCATCAGGGGTTTGGGCAAGAGAGAGCGTGAGTGCATTCGTAAAACGTGCCTAACGCCACATCATGAATGTGACACCATGAACGTAGCAGGCATACAACATCACAATACATGACAAAAACGCCTAAAGAACCCATTCCACAGTAATGACGAATGTTTATATACCTCTCGGACGAGGTCATGACGATGGGAGACGATGTGGTGACAACAGGGGTAGATGATTTGCTCCACTACCTTCACGGCAAGGATCGCGTTCCGATGCAAGACGTCGCAGGCATACTCAACGTCCCTGTGGAGACCGTCCAGGCATGGGTCGATTTTCTCGTCGAAGAGAAAATACTCGGGATAGAGTACAAATTCACAAAACCCTTCATCTACCTGAACAAAGAGATGAAACCGGAACGGGGCAAGATTCTCGAAGGAACCACCATATCGATAGATCAGCTAAGACAGGAGTATGAAGAGAGAGCGAAATCAAAAATGATACCGCACCCGAAGATACGAGAGTTATGGGCTGCACGGATGCGCGAAGGGCTCTCGCTCAAGAAAGGGTATTTCATCGAGCAGGCAAAGAGACGTCGGGCAGAAGACCCGGAAGCGCTCTGGCGAGAATATCAATCAGACCTGCTCGCGAGAATATGACTGTGTAAGGATTGAAGGCACAAATAGAATCGAAGGGACGCTGGAGCGAACAGTAGCACAGCGACACGCGCCGAACACAAGGCGCACAACAGGTGAGGCAATGGAAATCGAAGAGTTCATCGAGCAAGACATCCTAGTGTTCTTGGACGATAGACTCGACAAGCAACATTCTACGCTCTCCCTGCGACAGCGCGCTCCGATACAGTCAAGGACGATAACCAGAGACTACGAGTATGAATTCTTCATGATGCTCGACCGACGCGACCTCGACGGCGCAAAACGGGTACTGCACGACCTCAAGGCGACGTTCGATGAATGCTCGAACAATATGCCCGAGAAACTGCAGCTCAAGTCGCTTCTCCTCGACCTGTATGAGAAATTCAAAGACCACCTAGATGCACAGAATACGTTCACGAGGATCGATGCCCAGCTCGGCGGGACAACGACGCCGCAAAACCTCCCGCTCAATGATACCACTCCGGAAGGCAAGCCATCATCATCCACAACGCGTACCACCGATCCGATTGCTCAGAGCGCTCCCGACATCATACGCAACCGGATCGCGGGGGAGAGTGATACGGCAACTGCACCGGCACCTGCGCCGGAGTTCAGCGCGCCAACGACCGTTGCACTCACCGCAAATGCCGCACAACGACCGATATACACCGCTGAGAGCGCAGCATCCGCGCCGTACCAGCCATACAATGAGATCATGGCACAATTGGACACAGTCGATACGCTCCTCGTAACGAGCAGGCCGCAAGAGGCGGTCCGCGCATACCGCGAAGCGAAACGCATGGCACTTAGAAGAGACGTTATCGATAGAACGGTCGTCGAAAGATTCATCACATTGCACGCAAAAATACTCGAGAGAATCGCACCGACAAGCCCGCCTAATATCACGATTGACACACAGCGCATGGAGTACATGGACAATAAGGCACGCAGAACACCGCCAGCAGTCACCCAGACGAAATCCCCTCTGATAACGACGAACAGCCACAACACGCTTCCTACTACCGCGAGCACACCACAATCAACCATGCGCGTACAAGACGGCGATAAAGAGATGCTAATCGCCATGGAACAAGAGAAGCGTGCATTGGATGCACACCTGGACAAGTACGATATAGCGAACGCTATGCGCAGCTACCGCCAGATGCGACTCCTCGCTCAGCAGCTCCGTTCAAAGACCAACGTGGAACGCGTCGCGAAAAAGCTCGCATCGCTCCACCAGATAATATCGCAGATGAAAGCACACACCGCGTCGGAACGAATGGAGACCATCGGGAAGACACTCACTGAGGGACGGCCATGAGCGACCCGAACGAGACGTTCAAGACGAGCGTCACGGAGCTCCTCAAAGAGACGGGGGGGAAAATCACAGAGATGCTCGATAAGTATTCGCTCGAGAAGAACAACATCATCATCGATGTGAAAGTATTCACAGTCGAGAACGAGCCCGTGCCGCAATACACAGTCAGCATCGCGAACATCAGCCCGACGACACGCATTATCCTCGAGAAGATACGCCAGGAATTTGTCAGCAAGATGAACATTGAGGACATACAATCATTCGAGAGCGCCGACAACATAGCGCTCATTAAGCAGGAATTCAAGAACGAGATACGCCNNGGGACTGGGGAAGATAGACATCCTCCTATCGGACCCGCGGCTCGAGGAGATCATCGTCAACAACCACAAAGAGCCGGTGTGGGTCTACCACCGCCGTTTCGGATGGCTCAAGACGAACATCATCATCCCCACGGAAGCGCGCATCAGGCACTTCGCCATGATGATCGGCCGCGATGTAGGGAAGGAGATAACCAACCTCAATCCCCTCATGGACGCGCACCTCGCGAGCGGCGATCGTGTCAATGCCACGCTCTACCCGATCAGCAACCGCGGCAACACGATCACTATCAGGAAGTTCGCGGAAGACCCGTGGACCATCACAAAATTCATCGAGGAGAACACCATCGGCCTCGAAGCGGCGGCGCTCATATGGCTAGCGATACAGAACGAGATGTCCATCCTGATATCTGGCGGAACCGGATCGGGCAAGACATCAATGCTCAATGTCATCAGCAATTTCTTCCCTCCGAACCAACGCATCGTCAGCATCGAGGACACGAGAGAACTGACCCTCCCGCAGAACCTCCATTGGGTCCCGATGGAGACGCGTCTCGCGAATCCCGAAGGAAAGGGCGGCGTGACCATGCTCGATCTCCTTGTCAACTCGCTCCGTATGCGACCTGACCGCATCATCGTGGGAGAGATACGACGAAAGCAGGAGGCGGAAGTCCTCCTTGAAGCGATGCATACCGGCCACTCAGTCTATGCCACCATCCATGCGAACAACGCAGATGAGACGGTAATGCGTCTCACCAATCCCCCCATCGACATCTCGAAACCCATGATATCGGCGATATCGCTCATCCTGGTGCAGAACCGTAATAGAAGGACGGGTAAGCGACGCACGTTGCAGATAGCGGAAGTGACCTCTGCGGGCGACCCTGTCGTGCTCATGCAGTACAACGCGCAGACAGACAGAATGGACACCATCACGGAGCCGAAGGTCACATTCGAGAAGATATCGCTCTACACAGGGATGACAAGACAAGATATCCAGTTCGATATCAGGCAGAAGACGCGTATCCTCCAATGGCTCATCGGCAAAAAAGTCAAAGACGTCGACGAGATAGGCATGAGAATGTCGCGGTACTATCTCGGGAATCTCCAACTGGACTAGGCAGGCTGGACCGGCGGGAAAACGTACACCGGACATCGATCGCACCTCAGCCATACGATGCGGCACACAAGGTAACTCACAATGGGCATCTTTCAGGAAGTAGCGGCGCGCAATCCCACGCTCAAGCGCAAGCTCGCGCTCGCGCACATCCAGAGCACCCCTGAAGAGTATGTGAAACGCAATGTATTAAGCGCGATCATGATGACAGTAATCATCACGTTCGGGACGTTCATGTTCGTCACCGGGGTCGGTGCGACGCCGTTCATCATCCCCGCGGTCGCCGTCTTGACGTTCTTCTTGATATACGCGATACTCATGAACACCGCTGAGGTGAGGATCCACCGGTTCGCGAAAGAGATAGATAAGGACGTGCTATTCGCAGGACGATTCCTTCTCATCAAGCTCAACTCAGGGAAGCCGCTCATGAACGCCATTATCGATGCGAGCAACAGCTACGGCGTCGCGAACAAGTACTTCAAAGAGATAGTCAGGGATATCGAACTGGGAACACCGCTCGAGGATGCGCTTGAGAAGGCGAGCAGATACTCGCCAAGCGACAAGATGCGAAGGATACTCTTCCAGATAAGCAATGCGCTCAAGATCGGAGTCGACGTGACAGACTTCCTCGAGGCCATACTCGATGAGATAGCCGAGGACCAGCTTATTGAGATCAAGAGCTATGGCCGAAAACTCTCCGGTATCACGCTCTTTTACATGCTCTTCGCGGTCGTCATACCGAGTCTAGGCATCACCATGCTCATCACTGTCATCTCGCTCATCCATATACAGGCGGATTCAGGGCTCTTCATCATGGTGCTGTTTTTCCTCATCATCATCGAGTTCATATTTATCTCTATATTCAAGAGCATCAGGCCGAACGTCAATATATGATATGAATGACATAACTAATAAGACCCGACGGCAAGAACGACCCTCACAGCAAAACTGAAATCCGAAATCATAAGCGTGAACGCGTGAATCTATGATCCTCAACGAAATACAACCGCAAACGAGCGCGACCGACACCAAAGAGGTGAACGTACATGGCTGAGAACGCGCTATACACGGTCGGACGATCGATCATTCCGAAACGGTTCAGGCCGGATCTGCGCACCCATCTCCTCAAAGCAGGATACCCTGAAGTACCATACTCGCTCTTCGGGATAGTGTTCTTCGCGAACACCGCCATCGCATACATGCTCTACATAGGATTCTTCTACAAGAGACTGCAGGAGTACGCGAGCATACAATTCGGTTTCCTCACGTTCGTCACCTTCGCAACCATGATGTTCCTGCTTCTGTTCTCCAGCTTCGTCGTCATGTACTTCGTATGGAATATCCAGATATACAACAGAACGAAGCAGCTGGAACTGCTCCTACCCGATTACCTTACATTGGTCTCGACCAATCTCAAGGGCGGCATGAGTTTCGAGAACGCGCTATGGAGCGCGATAAAACCGGAGTTCGGCATCCTCGCGAACGAAGTCGGACTGGTGAGCAAACGGGTCATGACGGGAAATGACGTGACCGACGCGCTCACGGAGTTCAGCATGAAGTACGACAGTCCCATACTGCGAAGAAACATCCAGCTCCTAACAAGCGAAGTGGAAAGCGGCGGCAAAGTCGTCGATACCATAGACCACATCATCCATGATATGAAAAAAATCCAGACGCTCAAGAAGGAGATGGCATCGAGCACCATAACATACATGATTTTCATAGGGATGCTCGTCATAGTGATATGCCCAGTGCTCTTCGCGCTCTCCATGCAACTGTTCACCATCATCAATGGTTTCCTCGGCACCATAGACACATCCATATCGGGATCGGTATCAAGTATCAATATCGGTAATGCTGGTGGCGTGGACGCGGGCGATTTCAGGGTGTTCAGTATCTGCGCCATAGCAATCATCAGCATCTTCAGCAGCATCATTATCTCAACCATAGAACGGGGTACCATGCGAGGCGGTCTCAAGTACATCCCGATGTTCCTCGTAACCGCACTCACCATCTACTTCATAGCAAGCGCAGTGCTCAGCGTCACGTTCGGGGCGATACGGTTCACATGACAGGATGAACTATCCGCATGGTTTCCAACGCCGGATCCTGGACGATGGCTGTAATAGCAGTAAATATTGCGACCATAGACACGACACTCACTCCATACTCACTTCGTTCGTTGGTTCGCCTACGGTGTAGTCAAACCTTGGCGCGCAACCAGACTGCAGTCGTAATATGGACGACGTTCACGAATGCGCCGCCATTACAGGCAGAACGGACAGTTTGTCAAAAGACCGCTGGCAACACAAAGCATTTATATACCGCCGACGAGAAGCATACAGGCAAGCGGGAATAGTAAGGCATCTGTACGCCGGATGGCGTTATGATGCAAAGTAGCGAGAGATTGTTTCGGACTGCGCTATGCGCGGAGCGATACTTATGGAACGGTTGGACCTCATACACCACAAGGCAATACTACTCGTCATCCTCATTGTGACGCTCATCACAGGTGTTATCTTCGGCGTCAAGATCAGCGCCGCGACACGAGGCACCGATGGGCTGCTCATTATCGTATTCGCGATGCTCTTCGTCATCATGGCGATACTGTTCGTTATGTTCACGCAGATAATCCATCTACGCGAAGAGATGCGAACGTCATGCGGGGCCGAATGTAGAGATGCTGACAAGATGGCATCCCAGAATAACACCCCCGGTTCCGTCAAGAAGAGCGCACCATCAACACAGGGAACAGCCATAGCAAAGAGATCTATAGTCAAGAACCTTACCCCGACGAACACGAAGAGGTACCGATAATGAGAGGACAAGCCGCGACCGAATTCATCATGACCTATGGGTGGGCGATACTCGCAGTAATGGTATCAATAGGCGCGCTTGCATACTTTGGCGTGCTCAACCCGAGCGAATACTTGCCCGAACGATGCATGATGACAAGCGGATTCAACTGCAAGGAGTTCGCAGTGAGAGGCGCGGACGATCTGACGCTGCAGCTCAGATTCGAGAACAAACTGGGGCAATCAATACGCGTTGAAAGCGTCAATATCAGCGTCCAAGGAACCATCGAGTCGGAGAGCGGCTGTCTCCCATCACCAACCGTGCTCAAGAACGACGACATAAGCAGTTTCGACTGCACGATCGACGGAGCGAGTCCCGGTATCGGCAAGAAAGTCAAGCTCAATATCCAAATGAAATACTCCCCGTTACAAGGAACATACAACCACACCATCAACGGGGAGATACAGACAAAAGTGCAATCGTGAGATCGCGCGTTATAACGATAATGACAACAATAACGACAAACGTGAACCGACATGCGAATGACACGAAACGGACAGGCAGCGCTTGAATTCATAGCAACGTACGGGTGGGCTATCCTCGTCGTACTCGTCATGACGGGTGCGTTCGCGTATTTCGGCATCCTCAATCCGAGCAAGCTAATGCCTTCACGATGCGGCGGCACACCGGAATTCACCTGTTCAGACTACCAAATAGTGGCCGATACAGAAGTGACGAGCATGATGGTATTCAAACAGGCCATAGGCAAGACCATCTATCTCACCAACGCCACGTGCGCATATATGAACGATGATCCGGTACAGGCCCGTTCCATCGACATCGATGCGACACCGTACACCTTGGACACCGCGTGGTCTCCGCGCTCGAAAATAGAGGTCACGTGCGACGATCTCGGGATCCCGGTGGAAATCGAAGGCGAAAAGATCAAGATCCGCTATACCTTAGAGTACAAGACGAGCGCCGATGGACTGCTCCAGCTCGCGGAAGGCGAACTCATCGCAGAGGTGCAGTGATATGCGAAAGAGACTATCGTCACAATCGAAACAAACGCGCAGCGGGCGCAATGACGGCGTTATCCGACAAGGACAGGCCGCTCTCGAATACATCATCACCTATGGTTGGGGATTCATCGTCATCCTCGTAGTACTGGGTGCGCTTGCATATTTCGGGTTCCTCAACCCGTCACGGTACGTTCCAGCACGCTGCTCATTCGGCGTGCAGCTTGAATGCGCCGATTATCGTCTTCTCGCCGCGTCATCGAACGATGAGTCCTTACGCAATAATGCTGACAACGGGAATGTGACCATCATTCTCCGCAACAACTTCGGAGAGAATATCAGAGTCACCAAACTGCAGACGTTGAACGGTGCATCGAGCGCGACACCAAACCTGCTCATCGCCAAGGGCATGACAAATATCACAAGCATCGAACTTGACGCCACCGATGAGATGCTGCTCGTGCAAGGAGAACGCATGACCGTTCCGCTCATCATCACGTTCAGACGAGATACCATGGGCAATGTCTGGGATAACATCACCGGCGATATCTTCGCCACCGTGCAACGTAGAGACTAACGACGGGACTGATGCCTTGCACGGGCACCTCATTAATACCTATGCGTACGCCAGCGCATACATCACTCCGCTAACGCCCGCCATAACGACCGCAAAAAAGGTCTTTGCTGCGAGTCACCTTTGTCATCGACCCAGCACAAACTATTTAAATCAGTGACTGATATCCGGGTATTAGCTTCTGTCCTATGAGAGCGACTTTTTGGAGAGAGGCGTATAATGGCATATTGCCCTACACAGGTGGATTCCATGCTCCAGAAGGAGATGCAGATTACTCAACATACCGTCTTCAAGCCCTCTTTCGGCGAGAAGGGCACGCGTAGCGATGCCGACAATGCAGCGCACGCGAACGGCCTCAAGACGGGCACGACCACGCTCGGCATCATCTGCAAAGACTGCGTCGTCATGGCAGCCGATAAACGCGCCACTGCCGGAACAATGATCGTCGATAAAAAGGTCGAGAAAGTCCGTCCGGTCACGAAACATATAGCGATAACCACGGCCGGAAGCGTCTCAGACATCCAACTCCTCTACAAGTATCTTGGCGCAGAGCTCAAGATAAAGCACTTACGCGCGGGGAAAGAGGCGACGATAAAGGAAGCCTCGAACCTCCTCTCGGGATGGGTCTACGGCCTCCTGCGCTCGAGCTATGGGATTGCGCACTTCCTCGTGGGCGGATATGACACCAAACCGCAACTCTTCGATGTATATCCTGACGGCAGCGTCACAGATGTCGATGATTACGTGACAAGCGGGTCCGGCAGCGTCTTCGCTCTCGGCGTGCTCGAATCGCAATACAAGAAGAACATGACTGCTGAAGAGGGTGTGCTGCTCGCGCTCAAGGCGATCAATACCGCACTGGCCCGCGATAGCGCGAGCGGTAACGGCATCGATGTCTATGTTATCGACAAGAACGGCTATCGCAAGGCCGCATCGAAGGTGGTCGGCACGTCCGCAGATAACAATCAGTGATACCTAGACATACCACACAATCCCGAACATAATCCTCTTTTGCTCTTGCATCTTCGTCCGTGCACCAATCGCGCGGCCATGAGCACTGTTTGACACGTCATGGTCGATAGACGGACGTTCAGACAGATTAATGCGACCGATAGCCGCCAACCAGAACACCAATTAACCATCTCAATCAACATCTAAGACCTATCTACCGCAACAAGGCTGATACCATATGACAACTGAGATCATTAAAGAGATAATGAAGCACGTCCCGAACGACAAAGTATCCGATGTAGCGTTCGAGGCGGCGAACATCGTGCTCTACACGAAAGACAAGAAATTCCTCTTCAACGACGAAGGCATGGTGCGCAACGCGGTGAACGCCATCAAGAAACGCGTCGAATTACGTCCCGATCCAAGCATGTGCCTGGAACAAGAAGACGCGCAGAAAGCCATCCGCAAGATACTCGGAAGCGACGCCGGAATCGATGAGATGACGTTNNATCGCGAACAAGGGCGAGCTCCTCACCCGCATCAAAGAAGAGACATTCTGGGTCGCAATAGTCAAGCGCACACCCCCCATCCGGTCAAAGCTCATCGAATCCATACGTTCGGTCCTCTACGAGAATAGCGAGTACCGACGGAAATTCCTGCACAAGACTGGAGAGCGTATCTACAACGGATGGCTACGCCAGAAAAAAGAGGAATGGATCCGGATCACCTACCTCGGCTCGGGACGACAGGTCGGCCGTTCAGCAGTCTTCTTGCAGA
>DUGD01000004.1 GCA_013331575.1 Candidatus Woesearchaeota archaeon
TTCGTATTCATCCATTTGCGCGGCGCGCTCTTCGCAAGCCTCGAGGTCTTTGTGCGCGACGGCGAGATCATCACCGAGGCTCTCGATAAGCTGCGTCGTCTTGTTCTGCTGCTGCGTCTTGTCCGCAAGGCACTCCTGCAATTGCGCGCTCTTCTCCTGGAATTGCTGCACCGCGGCGCTCGCCTGCTCTTGCGCGGATTCGAGCGCAGTGGAGACCTCGTTCACTTTCGCACTGAGACGTTCGGCTTCTAGCCTCGCCGATTCGACCTCATCGCTTGTGCAGGCAGTCGCAAAGAGTGCTATGCAAAAGAGGAGCGTGAAGATCGCGGTGGAACGATGCTGTTGTGAATACCGTTGTGTCATATCGATACCTCCGGCACGGCCGATTTTTAAAGCATGCGCTTGCAAACCACGAGACCTATTTGTTACTCACTGCTTAGTAGTCACAAAACGAAGAGCTTATAAAGCACACTCGACCCCTCTACCACATGATACTGCAACCCTCCTATGCAATCATCCTCGCTGGCGGACAAGGCAGCCGGTTACTGCCACTCACGAACGAACGCGCCAAACCAGCAGTCCCGTTCGGGGGCATGTATCGCATCATAGACTTCGTCTTAAACAACCTGAAGAACTCACGATACGAAAAGATTGCCATCGCTTCGCAATTCATGCCGGACTCATTACACGATCATTTGGATAACTTCTGGCGCTACCAGAACTGGGATTTACGCACATACCCCGCTATGAAAGACCCTAACCGCAGATCGACGGAATTCACAGGCACCGCCGACGCAGTCTACCACACACTCCAACGCATCTCACGCAAGCACAACCTCCGCTTCGATATCACCGATATGCAAGATCATGGTTTCGCAGAAAACACACTCATCTTCGGCGGCGACCACATCTATGTCATGGATGTAATGCAAAAAGAGGTGTTCCACAACGAGAAAAGCGCCGATCTCACCATCAGCGCCATCCCGGTCCGGATAGAGGAGGCCGCCGGACAGTTCGGCGTCTTAGTCGTTGATAAAACGGGAAGAGTGCAAGCGTTCGAAGAAAAACCGCTCAAGCCCACAGAGATGCCTGGCAGACCAGGTTATTGTCTCGCATCGATGGGCAACTATGTATTCCGCACACAACCGCTCCTCGAAGCACTAGTACAAGACAACGAAGACCCCAACTCTACGAGCGATTTCGGAAAAGATGTCATCCCGAAGATGCTCAACGAGGGCAAGGCGATCTTCGCGTACGACTTCAGCACCAACATCGTTCGCGGCACCACCGATGACGAACGCGGTTACTGGCAGGATGTCGGTACACTACGCGCATTCTACGATGCCAACATGGCACTACTGCAAAAACGACCCCCGCTCAACATCTTCAACAGGAAATGGCAACTCGTCACACTCAACCAGTATTCTCAGCCTGCGCGGCATCACGACTCAACCATCAGCATGGACGCGCTCATCTGCAACGGCGCCCACATCATCGCCTCACAGGTCCGCACCACAATAGTGAGCCCGGGCGCCACATTGGAGGAGGGCTGCACAGTAGAAGAGTCCTATCTCATGGGCGGCGACACCATCATCGGCGAGGGTTCGAAGATCCGCCGCGCAGTTATCGACAAACACGTCGTGCTTTTGCCAGGCACCGAGATCGGCTACGACGAGAAAATCGATAAGGAGCGCGGCTTCACCGTCGAGGACGGCATCACATTCGTCCCCCGCCGTTATGTTATGAAATGAGCATAAGCTATCGCAACAAACAAAATATTCACTAAACACACCTGCTTAAACACACCAACATATACTACACCCGAGAAACTGCATGGCACTCGACATCCCTGATTGGCTACACCACATGCCGAAGACCGATCTCCACTGCCACCTCGGCGGTTCGATACGGCCCCAGACAATACTCGAGCTTGCCAGCCAGAACGGGATTAAGCTCCCCGCAGACAACATCGATGGCCTGCGACAGCATATCGTCTACAAAAACCGGCCGCGGAAATCGCTCGCCGATTACCTCGACGCGATAAAGATCTGCGAATCGGTGCTCACCACGCCCGACGCTTTCTACCGAGCGGCGTACGAACTATGCCAGGACGCCGCGGCCGAGAACGTCGAGATACTCGAGGTCCGCTTCGGTCCCACGAATTACGAACGACCCGGGCTTCCACTCTACACCATCATGGAATCCGTGCTCGCGGGCCTCGAGGCGGGGTCGCGCGACTACCCGCTCCACACCGGGCTCATCGTGTGCGGTATCCGCACCGATATCCAGAAGACGGCAGAGGCCGCGGAGCTCGCAGTCAACTACCAGGGCAGCGGCGTCGTCGGATTCGACATCGCGGGCAAAGAGAACGGATACCGGCCGCACCTCTTCGAGAAAGCGGTCAAACCGGTGCTCCACAACTTCTTGCCGATAACAGTCCACGCAGGAGAAGAGGATTCTGTCGCATCGATCGCAGAGGCGCTCATATACCTCAATGCCCGACGAATAGGCCACGGCGTCTCTCTCCGAGAGAGCCCGAAAGCGCTCGAGTACATGGACAACGCCCGCATCGCCATAGAATCATGCATCACGAGCAACATCGACACAGGCTCGGTACAGACACTCAGCACCCACCCGATCAGGACATACTACCAGGATGGCCTACGCGTCTGCATCAACACAGACAACCGCACGATATCAGACACTACAGTGACCAAGGAATACATGCTCCTCATCGAGCACCTAGGATTCCAGCAGAAAGACATCTACACCCTCGCGAAACACGGCATCAAAGCGGCGTTCATGGAGAGCAAACGGCAACGATCGCTCCTCAATACATTCGACACGTGGGCGCGCGCAACACTGGAACCCGAACAATTAGAGCGCGATAACCGGCTATAACCGGCCGCGGCAGCCCGACGCACTGAGAGACGCCCGTCGAGAGGCCACCCAAATCTTTATAAATGACCTGCGGATTCTCAGAGCTGGGAGAACGAAAGGTCTCTATAACCACACATTCCTAGGGGGTCTTATGGCAGAAGCGAAGAAGAAAACGATCACACGCTTTGGCACGCGCTACGGCCGTACCATCAGAGAGCGCCTCGCGACCGTCGAAGCAGGCTACCGCGGCAAGCACAAATGCCCATACTGCAGCTACACCAATGTCACGCGCGAGGCCGCAGGCATCTGGTCCTGCAGCAAGTGCAAGGCCAAGTTCACGAGCAAGGCATACCAGCTCACCAAACCGACGCCCGTCAAGGGCCTCGAAGCGAAACAGGACGAGTGAGGCGCGCCATGTACAAATGCTTCCAGTGCAACAAGGAGCTCAAGGACGAGAACATCAAGAAGCGCGTGCGCTGCATCTACTGCGGCAGCAAGATCGTCTTCAAGGCCCGCACCAACCCGGTCAAGATTCTCGCCAGGTAGCAGCAGCAGGTACAATCAACGTTGTACGATCTGTTGCCTTGGCGTACAACATAGGGCACGAGTATTTCGAGGCTATGCCGAGAAATCAGGCGAGTGCCCGACTAAAACCTGCGAGGGACGAGCAGTAGGTTCGCCGCAACAGAAAAAATGCCAATCACCGCAACCATCACCACCGCGCACCCGCACGAGGAGATACAGCAGCTCTTCGCGACGGAACTCGAGCGGAAACACGAGCGCTCCTCCATCGCGCTCGATAACGCGAGCGGAAAAGCCGCATTCACGATCACAGCCAACGACACCACAGCACTGCGCGCGGCGATAAACACCGTGACAAGCGTGCTCGTGGTGTACGAGAAGACAGTCGAGGCGACGAATGGCAAACCATGAACAACGCGAAGACCCGAGCGCGGTGCTTGCGCAAGTCCAAGCGATAGAGCAGGCGCTCCACGCTCAGACAGCGCAGCGCATGAGCATCCAATCGCAACTGCACGAGATGGAGAACGCGACGAGCGAGCTCGCCAAATCGCAGGAATCATACCGTATCATCGGCAACGTCATGGTCAAGGCGGACACCGCCAGTTTCAAAAAAGAGCTCGAAGAGCGGGTCGAATCGCTGCGCCAACGCGTCGCGACGTTCGAACGGAGCGAAGAGCGTCTGCGCTCCGAACTCAAGAAAGCGCAAGAGAGCGTATTACGGGGATGAACTCATGGCAGGGAAATTCGACAAGGTAGAAGCAGCGATCAAGTACCTCCAAGAGGACCCGAGCGCCCCGCGCAGCGTGCGCGAGAAACTGAACGCGATAACGCAGTACCTCAAGCAGCCTGTGGACGACAGCACGAAGATAGCGACCATCCTCTCCGATATCGAAGAGCTGTGCATGGACGTCAACATCCCGCCGTTCGTGCGCACACAACTCTATAGCATCTCTGGCATTCTCGAATCGCTCGGGAACGAGTAGATAACGAGCGGCTCACCCGATGACACGCGCTATAAGCAACAAAATTCTCCGTAAAGAACTCAGCGAACTCACGACGCTTATGCGCAAGAGCAAGACATCTATTCACTCTGATCATCTTGTGGGTATGTATTACCACTGGGCAAAAATAGAATCGATAGATAAGAATCTCAGGAAAAAAGGAATTGTCTCCACAAACGACATAGAGAAAGAGATGATCCCATTCATCCGTGCGATGAAGAAAGACTTCCGCAAGAAATAAACGTTCTACGAATCATACTCCGTCTCCAGCATGCTCGAAGCGTTGGTAAACGAGTAGATACTACAGAACAACAATCATATTCTCGTGAGCGGTTCGAACTCTATCATCCGCTCCTTGAATTGCGAACCTTTAGCACTCATAAGCGCGTCAAGATACTTTGGGTGCGACGGATCTATATGATAGAGAAGGATTCCTCGCCCAGACAACTTTTGAAACGTATAGTAAATGCTCTGGTTCGGCCCATGTGCCGCGATAGGATAATCTTCAAAGCCATTAATGGCAACCAGAGTGCCGCGCTCATCAAAATCGACCTTTGCCAGTATCTGCTCTGGAATATCACCATCATTCGTTGGGTTCATGGTTGCAGAGATAACACGATCGTCCGGTATCGCAGCGGCAAGAGCCACATACCGTTTTACAAGAGCGAATTCTTCAGGTGTTCCCACGACATAGACCTGCGAAACGCCTTTATCCAAGAAATCATAACCTTGCACTACAGCATCGATTTGGAAGTGAACATCAGGGTTTTTTACCACGGACAAGCGCGTCGTAAGGTGCTCCAGCGATTCTTGTTGATCAGGGTCCATCTCCGACGAAGAACATACTGATATTTATAAATACTTCGTTTTATAGTCTCTACAGAGTGATTACAAACAAGAACATATTTAAAGTCGACAAAATTACTAAAACCATGCCCGATGCATACCTAGAAAACCCTTCGCTCCTGCGCGGCACGCCCAAACTGACCATCGGCGACTACGCAGAACGAAACGGCATCCTCGTACCGAGACGGTTCGCAACACTCGACGATGCGCTAGCAAGCGGCAAACCGTTCATCCTACGAAGCGAACATCCGGATGAATACGCCGGACCGTCCGGACTCTTCAATTCGCACATCGTCAATCCTGAATACATCGATCAGAACCGAGAAAGACTCAAGAACGAAAACATACAGCCTGCGACGCACGACGTAAGAACGCGGCGTGTTGGCGCAGGCATGTCATACACACTCCCAGGCGAAGTCATTGCACAAATAGGACTTAAGGACGACGCGACCATCTTCGCACAACTCCGGTTTTTGAGCACTGCACAAAGCACCGATATACAAGACTATTGCAGTTACGAAGGAAAAAACCCAACGACATACGGCAGTCAACTCACGTTCTCAGCATGGGAATATCTCGGCGGAAGAAACCACACCGTGATCGCGGATAATTGCATCCCGGGAAGATACCACATCTTCACGACAGAAAAGAGAGACAGGCCTCCGTACTTCGACAACTACAGCATGGTCGATAACGGCGTAGTGGTTCGACAAGAACTCGAACGCGCAGACGCCCCGCTTGAGAAAGCCCTCCCCTCGCTCATCGCAACGTACGAGCACGCGAGAGCGCTACCTAACTTCGATCCGAACCACTGCCCCGCGATCGAGATGCAGACATCAAACGGGAATGTACTCTTCCTGCAATATCACAGAGTGCGGGATTTCGAACCATCAACACACACGATCGACCCATCGAAATTCCCCGACGCCATAGAAACTGACTTTTCGAGAGGAGCAACCCCTCCCGACGGCATCGTCTGCGATACGAGCATCGTCATGTCATTCTCTCCCGGGCACGAGAATCGCTACAATTCAGGAGAGGATCTGCACTACGACAATCAATTCATAGAGCATGCGATGCGAAAGCGCGAAGTACAATTCCTCGGCGATACACACGCAGTCATGCGACAATCAACGGACGGCCATCAGACAAAATCGATACTCTTCAAACCACGAGTGAGCCTCGGCATCAGCGCGAAGGCATTCATGACAGCAGAAGAATGGAACGAAGCGTCCACCGCACCGTTTTTCGGCAAGGATTACGTCGTACGATTCCACGCGGTATCCGACGGCAGACGTGCATTCGTACGGAGGATACGATGAAAGACGTCTACGTTGCAGACCCATCGCTCCTGCGCGGCACGCCCAAACTGACCATCGGCGACTACGCAGAACGAAACGGCATCCTTGTGCCGCGACGGTTCGCGACACTCGACGATGCGCTAGCAAGCGGCAAACCATTCATCATACGAAGCGAACACACCGTCGAGTACGATGGACCGTCGGACTTGGCGGATTCGTACCCCATAACACAAAAAACAATCATCCGTGCACAAAAATACGGCGCCGATGCGGCGCTTGATCCGGCCGCGACTGACATTAGGACAATAAAATCCCTGTGGAAAAGAGATGCCCCTATGGCGAGGTACTATGCCATCATGCAAATAGGCGAGGCACCGAGCGAACACGTCATAGAACAATTGAAGATCGCGAACATGGAATACTCATACGCGACACAATCATTCTGCGAATTGACCGGGTATGACAAAGAGACATTCATGCGAGAGTCCGCATTCTCATTCTGGGAACGTCTCCCAGGATTCAACAGATCAATCATAGCCGATAGCGCAGTGAAAGGGAGATACCACATCTTCACGTCAAAAGAGAAAGGCGCGGATTACGAAGATTCACCATACTTTGTTAATTATAGCAGTATAGACCAAAGAGGCGTACAATTGGAGCTATTGGACCCGTTCACCGATGAGATGCGGATAGATCTGCCGAACGTCATCGCGTTCTACGAAAAAGTGCGCAATCTCCCGAATTTCGATCCGAACCATTGCCCCATCATGGAATTCCAGACGGTGGGAACGGAGCATTTCTTCTTGCAGTACCACCGCACGCGCGACTTTGATCCGACGACGTTCAAGCTCGAAAGAGAGCTGGAAGCTGAAGAGATCAAAGCAGTACTCGTGCGAGGCGCGACACCACCAGAAGGCGTAGTCGTAAGGACGAGCGCAGGATATCCTGAGTTCTACTTCCCGCGAGAGAAGCCCCGCGATTGGAAAGGACCGTCATTCGCCATTTGCGACGAAGATGCATCATTCGACGAACACGACCAATACATGTTTTCTGAAGTGATGTCACGTCGGAGAACGGCTCAGTTCATCGGCGACAACGCAGGAATCATCGCAACAAACATTCTCGGATATCATTTGTCGAGATCGCTCATGTTCAAACCAAAAATCTCAGTGGGCGTTGGTTGGGATCAGATAGAAAAGTGCAATGAAGAGAGAAAACACATGCGAGAGGAATGGAAACGCACCGGAATCCCGCCGCGCATCCCCATCAGAGTCATCTCCGACGGAACGACGTGCTACGTGAAACGGATGGATGTCTGATAGCTCCGAACACGATAGGAATAATCACTTCTGGACATCGAACGAGATGATATTCCCATCTTTCTCATCCATCGTGAATCGATTGAGTGGTATTTTTGAAGACATCTTGTGTTCAAGCAGCCAACGGTCGGAGGGGACGATGCCTTTTTTCGGCAGCGCATCGATGGTCGCCCAACGGAGATCATCGCGTCTCAATCCTGTGCTTTGACGGTCTTTAACTACAATCGCTTTGACGAAGAAAAGCAGGAAACTGTGTTTCACAACGCGATCGACGCGCACCCGCTCATGGGACACTGTGTTCAACGACATGAATTCGCATTCAACCCCTGCCTTCTCCCGCACCAACCGCACTGTCGCGTCTTGCAACGTCTCATCGAAACGCAGCTTGCCACCGACGACGC
Source organism: Candidatus Woesearchaeota archaeon (assembly GCA_013331575.1). Lineage (GTDB taxonomy): Archaea > Nanobdellota > Nanobdellia > Woesearchaeales > UBA525 > UBA525 > UBA525 sp10207u. The sequence goes on from DUGD01000004.1 coordinate 8,271, forward strand.
CCCAATACTCTTTGTACGGCCGGATGCGACGTTTAAGGAGAAGCGTCTTCTTATTGCGCATAACTGCAACCAGAACAACGGGAACAGGGCTGAGCTCGCCCGTTGCAATATGCGACAGCGAAGGGAGATAGCGCTCTGCGCCAGATGTCAACGAGTAGCAATCTCCCGTCTTCCGAATGACACCGTTTCGTTGCAAAATGGAGAGGTGGTACGCGAGAAGATTTGATCGCAAGCCAATCTTCTTCTCAATCTCGGAGAATCTGAGCGTCTCGTGTTCAAGGAACAAAGAGAATATTCTCTCCTCTTGCTTGCTTGAAAGCAATTTCGGTACCGACATAGTCAGGGAATCTTGAGCGAGTTCTTAAGAATATCGCGGGCACCTCGACCATATGGACATCGAATCAGACCTTGAACATATCATCAAGCAACGACAGAAAACTGCTGAAGAAAGATGGATCCGCGGAAAAGCCGCGGACGTATGCGAACAGCTGGGGACTGACAAATACCAGACATGGAGAGAGGCGAAATACCAAGAACCGAAGCTCAAAACGATACCTTGCGACTGCATCCCGGAAGACGCGTATGAGCAGATCAACGAATACATCACCGGCCCATTGCGCATCCTCGGCCAAACACGCCGCTATATCGGAGAGAACCCTAACTTCGATCACTACGTTGAACAAGAATGCCGCTCAGAGCATATCTTCATATTCAATGCTGGCAAACTCGTGTACCACGATGGCAATCGAGGATTGAAGGTCTACAAACCCGGACGGTGGGAAGCGACGCTTGAAGATGCATACAAAAAAGCCGACGAAAAAGAGAGTCAGGCGAGGAAGAAGAAATTCGACGCGGAGGAGCTGGCGCGAAAGAGGCGGACGCAAAGAGAAAGGAAGAACTGGGAATAATGTCTAGTTCCTCAGCAATTCCAGATCGACGATCGTCTCGTCCCAACCGGCGGCGATGAGCTTGTCGCGGATCTCGTTGTCGCCTTTGTTCTTCGCGCGCATGCGCGAGATGTAACTGTGCAGCTCCGCCATCGGATCATGCTCAGGCTTGCGCTCTATCGGTTTCGACAGCGCAAGGCCCACAGCAGCGCCTTCGACAGCAATCCCTTTACGGCGCCGTATCTCCTGCCGTTCGGTCTGCACGCGCGACTGGTGCGTGGCCTCGTGCTCCTGATAACGATGGTATAGCTGCAGACCGACCACCACACCGACTATCGTGAACAATGCGATACCGATAATCAGTAACCACGGCATTGAGCGGTCGGAACGGTTCGATGTTATGACGCTCGGATCATCATCGCCGCCGATCATCGGGCCGGACACGGTGGTGTTCGCAGGGGGTGTTGACGGCGGATTCACGATGTGGCCGGAAGGAACGTCTGTTGTTTGCGTGGCGTTCGGCGCGCCTGATGATCCCGCGCCCTGGCGTCCACCTACGGCGAAGAAACTGAAACCCGGCAGGGTTCCGGTGAAACGATGCTCAGTGGTCGTCTCGCTCACCCACGCGAGGGGGTACGCGATCCAGGTATCGTTCTCCAAACGGTAGATGACAATATCTAGCGTGGAGAGCGAGTGCTCGTTCATCCATGATTTCGGCAGCGAGACATCGACCGATGGAGGATCGGTCCTGCCGAAGACATTCGTGCTCTCGATCGAGAGATAACGATAGATGACTGCGCCGACTGCCGGTACGCTTGACGGTTTATTCTTGAATTGCGTGACGCCGAGCTTGACGGTGGAGGTCTCATTGATGAAACGCGCCGATATCTTGCGAAGAGTCATGTTGCCGGCAGGCGTGTACGCGAGCAGTTCGCCCGCTTTGAGCACACCCCACACCCGCGCATCCTTGGACTCTATGGCACCCGGCGCGTTAGGATCGGGTGCCCCACCACCGCCACCGCCACCCGTGCTCGAACCCGAGAGCGGATCGAGCGTTATGAACGTGCCATTCGCGGTGGCGTTGCACTGTCCCTTCGCATCGCACGCGGAGAGATTGAACCAATACCGCGTCCCGGTATTGAGATCCGAGAGATCGATGCTCACATCCATCAAGAGGTCTTCATCATCCTGCGGTTCAGTGAGCGAAAGCACGGATGCGTTGGTACCGTATCGGACCGTGAAGTTGACGAATTCATCGGCCCTGCCGGATATCGTCGCCGTGTAACGGCCTATATTGGAGACGGTGACTTCCGAAACCGACGGTTTCGTCGTATCGGCGACGGAGAAATTCCTCCGGATAGAGCCTTCAAGACCGTCCGCGGAAGAGCAGTTCACAGTGAGATAATAGCGGCTATCATTCGCACCGGTGATATTCTCGAGGTACTGCCATGCCGCACCGACATGCGTGAAGACAGAACTATTGAGCGTCCGATTGACGAACGGGAACGATACGTTGGACGCATTGAACCGCGTGAGATTGTACATGCAGAACGTCGCGTTCGGGAACGGCGTGAGCACGGTTATGTTCAATGGTATGACGATTTGCCGCACTGTCGAGTTCGGCGTCGCAGTGACATTGATACCGGATGAGGGGAACGCACCAACGACAATCTGGTCGAGCTGGTCGAATCGGTGTAGATACAACACTGTCGAAGTCCCATTATCGATAGCACAGGACGCGGCGGGGGTCGGAAGGGAAGGAGAACTGTTCGCGCATTGCGCGAGGAGATGGAGATAAGGATAGATCGATGACTCCGAAGAGTTACGGTATGAGTAGTAGAACGCATGGTCATCCGACGACAGGTTGACACGAACTGCGACCGTGGGAGAACTGCCGTCGAAGAATATCGTCGGTTGGCCGCGTTGCTTTATGATCGCGGTCACGTTGCTGTTCGTGGACAGGCTCGCATTTCCGTACTCGGAGTCATTGCCGCCGATGACAATGAAAGCGTCAGGGGTGCCATTCCATCGGAGCGCCAAGCCGTCATGACCGGAATAATTGAACACCGCAGTAATCGGCTCCGGCATCGTACCATTCTCTGTCGTGATGATGATGTCGAGAGTCGCATTCACATACGCGGTGTCCCCAGTGATATCGGTGCCGTTAGTCACGTTCCAGCCAGTTATCATGCCGTGGCCAACAGCGTATGCATCGGCGATAGCGGATATGTCCATGGGGACGTTGGCGGTGAGATTGATATCGATAGTATCGCTAAGCGACCAAGTGTCAAGCGATGCGTTGATGCGCACGTAGTGTTTGCCGGCGAGAAGCGCGTAGGTGGTGTTCGCAGGAATCGATGTCGTCCGTTGACCGTCAGGAGTGGTGTTCAGGAATCGTATAGACGTGCCCGTCACGGTGAAATTCGTACGTACAGTCCAATTGAACTCCACGCTCGGCGATGCGGCGGCGATGGCGGTCGCAAAGCTCGCACCGGGAGTGTCGTTCGCCACGAGCACGCCGTTGATGCTGATGTTCACGATATCAGGCAGCTCATCCGTTATGAAAATGGCGTAGTGGGTATTTCCCGCGAGGCTCACATTATCCGAGGCCGATATCTCGATGGAGAAATTGCCGAGTGGCCACGGCCCAGTAACATTGCACAGCGTGACCTCAGTAAAATTCGAGGCGTTGTAGCTGCGGGAGCAATCGAAATACGACGTGTTGTCCGCATAGAACAGCGTGTAATTCTGCCCATCGTCTATATTCGTCATGTTGACGAGCAAGGTGCTGCGGTTGAGGCCGATACCCACTTCGTCGATACGGAGCGCGATGATATCATCCTCCGCGATGACGCTATTATTCGTTGGCGACACGACGGTCACAATGAATGATTCATTACCGACATATGCGGTGATATTGGCGGTCCAGTTCTCGTTTCCGTTCGTATCATTGAGCCGGATGCGAGCGATGAGCGGTCGGCCTTCGTACGAAGGAGGAACGACGTAGCTGAAGTTGGTATAATTCGACGATGTGATACCGAGATAATCGTAGATGGCTGTCGCATTCATGAACTGATTCGCCGAATGGTTGTATATCTGGAGCAGAGCGGTCAGCGGAGTATCACCGTTGTCGAGCAATGCGACATCGCTCCATCGCGCACTAAAGCGTATTGTCTCGTTGATACGTACCGAGGTTGTATTCGCTGAAGATGACAGGTTTTGCGGCGGGACGCTATCGATGAAGAGGAGGTATGGAAGCACGCCCGTGGTGACGGTGCTGTTCACATTGCCGACCGTGTCGTTCACGATGAGCGTGAGCGGACAGATAGCCTCGTCTTGGCAACCCACATAGCTCAAGTTGAAAGAGATGTTGTATCTGCCGTTCGCGGCGTCGCCGATAAACGGACCTGCGAAGGTCATGTTATACGTGCCGTTGCTTATCATCACGGCTGATACGTTGCTTCCGGCATCCGACACGTTCACGACAATAGTGATGTTCATCGAACCGTTCGCAGGATGCCTGCTAGGCAAGAACGTGACGTTGTTGATGAGCGGCGCCGCAGTATCGATCGAGATTGCGGTAGTCGCGTAACCAGTGTTGTTGAGCCGGTCTTCCAGAGATACCCGCAGGTCACGATCACCAGGTGAGAGACCCATAGGATCATCGAATGTGATAGCGCCGAGGCATGAGCCTGTCGAGTTATGGTATTCGACCGAATCGGTGATGGTGAAATTGTACGTCTCCCGGAACACCGCGAAATCGTCCGCTATCGCGACTGTGCAAGCGGTGCCGTTCGTGATGTTGACGCCGAGGTCGCTCGCGTTGACGTTGATGACAAAGACCGTGCCATGCGTGGCTATCGAACCGTTCGGGATGTTGAACGCCATCAACGGCCCCGCTGCGTCTATGACGAAACGTGCTCGCGGAGCCTCCGTACCGGGGTTACCGACCGCATCCACGGCACTGAACGTGACATTGAGCACGAGACCGTCGGTGTGGAAATCGGAGTTGGTGTTGCTATAGTAACAGGTCGTGTTGGAAGATGCGAGGAACACGTTGGGACCGTTCGAGCCCGATTGCCCTGCGATACCGGTCTCGTTGAATGATATCACGCACGATCCGACGCCGCTATCCGCGTCGGTCACGTTAGCGTAGTAGGTGGGCGTCGAGTTCGTGAAGTTGATTCCTGCATACAGCACTAGTGGGCTCACGGTGATATTCTCGGTTATAGGAGTGATGTTATCGATATAGTATCTCGCCCTGGTCGCGTTCGCACCCCAATTGCCGACGGTGTCGTTCGCGCGGAAGGTGGCATTGAGAAGAGTGCCGTTCCCGAGCGGCGCGGAGAGGAATGCCGTGTAGACGCAGTGGTTGGTGTTCGGCGTCGCTTCATGCCAGCCATCATCGGTGCCGTTCTGCGAGAACTGGCATGCGTCCATGCTTGGCGGAAGATTAGTGATGTTGACGTAGAGTCGCGGCGTCGAGTTCGTGTAGTTGCGCCCGCCGCGCGATGCGTGCGGCAGCGCGGTGATGTTGTAGACGATCGGCCCGTTATCGAACGTTATACCGTACCGGTAGACGACTGCGCTCTCCGCGGCGGCCGTCGCATTGGTCACGTTGACGCGTACATCGTACTCGCCGTCGAGATAGTTTTTGGTAGCCCAGCTATAGTTGTAGGAGCCGTTCTGGAACGATGCGGTCACAAGCGATTGCCACGCGCCACCCGAGATATTGTACTCCGCAGTGATGTTCGCCGGACCGTTGAACGTGATATTCAGCCAGATAGAGCCGTTGACGGTGATATCGTCGCTGACCGGATCGACGATGGTGACGGGCGTTATCGCGGCGTAGACGAAGACTGCGATGACCGCTATGAAGAGGAATGTCGTAGCGACGAGTACCGCGGGCGAGCCTACCGGCGCAAAGCGCTTGTGCTGACGCAGTCTCTTCACCCCTCTCACCCAACAGCATCCGAGCAAGGCTCATTTTTAAAGGTTGTGGTGAACGGTCGTCGATAATCTTCATGGCAAGATGGACGCAAGACATCCGAGAGCAGTTCACTCAGAACACCTGAAAGTGTAATATTTACGCAAAGTTTATATAGCTCCACAGAACTACTTAGTGTGTAATGAACACAAATTGCGCGCGTCCGCAAAGAGACGTGCAGGCTGCGCACACAGAGACAGCGACAAGACCGCAACACCGACAGGCGCTACGACGCGAACGACACGGAGGAGACAGCATGGAAGGACGGCTTGAAGACGCCATCAGGACAATACCGGATTTCCCGAAACCCGGCATACAATTCAAGGACATCAACCCGCTTTTCGCAGACCCGGTAGCGTACAAAGAGGCGATTGATAGGATATCCCAGCTCTACGAACCATCGACATACGATCGCATCGGCGCATTCGACGCACGAGGATTCCTCTTCGGAGCAGCAATGTCCTACGCGACCGGGAAACCGTTATTCCTCCTACGAAAGAGAGGAAAGCTCCCCTACGAGACGGTCGTGCAGGAATACTCGCTCGAATACGGCACCGCCGCACTGGAGGCGCAGGCGGACGCGGTACGGCATGGAGAACGCGTGCTACTCGTGGACGATGTACTCGCGACCGGCGGCACGATGCGCGCAGGGTGCGATCTCGTGGAACGATTGGGCGGCACAATCACGGGCTGCGCGACGCTCATCGAGCTCGACGGACTCGGCGGGAGGGAACGCCTTAGCGGCTATGAGACCAAGTCGATACTGCACTACGAATGAATCCGAGGACGGAGGCGGCATGAACAACAAGACAGATGCTGCCACAAAGAGCGCCGAGAGAAACGGTTAAAACCACGACGAGGATCCCGACACCATGCCTACAGAACGATTGCATACGGTCGGAGAGACGCCCTGCATGTCGATGGAGGACGTACGGGTCTACGCGAGCACAAGGCTCTTCGGGAACAACATCGATGGACGGGACATCACAGGGATCGTCCAGCACAACGGCACACTCCCATCTGCGCTCGAACGCGAACTAAACCGCGAATACGGAAACGGCATAACGCTTGTCGAACAGGCGAACAGACGCGAACCTATCTATCATACGCCCGACGGCAAAATCCACATCCCGCAATACAGCGGCTTCGGAAGAGCCTTCAGGTACAAAACTATGATCGCGGCGTACAACGCGACGCTCCAGAGGCCGATACCCCACACAGAGATAGACTTGGACGGCGATCCACGCAAGACAAGCCTCGCGTACGACAACTACGCGTATGATTTCGTCAAACGGATCTTCCACGGCGACAATCGCGAGGATATCGAAGGATCGCAGACCATCATCGTAGGCCCTATCGACGTCGCGCGCGATCGCGTACGGACAGTAGCGACGTTCACAGACGAATACATCAGCGCACGGCTGCTCGATATCGGCGG
>DUGD01000093.1 GCA_013331575.1 Candidatus Woesearchaeota archaeon
GGCGCCGTGTCGGGTACGGCCGAAGAGGCCGGGGGACCCGACGGCAACGCGGCGCCCGAAACCGAACGAGAATATATCCTCCGCAGCAACAGTAAATGAATCACCGCGGCCTAAAGGCCGCGGTATCTCCTCGCAAAGCTCGAGAGTCGCGGAGCATCAAACTCACTCCGTTCCGTGACTTCACGAAAAATCGCCTGCATAAATCGGCGATTTTTCTGACTTGCTCCAAGGCGACTCTCCTCGAGCTAAAGCACGAGGTATCACTTAAGAAATGAGAAAAAATAGGATATAGGTTGCTTATGCGGATAGCGAGAACTGTATCCTCACTTCGTCGTTCACACCCGTGTATTCCACGCCAAACGCTTTCATGCTGATGACGGTGTCGGCGCTCAAGGTGCGCGGTCCGGTCGTCACGGGGAAGGATATCTCCTTCGTCACACCGTGGAACGTCAGTGTGCCCCTGAGCGTACCATCGACGATGCTTGTCGATTCCATTGTTATCTCAGGGTACGTCGCGACATCGAAGAAGTCCGCTGAGCGCAAGTGATTCTCCAGGCGTTCGCCGTCGGTCTTGACGCTCGTCGCTTGTATCACGCCACGCGCTCCGACGACAGAATCACCGACGAGCAGGAGCTCGCCGGAGAGATCGGTGAATGTCCCCACATGGCTCTTGCCAGGGCCATAACCTGTGAACGTGAAGCTGCTCTTCGCCGGATCGATGGGGACGGTGTCGGAACTATCGACCACATCTCCTGTCGCACCCGTCGTCTGCGCTCGCGGAAGGTCATCTGGAGGCGCGGTGCACGCTGCTACTGCGAAAACGAGGATGAGCAATGTCATGTATGGAAGTTTCATGGCGTGCAGTCACGCCAGGGTCTTTTTATGCATTCTCCAGAATCAGGCTCTTAGGCAAATCGTTACTTTTTGCTTGTTGTGGCGGCGCATGTATCACGTCGTCCTTTTGCGACTGCCGTCGGCTGCAGCCATGACGGCAGTCTGGCATTACGCCAAGGCCACAATAATGCTGCTTATTGCCTAAGAGCCCCAGAATCAGGTCTTGGAGATAGCACGGCCTCTTTCCAGCTCAGCGGTGATTTGATACTATAGGCAACTATAGGCAACTATCGGTAACAAGCCTTACCAAAGACAACCCCTTAATGTAATCCCTAAATAGTAGTTACAATTAGAAAGGTTTATAAATGACGTGGCGTTTCTACGACGACAGACCATGACACGCATACTGCACATCTCGGACCTGCACCTCGTCTCAAGCGAGATGAGATACGTGAAGGATGCCGTCAAAGAGCTCGTCATGGCAGCGCCCGATCTCACGATCGCCACAGGCGATCTATGCTATGGCGAAGAAGGAGAGTTCATGCACGTACGGCATTTCCTCGATAGTATCCCGGGAAAGAAACTCGTCGTGCCGGGCAACACAGACAAGCTAGGCACATTCTATCGCTGGTTCGGCGAACGACCCTCCATAACAGACGTCAAGACGTCAGAGACGACACTGGAGACCGACGAGTACGATTTCATCGGCACCACCACGCTAAGCACCGGGACATACTGGTTGCTCGAAAAGAAAAACGGCGACGGACCGGCGACGGAGAATACGACGCTCAAAAAGTGGCGGGAGAAGATATCAGATCCTATGAAACTCTTCGATGCGATCCTCGGTGACGTAAACACCCCCGTCGTCCTTCCCGATGTCCTCGCGGTAGGATTCGATACCGAGAAGACTCCTGAGCGAGTCGAGACCGCATACATCGCGAAATGCGGCGAACGGAAGATATACCTCGCGCACATGAACGACGGGGCGCTCCACGACAGCGACATATCGACGATCGAAGACGCTATCCGGGACGCTCCGGGACGGCTGAACATCGTCGCAGTACACCACCCGTTAGCGCTGCCGCTATGGAGCACGTACACAGGCTATTTCTCCGAAGGCGAAGAGCGCCTCGAAGAGCTCGCCGGGCTCGGCGTGCACATCGTACTCGCGGGACACAAGCACATTCCCGGAGGCTGCATCGTCCCGCCGAGGGATGGCGGCTCCGACCCTATGTACCACCTCAGCGGCGGCACGCTCTTCAGCCCCGACATAAAAGATCCGTACAAGGAGAATTCATACAACATCATCGATCTCGAAGGGAAGAGCGTCAGCATCAGCCACGTCGAGATAGGAACGCAACCAAGACGATTCGGAGGATTCGATCTCAGATGACACGCACGACACAGCACAGCAACCCAGTGATTGGCAGACGCGAGACCGCCGGACAGCCTAACGGGCAGCCCCACGAATCGACGGAGAAGAGTCCGCTCGAAGAGATGGTCGCGCTCGCGGATGGAATCGTCGGATTCTCGCGCATCGCCGAACGAGAAGCGACATTCCTGCGCGACACGATAGCGCCGGAGCTCCTCAAGTACAACGAACGAGAACGACACATCATACTCAAAAGATTCAGAGCCGTCGTGGAGAATAGAGCGGCCCACCCATCGCCGTTTCCGGTGAAAGAGTACGACCGGGAACTCGTGCACGAGGAAGGAGTGCGGCGAGTTGCCGACCCGATCGAGATGGCGCGCATGCTCGCGCTAGGAATAATCTCATCCGACGAAAGACTGCGCGAGAAGAGCCACGAACTCTACCAAGAAGACGTGTTACGCGCAATAAGGTCGTCGATCGACCGCAAACGCGTCTACGGCAACATCAAGCGATACCTCAACAGCGACGATCCGGCCGATGCGGCCGCGATGCTCGACGCGATGGCGAACCCGCGCCTGAGCAACAACAACCAGCTTCGATCGATGACGGAATTCGTGCGGAGACGCATCGCCGGCGAAGACGGACCTGTGACGAGCCTCGTCGCGAGGACGAACGAGAGGACCATCGATCTGTCACGGTCGTTCGGACGCTACGGCTGCTGCGCGTTCTGGGGCACCGGCGAACAGGAGATACGCTACCAGATGGACCTCGATTCGAGATACCATGCATCGGTGCTGTACCTCGCCGATCCCGAGATAGGACTGCTCTTCAACCACCTCGAGAAAGACGGCAAGCTCGACATCCCGAGCGGCGTCGTCATCATGGCATCCATGCTCGAATCGGACCCTTCGACCGAGGGGAGCGAACGACGGGCACTCCTCATAGATTCGGTCGAGGCATATCGTCCGTCGTGGGACCGCAGGTTCCCGGACAACCCGTTGCGCGAAATGAAGAACGACATCTGGCGACGGCAGAACTACAACGCCATCCTCGGCATCGCCGCGGACATCGGAGCAGACGCTATCGTGTACAACGACGACTTCTGGAACGAGGGCGGCAACACATTCACACGGTATTTCCTGGAGCGGGCACGCGAGGACGGGCATACTGCGATCAAACGCGCGGTGAGCTTGCGCAAGGAGGGCGGCAGATCATTCATACCGCCGTACTACCGGGATAATTTCGGGTTCTTCCTCGACTGCATCACGCCGAAGGAGAACTACCACGATTACCACGCCGTGCAAGGAAGCATGGACGGATGCGGCAACACCACCGCGTGGGTGGTGGACCTATGAGCGATGCGAGAACGGAATACGCAAGCACGGAATATGCAAGCATAGAATATGCGAGCACGGCACATATTGCGCTCAACAATTCTCCGGAATCGACGAATACNNGGAATGCGGCCTCGCCATCCGCCCCGCCACTATCGACGATCTCGACGGCATAATGGAAGTGGAACATGTGGCATTTCCCCCGGTGATGCGATATTCGGCCGCGAAGATAGGATCGCGATTGCGCAGGGAGTACGACGGCATATCGTTTCGCAGGGATTATTTCGTCGCGACGCAAGATACGCGCATCGTCGGGTACGGCGAGGTGGCGATCCAAAGCCCCTCCGTCGCGCTCTTCGGAGCGACCGCGACGGTCGCGAAAGAGATCGGCGCGCTCGACGACCGCGTCGGCGCGCTCATCAGCCTCGGCGTGCATCCCGACCACGCAGGTCGCGGCATCGGACGATCGCTCGTCTTGCGACGCCTTGAGCACCTCACTGCGTATAACATACGCCAGGTCTTCACGCACGCATGGTCGGCAGGAGGATTCCCCCACCTCGCGCGCAGCACAGGATTCACACTCATCAAAGGATGGAACGGCGCGATGCATCCCGACGGTACAACACCGACACTGTACTATCGCGACCTCGCGGCGAACCCGCTTGGCAACACCGCTCAACAGTCCCGTAGGATGGGACTCCACAAGGCAACGAACGGCCGGAAGACGGATATTGCGTCGAACGATGACGAACAATGACGATATGGACAATGATAATACGAATAATGACAATCAGACATACCATGAACCACTCACGATGAGGACACACCATGACAAAATCGCAATCAACAGATAGCACGGCATCACCCACAACTCCCGGCGGCATCGAACGCGATACATCGATAGGGACATCGCCGAAGAAGTTCAAGTTCAGCTCGATGAGACCAGGGGATGCGTGCGGTTATCGCGCCACAACGACCGATCGATTCACGCCGGTGAGGCTCTATGAGATGCCGTTGAGCAAGCGAGAGCTTCTCGGCAGGACCTCACTCTCCAAGCACGCGGGCGTCCAGCCTCTCGTGAGAAAGGCATGGGTGCCCCGTATAACGCATCCTGCGCCGAAAAATAAGGGTCTCACAAGCCTTGATTTCCTCAAGACCGGCGGCAGGACATACCTCTTCCCCGAAGGGCATAGCGTGCAGCTCGATCTCAAGGATAATGGATGGTCGGACACATCGGTAAAGCAGGAGTTCAGGCCAGAGCTCAAAGGTGGCGGCACGCTGATAGACGATTCAGGCATCACGCCTCAGATGCTTGGTGAGTATTTCGCAAAACACCCCAAGGTCGTACTCGACCATCCAGCGCTCGCCATAACGAGGAAGAGCGACAGAGGACGGCCGAAGGGCGCGCAGCTCGCGAGCTACGGATTGTATAGCATCCAAGTGACGGATGACCTGCTGCAGGATCCGCTCGTCAAATTCGCACCCACAGTGCTCTTGCACGAGCTGCCGCAAGGGGCAATGGCACGTATCAATGAGCTGAGCAAGCACTTGCAGGGCTCCGAGAAGCGTTGCGAGAACGAGCACTTCGCGCAGGAGATACGGCTCACGCCTTCAACCGTACGCGCGGTCTATTTCGACAAGGCATCGTCAGTAGATGCGTTACGGGAGCTCTGCCTCAGAGTCAGTGATAACCCTGCTTCGCTCTTGAACGCCACCAGGACAATGGTCGCCGATGCTCGCCGATACCTCGAAGTGCTATCGACCACAACGAAACGCTACGATTACGTATACGGATGGTCGCGCGTAGGGGATATACAGTTGAGCTGGCGAAAGGACGGGGAGACAACGTGGAACGACGAAGAGGTGGATTACTACAAGCAGGGGCACCCGTTCGCATGGTATCTCGCGAAGGATATGACCGTCGCGCCTACCGGCTTTTGGTTCGTGGACCTCGAGAGCCTCGTTGCCGGGAGCATGTACATGGAATCTCCCGATGAGCACGATCTCTTCCGGAAGCAGGAACTCTATGCGCTTTGCGTCATGCGCGATTTCCAACGCGTCATCACACAATTCGAGATCGGCAGGAGATCGCTCGCAGGCGAGAAGGCGGATCCTCGTGCGGTCGAGAGCGAAGTGCTTGGGTCGCTCGTGCGGAGCGTGAACGGGAGCAAGCACATACAGGCATCGTACAACGGTTCGCTCAAGATGACGATAGGATACGAGCATGCGCCGATAGAGTTGTCGACCAAGTTCTCCAAGAGAGAGCTGAGCCTGCGATACCAATGATCCTCGAGCGATAGAACTACAGAGAGATAGCTACAGCAGAAATAGTCAATCTCTTTTGTTCTCGTACGTCGGCCTAGACTCCAAGGCAGCGAGAAAGTTACCGGTAAGTACCGCAAGAACAATCTTCTGACGTGTTCGTCGAGCTTCAGAGAATCTCGGACTGGATTCGGCATCATGCATCAAGCAATCAACAATCAATCGTCGTCATCGAGCATGTCATCGAGCTGCATGTCGACCGCGGCAGGAACAGAGGCAGGTTTGCCAGCGGTGCCCGCGATCAGATCAGGATTCTTCGACACCGCGAGTCCTATCGCTTTGTTGACGAGCAAGCATGCTGCGCGTCGTGCAGTCTCAGCCTCATCGTCGGGCTCCATTTTGAGCGCACTCCATTCAGGCCACTCTCCGATGTTATCTGATAGGTAATTCCTGATCGCGAAGAATCGGTTCTTGTCGTTCTCGGTGAGACCTTGTGTCTTCGTCAGTCCGAGTGTCTTCAAGACATACTCATACGACTCCGGACTGACGAACGACGGCGCGCCATGGATGATGCCTTTCAAGACAAACAAGTCATCAAACTTGAGCACGTTCGAGAGCTGGGACTCCACCCAAGACGGTGTTCCGTGGAACACATCATCTATTGTGGATGGACCGCTCGGCGCAGTCGTTTTCTCGAGTACGGGCGATTGAGTCTTGGGAGTGTGCTGCGAAGGCATCTTCGGCAGTATCGGCGATTGAGCCGCAACCTTCTGCTGCGCAGGGGAGAGAGGGATCGTGTCAGGAGAGGTCAAACCCGGCATCCATGACGATTTACCGGAGGGCATTGGCCCGATGGTATTGCTCGACTTCTCGGGGGCGTTTTTTTCATTGTCTTTCTTCGTGTCATCGCCGAACATGTTGGAGAGACCATAAAGATTCTTGTAGATTGCTTCAGCATCAGATTTGAATTTGGACTTCGGAGCAGGTTTTTTTTTCAACGGGTCTCCACCCATCGGATCCAAGATAGATGCATAGTCCCCAATCATATCATAGAAATGAGATGACTTGGAGTAAGTTTGCTTAAGAAATTCTTTTGCATAGGAACCGTATATCGATTCCATATCAATGCTCGGATACGGTGGCGGAGCATAATCAAAGCCACCCTTCAAGGTTTTCTTTAAGGCGGAAGAAAGCGCATTGAGTTTTTCCAATGTGCTTTCAGGTGTCTTCGGGATTGGGATGGAAGGGAAGTTTGCCTTGTACGAGGATCCGGCATCGAGCGGGACTTGTGCCGTTGGTTTCGACGGCTGGGTCGCTGCAGCGGTCGGTGCAGACGCGATGGCTGACATCTCTTTGGCAGTCGCATCATGCTCTTCGAACGGATCATCCTTGTGGACCTTCGTCACACCACCAAGGCTATTGAGATACTCATGCCACATCTTCTCCTCGGGGTCGACGGGCGCCGGAGCGGCCGGTTTCACGATGGGAAGAGTGGCTGCAATTGGCGACAGGGACGCTTGGACTGCGGGAGCGGTCTGCAGTGGGACGAGCGCAGGAGCACTACCCGCGGCAGCGCCGCTTGCATCATCAGTCGTTTCGGCCACGCCAATCGCTAACTTTTTCGCGAGATACTTATCGAAGATCGCTTGGTATTGGGACGGCAAGCTACTCAATGATGATTTAGACATCTTCCCAGCGACGTACGATTTGTATTTTTCCAGCAGCGCATCCATCTGCGAGTTCATGTCCAGTGTGTTGTCATCAGTCGGCTTGCCTGCGAGCGCTAGCATAGCTAGCTTAGCATCGGTCTGCTCTTTTATAGTGGCGTAACCACCGGCAGGAATATTTTCGGATGGAGCAGGAACGCTCTCGGCACCGGCAGAGGTTTCCGACGCGGTAGGAGCGCTATTGACGATGGATTCGAGTGCTTTCTTCGGCGACTTCTTCGATCGTTTAGGCCGCGGCTTCTCACTGCTAGCGATAGCCTCTTGCGCTTGGGCCGCCTCTGCCTGCGCAATCCGTTTGCTACGGATGGGCAGTATCCTTGTCGGCGCTCCCCAGAAGGAATCGCCATCTTCTTTCTTCAGACATGACGCATAGCTTCCCTTCGGCGCCTTGCGCACATAATCCTTCAGGCGCATGATGCCTGCGAAGAATGCGTCCGCGACATCGTCCTCGCGGTCTATGACCAACGATTTAGGATCGACAGTATCGAGGTCCTTGAGCGATAGCGAGAAGCGGAGGAGTTTCTCATAGGCATCGGTCGCGTCGTCTACTGACGCGAAATCGTCTTGCACACTGACGATGTTCTTCTTGCACGCGGTTGTAAAACCGAGCCGTTTGAGGATGCGCGTCGAGACCTCGGTCCTGAATGCGCTGGTCGCATACGTCTCGGTGTCGGTGTAACGGAACTCTATGCTTGGTTCGTCACCTGTTTTGACACGCATGGCCGCATAATGGCAACCGAGCTGCAGTTGCACAGTCATCACACCATCGTGCTCTAACGCGTACACGCCGTCGGCCTGATTGGGCTTCTTTACCATCTTGCCGCTGGTGGCTATATCGATGGTCCGTTTTGTGAACGGATTCTTGTTCACCAGTTTTTGCGCGGGTTCTGACCCTAGCGTGAAGAGTGCGAAAACCAATCCTCCACTGTTGCACTGGTACCCTGCGTTGCCGTAGTCGATCTGCCATGTCTGTCCGCTAGGATCAAAGAGCATGTCGGTCGATACCCTGTGCAAGTAACGCACGGCGTCATGCGGCGTGCAGATATCGTCGATAGTCACGTCGTTTGGCGCGAACTCAGTCTCGAGTTTCGGGTTGAGTTGCGTCATGCGGCGCCACGTGTCGCCGAGTAATTCGCGTCTGACCGCGGGGCTCAGCCACGTCGTTCCACGGCCTGCCGGTATGAAAGATACCAGGCTTGTTGTGTTCGATTTCAAAACAGCATTCACCTTGGTCGTCAGCCGGTCATAGTACGTACAGACACTTTGCGTTCTATAATATGGAGATTCCTGGGGAAGGAGATGCTCTACTGCGCGTAGCATGACGCGAAGGTTTTCTCCTAACGTGCTGATTGCGGTATCTGTTTCGATGCCGGCGGCTATATTGCCGAGCGTCATCTTCGCGCTGTCGTTGGCCGCGAGCAGCCTCCTGTACTGGTCGATGCAATATGTCAAGTCGGACATGACGGTCGCCTCCTTGCCGCTTCGACGTAGCTCTCTTCTATCGCCCATGGTCGTATGATCACGCAGTTGATGCCATTATCGTAGTTTTCCGGGTGCACATATTCGACGTTGTCGATCTTCAACGCTCCCTTCGGAGACTGTGTTCCGATCACTTTGACGTGTCTGCCGTCTTTGTGCGCTGCGCTGGCGAAAGCGCCGATGTACTCCTGCCATAGCGCCATAGTCGCGGTTGGGCTGCTTGGCGCTTGCGCGACGTATCTACCCTCAGCTTTCAGGATGGGAAGATGATCGAGCGATTTCCTTGATATCTCGAAGGCGTTCTCGGCGCGCTCGCGCACCAGTGACGACCATGTGCTCTTCGCCGCGTTCAACTGCACCGAGAGGCAATCGAAATCGAGCAGGTAGATATTGTCATGCGACGCGATGTCAGGATATGCGGTGATATCGTCCAGGTGCTGCAACTCGTTGATTATCGGTAATCCTTTGACCACGTCGTGCGCGATAGCGTGCAAACGCTGCACGATCGGTGATCCGCGGCCTTGCGTTTTCGGCATCACGCCGAAATAGATATTTCCCGTGTAGCCGTCCACGGTGAGCACGGTGCCGGTCTTGTGGCACACATTATTCATATCGCTCTTGTGGTGCACGCAATCGTCATGAGGGTTCAGGTCTTCGCAGCCTGCGACTACGATCTTCCCCATGCTCATACCGACGATCGCCGCGTGCGAGAACGCTCCTCCCTGCGAGGTGATGATTGCGTCGCAATCCTGTATAATCTTGATATCGTTGGGCGTCGTGTTGACCGCGCAGTATATATTTTTCTCACCAGGATATTTTGCGCCGTTGTTGTAGGATGATTTTGTGCGTAACACTCCTGTCACGATGCCCGGCGTAGCGCTCGAGCCTTTTGCCCATGGTTTCGTGCCCGCGGGCACATTGAGCACGGTCGTTGTTGTCAACGCCTCGATATCCTGCGCGGTGAATTTGTCGAATAGCGCCTTGTGATCGATTGCGTTCCTATCATAGCTGTTGAGCGCGCAGAGCAGCTTTCCCGTCGGGGAGAGCTTCGCATCCCGGGTCTGGAGCACGTAGACGCGGCGCTCATCCTCCCACGTCATCTCGATATCCTGCGGGGCACCGCGCGCGTCTTCGATGGTTCTCGCCAGACGCTCGATGCGGGCGAATGTGGCGGGTCGCTTGGTCTTCAACTCTGCGATACTGTGCGGTTTCTCTGTGCTGTTCACGACGCTCTCGCCTTGGCGTCCCAGCATGTAATCGCCTACGATGGTCGGTTCGCCGGTCGCGGGGTCGGAGCTGAAGACGACTGCGGTGCCGCTCTGCGGTCCCATATTGCCGAAGACCATGCGCTGGATTGTGACGGCAGTGCCGGTATTGGGCAGATTGTTGAGCCTGCGGTACTCTACCGCGCGTTGAGAGCCCCATGATTGGAAAACTGCTTGTACTGCATACATCACCTGTTTCATCGGATCCTCCGGAATCATGGTGAGCCGTTTTCGTGCACGTAAGGTATCCGGACCCAACAGTCCGATAGTCGCGTATTCGCGCACATACGCTATCACTTCATCGACGAATGCCGGTCGGAACGAGATGTATCTTTTTCCGTCCAAATCGTTATAGGGGATGGTTTCGATGCCGGTCGGACCTTCGACCTGTATCCCTTCGAAATTGACGTCTTTGAATGTCAAGGGAACGTATTTCGAGAGTATACTCCCATCGTTGATGACCTCTTCGAGGCGCAGGCCGGGCACGAATAGTCTCGAAGGCAATGATTCGAATAGGAAGCCGGGACGGAGTGTCGCGGGTCGCATGTTCTCCGCAAAGAACGACTTTATCGCGTCGTCGCTCTTTCCGACTCGGTCTCGTATCATTCCATTAAAACTTATACTATAGCTAGGGTTTGGGAACAGACTGGTATAACTAGAGGACACTTTTTTTATGAGTCGCGTGTAATCGAGCGATTTAGCGAGAGCGCTGATGTCCACGTTCTCCTTGCAGACCGTCTTCATGAAATCCGTCATGAATTGCCTATACGTGCTGTACGCGAAGGTTTCATCGCTTTGCGTCATGCCGGCGATCACTTCGTTCGTGCATCCGACGTTAAGAACGGTGTCCATCATCCCTGGCATCGAGTGGGGAGCGCCTGAACGAACGGAGACGAGTAGTGGCGCTTCCACACCGCCTAGTTTCCGATCGGTCTTGCTCTCAAGCATCGCCATAGCATCGCGGATGGCAGCCTCCAGGTCCTTCGGCATTCCACTGCTATTTGCCCAGCGCTTGTATGCGGCAGTGGTGAGAGTAAATCCTTCAGGCACAGGCAGGCCGTCTTTCGCCATCTTGTCGAGGCCATAGCCTTTCCCGCCCAGAACAGTGTTATCACCTGTTCCCTCGCCGATGAACGATATCAACGGATTCATGGTTCGAGGATGGAAATCAAGCACGACTTATAAACATAACTGCTTGTTACTTTTGTTAAGTAGTGATATAACTATTTGTTACTTTTATCAAGTAGTGATAATTCGCAAGGTATATAAACCTCTCCGCAACACCACACCCCATGCGATTTGAAGAATTGAGCAGTATCTACGTGTGCTGCACGGGAAATACCTGCCGCAGCCCGATGGCGGAACGCATCCTGATAGACCGATGCGCGCAGAAAGGACTATCTATAGACATAGCGAGCAGACGAGCGGCGATAGCGTATAGTTCAGCGACGTACAATGCAGCGATGTACAACCCTTCTTCAACGAGCAAGGACGCGATCGGCGCAGGAACCTCGAGGACAAGCGCATCGAGCACCGCATCAAACGCACGAGGAGAGCTCGCACAATTCCCCCGCCACCCGGCGCGTGACGCCCCAACAGACACCGATGAGCGCGAGCCCAATACGCGCGCGATCAGAGCGGAGATCGTCTGGGATGAGACGGCAAGAACGGCCATCGACGCGAAGACGACCGGATCCAGCGCGCGAACATCAAGAACACCCGATACATCGGTAGACTCGGACGACGACGATGTAGATATAGAGGATATACACGACCTGCTCACGCCGAAACCATACACCACATTCGATGCCGGCACCCCGCGACAACCATCGACTGCCGACAAGTACAACCCGACAAAGACACACTCACCAAGCACATACTCATCGCGATCATACAGCAGCGGCGGCATCACGCGCGAGGCAGAAGATATCATCATCGAAGCGTTCAACGACAAGGAATTCGTCAACAAACACCGCGCGAAAGACATCACCGCACAAGAGCTGGAGAGCGCCGATCTCATCATCACCATGGATCAGAAGCAGCGAGAACGACTGTGCGAGCGCAAAGAGGCATACACCAAAGACAAACGATTGAAAGTCTACACCTTCGGGCAACTCGTCGGAGAACCCAACCTCGAAATCGAGGACCCGATGATGGCCGGCTCGTACACAAACACGAATCACGACTGGAGCTCCGCGCGGCAGGACCGCGGCGCCACAATACCGACACCGGCACAGACCCCCGCACGCAGCACGAAAACCTGGGCGCAGGAGCGCGACGAACACTATAAGTCCACATTCAGACAGCTCGAAAACCT
Organism: Candidatus Woesearchaeota archaeon; assembly: GCA_013331575.1. GTDB lineage: Archaea > Nanobdellota > Nanobdellia > Woesearchaeales > UBA525 > UBA525 > UBA525 sp10207u. Next base: position 12,591 of record DUGD01000093.1, read on the forward strand.
CATCGACCGCGTCATCGCGGAAGGAGAACTCAGAGTCACCACCCTCGAAGAAGGGTTCGTCGCGAAACTCCAAGATCGATACGATATGTGGACAAAGAGATCCGCCGAGAGTACCGATGCGCGCAAACCGAAAACATGGTCGAGAAACGCCGAATCTCCAGCACAGAAGAACTACAACGCGCTCACCTCGCAGACGAGCAGTATGCTCAAGGACTTGGACTGCATCGTATCAGCTATCGACGATACATTCGATGCGGTGAGTGTCCAAGGTACGGCACCCGAAGCGCTCCGTGCGATCGACGCGTTCGCCAACTATCTCACGGATGATATAACCCCCAAACTCATAAGACACAAGTACATCACAAAAAAAGATGCATTCGACAACCGTGCATTCACGAAAGACATCGCGAGCAGAGCAATCGATGCATCGCGCAACCTCGCGACGCTCATACGCGCCACAGATAGGGACGGCGCGCTCTGCGCGATGGAAGCGGCAGAGGCGCTCTTCACATTCACGACGGAAGAACTCCCGACGGCTACAGACGCCATGTTCAACGAGCTCAAGAAGACACTTCAACAAGACTGATGCAACAAAACTAATGGACAAGAATGAATACTGCAGGTGAATAATGAAGACTATGCACACAACGAATGAATCACAGGACTCTATCTACGCACGGTATAAGAAAGACGAACCGGCGTCAGTCACCATCTTCAATCGGCAATCGCGCGCCTATAGGTTCACGAATGAACCGCTGGCGGACGTGCTCGACGCGAAGCTTCCCGCAGACGCTCCGTCGCTCATCATCACGGGCGCAGGAGACGCACCGTGCCTGTTCGCAGGCATGGGCAGCAATGAGATCCACTGCGTCGACATCAGCGAACGATCGAACGCGTGGTGCGAGTACAAATTCGGCGCGTTCACACAGATGCCGTACGAGAAATTCTCGGCCGCACTCATCGATTCGCACGCCACATGGTCCACATTCCCATTCGACATCCCGGTATCATCGCTCGCGAAAGGGATATTCGAACCGCATCGAGAGTCGGGCAAGAACCTGATCAATACGCAGGCCATCTTCTTCGATCAGGGCTACGCGGGAAGCATCGCCGAAAGCGCAGGATACACCGAACAAGACCGCTACGCCGCGATGCAGCAGAACGCCATGCATGCGACGATCCGCTTCTACCTCACCGACCTCACGAAGTTCTTCGAGAAAGAACGTGTACCCGACGGGTACTTCGGTGCGGCATACCTCTCGAACATGCTCGACCACACGAAGGATCCGGAGACGGGACTCTTCGATTTCAGCACGACGAGAATGCTCCCCGTGCTCAAGCCCGTCACGCAGCGATTGCGCAAAGACGGCGCGATAGTGCTCAACATCCAGTGGGGCGACCGAGCGAAGAAAGGCATCGATGAGGCGCTCGACCAGCTGGGATTCGGCATGAGAGTCCTGCCTAACAATTACATCGGTTGCGGACGCATGTACGTCGCGACTCGCAAAGCATGAGGTAACACCATGGACGCTAAACAATTCCCCGTAGTGTATTTCGCCTGCTCAGGCAACACCTGTCGCAGCCCCATGGCAGAGCGCATCATGGAAGAGTACGTGAAAAAACTCGCGCTCCCGATAGTCGTCGCCAGCAGCCGTGCGTCGCTTAGCGCGCACGTGAGCGGAGAAGAAGATCCCATCTCCATGGGTGCCGCAGCGATCCTCTGGGAGCGATTCCAGGATCAGGAGTTCATCACTCGCCATCGCGCGCAGAACTTCGATCTCGATAGCCTCGCGGAAGCGTCGCTCGTCGCGACCATGACGGACGACCACGTCCTCGCGCTCGAGAACAACCCCGCGAGCTACACAGACGATAGACGCCTCAAAGTCCGTATGCTGAGCGAGCTCGCTGGCGAAGGACGAAAGAGCGTCTCCGATCCGTACGGTTCTGACGACTCGCTCCTGCTCGACACGTACAAGTTGGAGAAGGGAATACCGAAGAAATCATACGCCAAGCCATCGAGCAGTGCCATATCGGAGCACTTCGGAGAGCATCGCGAATGGCAACTGCGCGCACAAGCGTACACGCCGACGTTCGATCAACTGGAGCGACTCATCGGCAAGATGATCGCCCGCGATATCTATCTGCCGACGATACAAGAGGTATTCACGGGTCGCATCGACGACGCGTTCAATGATCACAAAACACGTTCGAACAAGACGAGCTTCGGCACGATGAGTGCGCAGCGCAGCATCATCGAACGATTCAACGACCATGCTTCGGCGATGACCGGGTTCGTGCAGATGTGCGATGATACAATCAACGCCTATGTCAGGGCGGTCAAGGATGACCCCGCCGCGTTAGCGCTCGCTGAAGAGTTCGAGGCAACACTCGAGAGAAGAGTGTATCCCGACCTGCTGTTCTACGGCAAGTACACAGGACCCGATCTCGCTATCGACTACGCCGCCATCGGAGAGGATATCGGCGCGCATATCGAGGCACCGCTTGGCAGCATACTGCCGCAGGTGACGTCAGCCCCTCTTTCGCAAGCCGTCCAGTACAAGGTGTTCGGAGAGAAGCTCTTCCGGCTCGGCACGAAGGTCTATCCTGGGAAGGAAGTGGCTCGTATGCACCACGTGTTGACGGTATAGTGATGTCGCTAGAGCATCATACCGATGAGCACCGGCGCGGTCAGCGTCGCGATGAGGACGAGCGGCCATAGCCGGCCCTTGCGCACGTCGTAATTGCCGAGCAGTTCCTTCCAAGAGTACTTTCTCACATAGTGGAAGAACAAGAACTCGAACGCGACAGTCAGACCGGTCCATAGCACGCCGATAGTGATGTAGTCCCGAAGCGAAGCGTCGATGGGATTTACATACAAGAAGTACATCGTCGCGGCGTAGATGAGCATCGCCAGGATGACGCAGCTGATCTGGTGCGCTACAGGCTCAGAGAGCTGCGGCCCATAGATCATATCGCGTCTTCCGGCGTTGAATATCGCGAGGACGAGAAGCCCGAGCCACGACAGGAGTCCGATGATGAGGATGGACATGAGGTCGCCGCACGAAGCGGTGGCATAAAAAGGTTTTCATGATTTCCACGCGATATCGACGATAGAATAATTCCTTGTCGGTCGTGAAAGCACGTCGTTTTATGGCGCCGAAATGACGATGGAGACGCACGCTAACGCCGTTTCGGCTTCTCGCACCAAGAGCAGCTCACGCCAGTCCACGCCAGGATCACGACGAGTATCGCGGTCACGCCAAGCACCCAAGGCGTCGCTACTCCGCCGAAACGAGGCCATGCACCAAAGAGGAAGACGACGACCGCNNCTAAGTCATGATATCACCAAAGGACACCCCTCCCAAAACAACATCTTAAATGTTGCGGAAACGCCGGAGACAAGATAGAAAACCAGCCGCACCTCTCGAGAGTTCACGTCGATAAGTCCGCGCAAGCACCGCACCGATACGACGCGCAAGAAGCACGGCAACATATCATCTTGTGCTCCCTTGGCGGGGAGACGCTATACACGACGCATCGCGGTAGACTCGGCCGCGAATGACGCAAGGACAATCGCCCTCTCGCCGGAGCACAAGAAACAGCAAGAAGAGGACGTCGGCAGAGAGGGAGCGTCCGGCGCATACCATCATAAAGGGGAACAAAAGCCGAGTACGATGCTGGACACCGAGAGCAGACTGCGAGGGATGATGAAGATCCTCATCGCGTCGAACGAAGAGCTGACGATGACGGATGCGGCAGGATTCATCGCGGTGCCGCCAGAACTCTTGCAAGCATCGGTGCTATCCCTACTGGACCATACCGATATCTCGCACGTATCGTTGGACCTCGGCTGCGGCAACGGCGGATGGACACTGCTTGCCGCGGCGGCAGGATTCCCATCGTACGGCATCGAGATCAACCCGGTACTCGTCGAGCACGCACAGCGGAACTACACGATGGGCGTCGCGGCAGGATACATCGATGCACGGACGCCATGCGAGCTCATCGTCGGCGACATGATACCTATCCGTTTCTGCGACGATTACCTGCGCTTTCGCAGACTGCACGATGACCAGCTGCGCAGCATGCCTCTCGGCGCGGTACGGGAAGATTCATATTCACGGTTGCCCGTGTCCATCGCGACGGCAGATATCATCTACTGCTGGGCATGGCCGACGCAATCAGGGTTCTTGTACAACATGCTCGAGGACGAGGCGAAAAAGGGCGCGCTCTTCGTGCTGCCATCATACCAAAGGTACATCCTGCGCGAGGAGAGCGGCAGACGCGTGGAGAACCGGCTGCTGCTGAAAGCCATCTCCGACGTGCAGGGCGTGTTCACGGGAAAGAGACAGTAGCCTCAATCCCGCTCATTGCGCTGACGTTCGATCTCATACAGGAACATCGAAGCCACCGACGCCACATTCAACGATGACGCTGCACCCCGGATCGGGATCCGGACGAGCGCATCGGACATCGCCTTGTATTGTGCGCTCAACCCGAGCGTTTCATTTCCTAACAGGAGGACGGTGGGTGTTTTGAAATCCTGCTGCGCGAGGGTTTTCGTGCCTTTCGCCGACGTGCCGATTATCTGCAGCGTTCCCAATTCATGTTTTACTCGCTCAAGCCAAGGCAGCAGTTCCTGTGGAGAGCCCACTCTTATGACGGGAGTGGAGAATACCGTGCCAACACTTGCACGGATGGTCTTTGCATCGTACACATCGGCGGCATGACCTGTGATAATGATTCCGTTGATACTGAATGCGTCACACGTCCGGATGATAGTGCCGAGATTTCCCGGGCTTGCAGGTCTATCGAGAATGACCGTCAGGAACGGTTCCGTGATGGGGATACGCGCGAGATCATCTTTTTGCATCCGCACGAGCGCGATGAGTTCAGAGGTCTCCTCTTTATCACTGAGCTTTTGCATAAGCTCCGAAGGAAGTTCGAGGATCTTCTGCGCGTTTGACACTTCGATGATATTCTTCGCCCAATCAGAAAGGCTTCGTTCTTTGTCGTGGAGGAGCGTTGTGACCTCCCATCTGTTCGCCATGACCTGTTCAATGGGCTTCACCCCTTCAACAAAGAACTCCTTGTTCTTCTGCCGCTTCTCCCTATTGCGCTTGAGGACTTCAGCGTGCTGGAACTCATTGTTCTCGGAATAGATGGTGATCCGCTGCGGCATAGAATTAGATAGTGAGATGTGATATTTAAATTACGTGCAGACAACGGACGAATACTTTTTTATCCCGAAATTTTTTTATACAGTTTCGTAGACACAACACGTTATGCTCAAGCAGATCAAGATACTTCATACCGTTATCTGGGTAGTAATGGCATCCGCGTGCATCTACGTGCTGTATGCAGGCATCACGAATACATCGAATGCACTCACGTGGTTTTGTGTCGGACTCATCGTACTTGAAGGCATCGTGCTACTCTTGAACAAAGGGACATGTCCGTTGACGCCGATGGCGAGTCGTTATACGACAAAGAGAAGCAATAATTTCGATATCTATTTGCCCGAATGGCTCGCGAAATACAACAAGCAGATATTCACGACGATATTCCTCGCCGGAGTGCTGCTGATCATGTTGCGACGATGGCTGTGAATCTCCGCGAGCGGAAATCCTCCGGATTCTACGACGGAAACAAGATAAAAGATGGCGCGATCGCAGACACATGCGGCTGTACTTGGATACGAACATCATCATGGACTTCCTGCTCGGGCGAGATTCCGCCGCGTATAACCTTCTTGTGAAAACACTCGCTTGTCACCACACATTCGTCATATCGACACTCGTCATACAGGAGTTGCGTCGTCATCGTCTTCGGGAAGAGACCGATACCTTCATCGCCGTCTGTGAAGGGCGCGGGAAGCTCATCGTCCTTCCTCTCACCGCTGAAGACTGGAACGTCGCCAAAGGACTCGCCACGCATCAAGCTGACGCGCTCCACTATGCAGTCTCTTGTCGTAGCGCTGACGCTTTCATCACGAAGAATGTCCGCGATTTCCCGTTCACAACCATACCGGTGCTACGACCTGATGCTTTATGACATCAAAAAGTAACATTTATATGCCGGAGACCGTGCCTCTCACCATGGCAAACACGCTGATGAGCATCCGGGTCGCCGACGTCCTCGTGGATGAAGCGACGAAAGTCGCGAAAGAGGACGGATTCTCGAGCACGCAAGAGCTCGTACGGGAGGCATTGCGCAAATATCTGGAAGAGCGCCGGATGGAGCGGGCGATACACGACGCGTCGCTCATCTGGGGCAGCGCCGCGGGAAAAAAGATCAAAGCGATGACACGAAAGGAGCGCAACGCTCTCGCAGTCCAAGAACTCGATAGACTAGCAGTCAAAGGCAAGAAGATAAACGCATTATCTAGAGCACAACGCGACAAGATGGCGCGAAGAATGACGGTGACGCGACGCCAAAACGGTAGGAACATCGAGACGTAGCCATGACCACCACTCTCGAATGCAACAGCATTCTTACAATACGCACTTAAAGCCGGAACGACTCCCATCGTCGATGACACACGGACGCTTGCTTGAGAAGCTCTCCGAGAAAGTACCCAGCATAGAGCATGTAGTATGGGCGCACACGGAAACGAAGCGGTGCTCGCACGCTCCCGAAGGAGCACGACAACACCGTTCGGAGCTACGGACCTTGGGCGTCGAAGTGCTAAAAGAATACATCTGCAGCGAGGGTTGGCCACAGCGCGCGCATTTCGACCGGTATGATGGCCCGCCTGCACCGATGCGCAATTGCGATCGCAGCGAAGGGCTCTACCTCGACATTCCAATGTGCTGCGCGACCGCGTACAGCAACGACGTGAGAGAGCACACCGACGCGTTCTTCCGACGACACCCATACAGGAGAGGCACCAATAGATTGCCACGGACCTTCGCACAGATGATAGCACACATGGAACGCTTCAAGATCGACGACGAACCGCAACTATACACGGAACGCGACGAGACGATGAAGCGACGCATCCTCGAAGGGAAGATCCCGGAAAGCGCAGTATTTCTCAATTGGATGTACGTTCCTTGCGTGCCGGAGTGCGCCGCGTTCATCACGCAGAGCACGCGCATGCACGACGCACTGCGAAGCCACCTTCCATCACACGCTACGCGAATCCTAGATAAGTACCGGCGCAGGACGTTCGAGAATGTCGGCGGATGCGGGGAATAGTCGCCATACGGTCCGTTACTGGCAAAAGAACTCCTCGATAACACTCAACGCTTCCGAGAAGAGCAATATCCCTTCGATACTCTCGACGCCGATTGCGTCATGCTACGCTCGGGCGATAGTTCATTGACCGTCAGGGATCTCTGGCTCGACTAATTTCGTCAGTTTCTCCAACGAGTCTTGCCATCCCAAATAACACATCTCTACAGGAATCATGGCAGGAATGCCCTCCTGCGTTATTTTCAATTCCGTGCCAGCTGAGACTTTCTTGAACCAGACAGAGGTGGTCATCACCCCAGGCAGATGCTGATTATCGAATTTATCAGAGTATTTCAAGAACTCATTCGGTTGTATGTCCAGATACGTTCCGCCGAAAGAACTCTCGTTGCCGGTCGTGAAATTGATGAACGACATCTTGTAGCTGCCGCCAATCTTCACATCCATCGAATGGACGACGCAGACGAAGCCCCACGGTGGAATCCAAGACGCCATCGCCACGGCTTCAGTGAATGCGCGAAACAGCTTTTCCGGCGGTGCCTTGATGACTCTATGCAATGTTACGGTGTTTGACATATTATTTCAGGCACATGAATCCATATAAGAGTATTCCAGAATCGTTAACAACGACGGGGCGGGACTCAAGAAGAGCCGGTACAGGAAATAGTCACGTTGTTCTCGTTTCGGCATGAATTGCGGGAACTGGACCGCAACAATTATATAATATAGTACAATATTGTACCACATGTTACAAAAAAGTACTATGCAAACATTGCTTGAGTTCTTCGCTCGCGAACCGACAAGAGAGCACTATCTCAAAGATATAAGCCGGAGGACAAAGATAGCTCACACGTCGATCGCGAAGAATCTGGAAAAACTACGAAAAGAGGACCTCATAGAGAAACGCGTCGACAAGAAAGGCAGCAGGAATTACCCAATATACGTCGCAAAGCAAAATGATGCATTTAGATTCCAGAAGAAGATGATCAACATCATGCAGCTCCAAGAATCAGGACTACTTGCACACATCAAGGACAACTACACCCCCGCGGCGATCGTCGTCTTCGGCAGCTACGGCCGCGGAGAGGACACAGAAGACAGCGACATCGATATCTACATCCGAGCGGCCCCGAGAAAGACGGACCTGCGCAAATACGAACGGATGCTCGGACGCAAGATACAACTGCACGAGAACGCGGAGTTCGGAAGATATCCGGAAGAATTGAGGAACAACATATTAAACGGCGTGATACTCTACGGATACCTCGAAGTATTCCAATGATCATCCGCGGCAGACCGGACAAGCAGAAGGCGAAGGCACTCAGAGCGATGGCAGACATCACGCTATCGCGTCTTGAGAGCACAGAGCAGGAGAAATACCCCTCCAACACGCTCACCGATTACTACGATATTCTGCATAAGCTGATGGAAGCGCGGACACTCGATGACGGCGTCAAGATCAAAGGCGAAGGCGCGCACCAGCAATTGATAGATTTTCTAGCGAATGAGAAGATATATGATGAAGCGACGCGAGTATTCCTGCAAGCGATGCGCGAATACAGGAACAGGATAGCGTACGAAGGATTCATCATACCGGCAAGCTACATCAAGCAGAACAAAGAAAGGATACAGAAGATAGTCAAGAGACTCACCGCGAAGTAAAAATAGTCAGCACTTGATCTCGCGTGTTCGCACTGATGATTACGGTGTTTTCCAGAACGCGTTGTACATCTTATTCTGCGCTGACGAGATTAGATGTCGCTCGAACACCAGACGGGAGTTCGGTCCCACACCGATGTGGGTTTCAGCCGCACCGGAAATATCCAGCTGAATCTTCCTTGTAGGCACAGGCGTATTTTTGAGCGAATAATTCTCCACTATCTTTCCCGGGAGCACCCACCCCCTGTGTTGCGCATCGACGTAGACATTGACCATTTCATCATCGCATAAAGAGGCAATCTCCGCACGCGAGGTCGTATCACACAACATATCCAATGGCATAATCGTCAGCGTCCCGCACGTATAACTTGTTTGCAGCGGGCGTAATGCAGTAGGCACATTGAGATTTGGACGGGCAAGTACGGGAATAGGAAGCGCAATCTCCGTTAACGGCGCATCATCGAGAGTTACACCGATGTGCTTCGAACGACCAACTGGAATACCCAGACTGTATAGTAATGGAACAAGAGTCACATGCTTATACGCGTATCCATTCTCCACAGTTACAACATTCATCCGTCGTAGAAGCACACGTGCATTTAAATAGTTTACTATGTAACAGTGGTAAATATTTGTGTCAAAACTCGTCATTCCAGTTACGCCCCAACACACGAGAAGTCTCGATACTCGCAAGTTTCTAAAAAGGGTGAGTACCAGAAATCAAAGAAATATTGCCCGATTGTGGAGAACTCGTAAGGCGTGCTATTCGTGATAGGAAAACTCCAGGGATTTATCCTGTATGACCATCGCGCTCTTTACTCTGTTGTGCACATCAAGCACTCGCTCAATTGGACCGCTCCATTGTAATGCGATATTTGTTACAACGTCGCCCCCGTTTTGTTTATAGGCCTGCACCACCGTAGGAGCTATGATAGCATCCTTGATATTTGATGATGCAAAGATTGCATTGAGAGCAGTTTTCACAGTTGAGACGTTGTCAGTATACGAATAGCTGTATCTATGCGTAAAACCATCATATGAGTCGTGTTCGGTAGTCGCGTGATCCGTTACGGGCAGTGTGCCGGAGTATACTGCGTAGTTAACCGTACGAGCATCTTCGATGTCGAATTTCTTTTNNAACGCCGCTCAGTATTGGGTCGCTGCCATCGAAAAGAAAACGGATTTTCCACTTATCACGCAGGAACATCCTTTTTTGTGATAACTCCATTTTTAAATAAGGCATACTAAAGTGTAGCAGTGCTGCCTGGGGATGCACAATCTCTTCCACCGTCTGCACTCTTGATGCAGCAGAAAACAATTCTTGTCTTAATGCTGACTCAAGAGCGGGTTTATTACCTGACATGTTCATGACTGCGTATCTCATAGCCAAGCGGAATCACAGGGAGTTTTTAACACCTTTGCTGTGCGCCGTCAAGAGAATTATGGGATGCAACCCCATCTACAAACCATGTTTATATGTGGAGAAGAGCCAATACGGGGAATAGTCACTGACGTTCCCGTCACTGTCAAGAACTGTATGCTTTCCGCGAGCACAACGCACATATCTTTATAAATATAATTTCTTAGAACCCAATCGTGGGCATTTGGGGAAATATTCGCGACAATCTGGGAAGTGTCTTCTTAAAAGAAGAGGATCCCCAACAAGAAGACCCTCGCTCACCTTCGGTACAACCCCAATCACCACCGCCAACACAAGAGGTATGGACGGTACATCACACACAAATAGAGCCTGACAAACGCGTATTGCTAAAACTCGCACAACCCCTCAACGACGGGGTTCTACTCGGCTTCGGGGTTGCTCTCGGGGTCACCGCATTCTATTTCGTTGTCGCACTTATTGTAATTGCAATTATTGCACTTGGACGCTTCGCCATTCGCCTCGCAAGCTTTTGACCCGGCTGAACCTTCTATAAGAAAAGTCGGGCTGACGGTAATGCTTATTCTATTTGTTCAACGTTCCACGATTGCCGTTTCATGAAAGAGAGGGGTTAAAGAAACCATAAGAATCTACTTACACGAGAAAGGATACGTCTAGTATCCTTGATTTTGTAGGTGCCTACGGGTAATAGCAGACAGACTGCTAAGCTTATTCTTTACAACCCATGACGCGAGATCTCCTTCGAGACCTTTGGGAATAAACCTTGCAGCTTCAATCGCTGCAGATCTGCTGATGCCGTCACGGATCATGTTGAGTGCTGCGGGCGTACATGCACCCATTTCTAGCATCTCATCTACAGATAAGTAGAAACTCCATTGCTCACGTTCAGCATCCGTGAGGAGCGTTGTTAGGATATCTGACCAGAGCTTAAAGTATTTCACGAGCTCAAATTGTACATTGTTATTGACGTGCATGATCACTCCACGAATGACTCTATCGACATGTTCACTGTCTTGACTCTTGCCTGCAAGGTCCTTATCGATCAGGTGACGTAAGGTTCGTTGTTGTATCCAAGGAACGGCGTATCTTACTACTTGAAGAATAGATGCTGCGCCATCAGCATGACTTCTGCTAATCGCGCCCTCAATATTGAAAATTTCATTCAGGCGCTGAGCGATTTCTTCGAACTGGAAGTAAAAACTTTTGTCAGTGAATTTTGCTGCACGGTCATCTTTGCCTTCTTTGCCCAGAGGATGTTTGTCGATTAACCACTCAGAGGATGGTTGTGATCGCATTCGTTCATAGAGTCGATTCTGGAGTAGTGGGTCTATTGTGGGATTCTGTTTCAAGATGTCTTGCGGGATTGATAGCCGTTGTAACGATCCTTGAATGCCTCTGGTTATTGTATCAACTTCTCCTGCGTTCAGTGCCTTTGTTTGGAGATATGTTCTCAGTTCTGCGGAGCTTCTCACTGCTTTATGGCGGAGTAGGATGATGGTATAGATAACTGATGCTGGTACATTCGTCATCTCCGCTGAGGAATTAGCTAAGTTGCTGAGGAGATGTATTTTGTGCACTGTGGTGGCTCGTGTGGTGGCGGGGATGATCTCCTTGGAAAAATCAGAGTCGAGTTTTTCGCTCGCCCACGTCTCTGTCGATAATTCAATGCAGTAAACTGAGCCGTTTAGTTTCGAGCTGGTTCTGCCTGCTCTTCCGATTAGGTTACCGAATTCAAAGTTATCAAGCGGTGTTCGCGAGTCATTTTTGAGAGGGCGAAAGATGAAGATTTTGTCCGCTGGAAGATTCACGCCTTCCAAGAGTGTGGATGTGCAGGCCAGATTCTTGAGTTGCCCTTTCTTGTACAGTCCTTCAATTTCCAGTTTGGCAAGCTCAGGAATTAATCCATGGTGAAAAGCAACGCCCTTCTTAAGACAACGGATGAGAGAATAATTTGGATGCACTTCATCACTAAGGTATTCGATGAGTTCAAGGACTTCTCGACTCTCAGTGATGCCTCCGTATAGTGCACTCTTCTCTGCAATCTCTAATGCATAATCCTCTGCAGTAGTTCTTCGTGGAGCGTAGATGACATTTGTGCTATCTTTGCCATATATTGTCACTAGTTCTGCCATCGTTTGTTTCTGGTGCTGAACAAGTGAAGTATACATCGCTCTCTCCACTGGAACGCTTGTTTGCAGTGTCTTTCCTGACGGACTTTTCAGGAAAATGTTGATGCGATCACGCACGTTTGCAGTTACTCTGAATATGGATCGTATTTGGTAGACTGGTGCCAATCGTGATTCAATAACTGGCGAATCCAGTCCACTGAGTTGATGTAGTGTGCGCTTCAAATTCTTTAGGTATGGCCCTGCAACCACCACCTTTGCTCCTTCTTCTTGTGTGAGGAGCTCATTAAGGATGTACTCAAAGAGAACGCCGCGCTCATCATCCTCCATTTTTTGAATCTCATCAAAGAAGAGTAGATCGATACGGTAATCAGTGCTTTCTTTCTCCTTGAGCAATCGGAGACAGCGTTCAGGCGTTAGGACGAGCACTTCCTTAGCTCCAGATTTGCTAATATCACCTACTCCTGTTTTGATCGTCACATCGTACGTCGATAGTCTTTGACGGAGATTGCTGCTGACTTCGAAGAGCAAGGCTTTTGTCGGTACAACATACACTGCACGATACTTCTCACACGACGTGCATTTGCTTACGATATAACTTTGTATTGTATATGACTTTCCTGAGGACGTTGGTCCGCTAATTGCCAAGGTTTTCTCGTCGCTGATGAGATGCTCCCAAAGTTGTTCTTGATATTCACTCAGGTAGACATCGTCATCCGGGAGTTTAAGGAGCGCGTTGGCGCGTTGCATTGATAACTCAAGGTTAAGCGCTTCATCGTAGGAAACATAGAAATGATCTTCATCCGCATTAAGAATTTCTACGAGGTGTTTTGTGGGGTAGATATTACCTATTCTGGAAAGCACAAGATAACAGAAGCCAGCATATTGTATTGTTTGCTTCTCGAGATATGCTAGGATTGCAAAGGCGAGTGCTTTGCTTCGATGTTCGTCATTCGGGCTTGAACTGAGAATAGAGGTGATTAGTGCTGCTTTTTTTAGTTTCACGTCATCCAATACAATGCGCTCATTCTCTTCGGGAAAATGTGTGGCTCCTGTTTCTCGAAAAAATTGCCTGAGTGTGAGAACATCGAGCATCTCGTTTAGTGCTGGGTGCTCAAACGCATATTCATAAGTAGTCACTCAGGTCACCATTTCGTGTTGTGCAATGCTTCGTACATCATTTCTCTGAATGTCTGCACGCTACTGACGGGCAAGAGAAAGAAATCCAATGAGACTGCGTTGAGTTCTGGCGTTCGATCGTTGATCTTGCTTTTGATGATCGGATGCAATTCATGCGCGATTCTCTTGAATTGTGCATCGAGTCTTTCGGATGCATCTTCACTGCAAGTGCAAGCTTTTTCAATCTCAGGGATTGAATCCTCATCATAGACTATCAGAACAGGATGAGCTTTGTTGATGGCCTGATGCCGGGGTGAGTTGATATCTAGCATCTCCAGTAACATATCAACGTCCTGTGAGGTGAGGTCTTTTGTCAGATTTTTTCTGATCACAAGTAGCTCCGTGGTGAGCTCCTGCTGTGCGGATGCGCCTGCATGGAATTTGTTCACGGAATCAAGCGCGTCATTGATGGCGTTGTTTCTGTTCTGGTACATCTTTGACTCGCCAAGAAGCAGCGTATCTACCTCGCGGTACTTTCCGAAGAATACTCCATCAGAGCCCTTGACTTGGTCGTTGTAGTCAGTGAGTGCTTGTATCTTATGGGCGATAAGTGGTGTTTGGAGTACCGATTCCACGAAAAGAAACAGGAGCAGTTCACCGTACTTCCCCTCTCTTTGCGGATCGGTATCGCCAAAGTACTTTATCGCTTGCCGCCAAGGATCGCGTCCCTTATCTTCAAAGGCCTTGAGTTCAGCTTCACTGAACACGAACTTCTTGATGAACTCAGCCATCATGTCTACTAAGCCAATCAAATTCTCTTGTGTGCCTGCAAATTTCAGACAATACGCCCTAGCGGTAAGTTTGGGTTCTGAGCATTTTTCACATTCGATAAGGAGTTGTTCCACCCAGGTAGGCTGGATCTGGATGAGTCTTGCCCAGGGAAGCTCCACCACTTGCGTCATGACACGGGTGAGTCGTCATGAATTTATAAAGTCTTATCAGGTATGTGTAACCAACACGTGTACGCTTTTTAAATAAACCCCTGCTCGTCCGTGTGGCTCAATACTCTTTATAAATGAAGGGTGACACTCTCAGGAGATCCTATGCTTATCAACACGCAATTGTTCCCGTTCGTAGTTTGGCCGGAACGAGCAAACGCTTTCTGTCATGGTGTTTTGTAGGAGAAACAGCCTCTTAAGCCAACTGGGACGAAGTTATACATATACCCCTGAGAAACATTAACGCGAGGTAAAGAGCGAGTACCGGGAATCGAACCCGGGCTGTGTAAATCATAGACTGACTATAAGCCACTCTGAGCACGGAATTAACGATCGTGGAGATGTTAACCTTCTTCGACTTCATGAGAGAGTATATACTCTTGTCCATTGTTCACTGAGTTAGCTTTCTGCGTACTGTTTCATGCAGTAATCTCTCTTGAGTTGGCCAGTGTATTTGTTACAGAAGTTAGCATCAATGGATGCTTTCACATCGGCCGGCGCGTTGGCCAAGTACACATCGTAGCACTCATCGCGGTCCATATTGGCTCTTCTCAATTCAATTTCGCAGGAAGGGCNNATCTTGTCCTTGCGTGCCAATTCTCCAGGAGCAAGCGAGCTTCATGTCTTCTGGAAGAGTTTCACAAATGTCTTTTGCTGAACTCGCAGTGGGCTTGTATAATACATATCTGTACTTGCACATTTCGACCTCAGATACGACGGTTAGCTTCTCGCACCCACTCATATCATTACTTTTTATTGCTGCTTCTGCATTGCATATGACTCTAGTATCGCCATCTACCGGATTGCTGCACTTATCCACTTCAGGCACAGGGTTGCAAACAGCACCCACTTGTTGAAGACAATCTTGCGTTACATCAACCGGAAAGTAAGTAGAGTACGCATTACAATACTCTTGCGTAACCTTATCATCGCACAATCTCTGTGCTAAACCAAGATAACATTTATACGGTCCTGCCTGTCGGTCCTTGCTCTTAGGATACCCATCGAAACACAAACAGTTATGGCCCTTTTTATCACACATAGGGTCAACGATTCCTTCTTTCTGACGCTCCCCATAGATGCCAATCAAGCAATCCATTATTTTGTCGTGGCAAGTTTGATTCCATCCTGGGCGGTACATGTGGTCATAATTGTCGTACACTAAAGGCTCAATGTCGCATACTTTGCACGCTGTCGGAGATGTCGGCACTTCCTTTGTCCAAGTCGTGGTTTGTGAACTACCAGCCGTACTTGTAGAATTGCCCAGATAATCGCAATCGCTCGCAGTCTTCACTTCCTTATTGTCGAGGCATATCAACGTGAAAGTAGATTTGCCTTCTGATAACGGAATAATCCGTGTGCCTAGCAGAGTTTTTGTAGGTGATGCGAATTTGCACAGACAAGAGTTTTCTTGTGCTTCGCATTTGACCATTTGCTCTTCCAGCCCCTCTTCGACAGCCCGGTTATTGAATTGTATTTCCCACTGAGCGCATGTCTTTTGAAGTGTAGAAAGTTCGTTTGTTCGCGCATTTGCTACCTCTTCTTGCTGCTGCGATATATCTGTCACAGGAACATTTTGTGTGCTACAGGCAGTGAGAATGACTATGAATAAAATCAGTAAAGTGGCATGGCTAGCGTTCATTATTGCCCCCCTTGCTATCTTTGAAAGGGTTCTTCTACTTAAAAAGTTACTCGTTCCGGAGCCATAATTCGAAGCTCTCGCGGCTTACATCGCAAGAAGGTTCTTTCGAATAGAAAGAGTCAGTACCGGGAATCGAACCCGGGCCTGGGGATTTCTGCCGCTTTCGCGGCCACAGTCCCCCGTCCTACCATTAGACGATACCGACTATCGTTACCAATCACAGAGACTCAGGGAGAACCTAAGACCGTCTGTGACCGGCCTATATCTGTGGACTCAAAGGGACTTTATAAAGATTGTTGCGATGGGGGATTTAGACACATCGTTCTCTGCACTGCCGCGGCGCTCCTATGACGCGACGAAATTGCCAGATTTCGTGCGCAGGGAGAACATCTCCCTCGCGTCGTCGTTCTACGTCGCCGAGGGTTGCTACCTCTCGGCTCCTGAAGGACGCCAAGGCGGCAGTGGCGTTTGCCTAAGAGCTTGCGACGAATCAGTCGTCAGCGCCAAGACCGTCGAGGTCGTGGTATACTTCGCGCACTGCATCGCCGAATTCGGGGCTGACAAGCGCAGCGATATCGGGCATGTAGCCACGGATGATGGTACCACGATATGCGCGGTTTCTAGTGTTAACGATATACTCGCGACGGTCCTCACCAGTGCGGGCGTCATTCACCATCTCATGGATGAGATTTTCAGCAGTCATGATGAAGGTCTCTGGTATCATCGAGCATGTTATCTCGGCGCGCAGTCGATCGGCGAACTCGACGACATAGAACGGACATTTCAAGAGGCGAACAGATGCATTCTCCAGCGTCAATTTCTCATCAATTGTTTCCCGCGTTATCGTCAGTGGAGCCATAATATCTCAAGATCACAGAACCTGCCTGTGATTAGCACAAGGGATTCTCGTGACGATTATAAACGTGCGGGTGCGCACGAATTATAAACGCAAACGCACTCCCGACACCAATGGACTACGAGAACAATGTCCGGCGGTTCCCGCTACGATACACACAACCGGACGGTCTCAGCCCCGACCAGCGCAGGATCATCGAGCTACTCGATAAGATAAACGATCCGGATGATCGTCTCGTCGCGTTCGCGCAATACTGCGTACGTCATCGCGATCTCGAGCTCACGGACGCGCTATTGGTCGAGGCCCGTGGACGGCAGAAGGACGAGGATACTCCCGACGCGTGGTACGCGGTAACGGTGTACGACTTTCTGCACGATGCGCCGCTGCGCTATCGCACGCTCCAGGAGATGATAAATCACGCAAGCGGCACGCCGCGCTATCACGCCATGGGCCTCGAGCTCATCGCGCACACCGATCCCACATCCGACGAAGCAAAGGAGCAGTGCATACGATTATCGAACGTTCTGCTCGAGACATCGCCTAATGACAAAGATATGATGGACGTCGTCAAGCTCGCGCAACGGAAGATACTCGGCACTCATGAAAATGATGTGAAAGAGCGAATAATCTTCGCGCGCCACCGCAAGAAGTTCTACGCGCACAGGATAACCACAGTCTAATCTATCTCGATGACGGTCGTCTTGCCGGTGACGGGGTCTTTTGTCGTCAGTTCCATGTAGCGCTTTCCATCAGATCTCTTTTTTACTACCGCGGTGCCGTTTCCTGCGACGAATTGCGATACCTCAAGGAGCAGGGGATCGGATACGGGCGGCGATTCGGAACGTGATTGAACATTCTTGGATTTGAACTGTGTCTGCATCTTTCTGAGCTCGTCATAGCTGGGAAGAGGTTCATTGTGCAGCACTCGATGGGCCATTAACGACACCCGCCAGGAGAGGTTATTATCGGAGTCAGCCAAATACGGAATGACGCGCCCTATGCCGCTAAGTTTGTCGATGATAGCAGCGGCCTCGCGCTCCCATTCACGCAGCAACCCTATAAGTATCGCGGTCGTGTCTGCGATGTTCGAACGGAGATAAGTTCTCTTTGCTGTCTGTACAATAAAAGTTTGATCGTCGTACTGCGCGATATGCATCGGTAACGTATCGCGAGGCATGCATAGCGGTGGCACCGCCACTTCGATGATCGCCAAGACGATTTTTCGCGAAAGGTGCTCCGACACACCTTGCAATGATGAAGCCATATCATTCACATTTTTCCGTCTGAGATCCGGACTTATTGCGTACACGCCTGAAGATATCTCATTCACAAGATTGGCGAATACTCGCTGCTTCGCAGCCTTCGCCTCGTCAAAGAACGGTATGAAAACGCCAATGAGAGCATCGAAGTTCTTCGAAAACAGCAGTCTCGTCGCATCATTTTTGGCGTTGTCAATATACTCCGTATAACACTGCGACAAAGACCCCGGATCCAAGAACAGCATAGCACCTGAACCGACGAAAAAAGATCCCCGTGGCTTCCAAAGACGCAACGTCGTATGATAATTCACCTGCATCATGACGGAAGTACGACCCCAATCGGATTTAAACGACATCCATTCAAGCGACAACCTCTCCGACATTTTCTCGCGCTCTTTCGGGGGTGCGATACCGAGCCGTAGACAATTGCTCTCAGCGATGTTGCGGTTGGCGATTTGCTCATAGCGATCCATAGGCGTAACATCGAGGACACGCCAACGACGCGCATCAGCATCGAACCACTCGAGGAACGCGTGCAGCTCAGCCATTGCGTTCGACGAGGAGACGCTCTCATCGCGCGTGAGCAGGTATTCGGCGTCGCTAGGTTGGACGACCGTACCGACGGGCATCTGCTCATATCGCATCATCGCTGGTTTGACATGCACAGTCGCCGCACCGAATCCGTCACGCATCCTGCATGCGACGCCGAGTTTTTGCAGAATGATGAACGCAAGGCGATTGACGTCGAAGCAGTTCCCCACATGTGCGTGCGCGATTCGCTCGAGATCGTTTCTCCCTGGCGCGTTGCGTATGCGCCACGCACTGCGGATATTCGAACCGTACGCGAAGTATTGACTAAAAAACATGTCAACACCATGCACGATAGCACTGACGCGTTTGCCTTGCAAATCACGCATAAGCTCAACAATATCGTTAGGGAAGGCGATCTCGCAACGAGCTGCGTACGAGTCGACGCCGCGAGGCGGAAACAGTATCGCCTCCCGGCCGGCCATGATATCGCCATGCAGCATCGATCCGACGATCGGTAACTGATTCATGTAATCATCTTCCCACACCGCGTAGAGCACTTCGATATCCACCGTTCTGAGCGTCATGTAGCGAGCAGGGTCGAACCATAACTGTCCGATGTCGTCGATCCAAGCCTGATCAACAGCGATGCGTTTTCCCGCACACAGTATCGTCACGGCATAGGGTATGAATTGTATGCCTGTACGCACCCGCACGATCGGAAGGAGTACCTTGTTGTGCGGTTGTGCGGACATCAGGTGGAGATGCGCATTTTTCACGATGATGCGGTGCGTTGCGTCGATGTTCCGCATCGCCGCAGGGACGTTGTTCGGATCGGCGCAATCGTCGAGCCTGTATGGAAAGAAGCGCTCTGCCCGACGCAGCATCGTATCGTGCGGATCGTACCTGTCGTACGAGCGAAGCAGCGTATACACGCGATAGTTATGCTCAAAGGAGTGGGGGTTGATGGCGTCGTGTTCGATGACTATCCTACGGTTAAACTGTCCGAAGAAGTTACCGCCCACAGCAGGCGGCTGCTCCAACATCATCGAGTTGAATTCACGCCAGAACATCGACTCGGGCAGGAGACGGGTGATCACGGATATTGACGTAATCAAGTTACGGAACGCATCAAGCAAGAGCGAGAACCCCGAAGGGCGTCCTTGCGATTCCGGTACCATCGAGGTCGAAGGCACCTTGGCGGAGGACTGTGCGCTTTCCGCCGGTACGATAGCAGCGCTCGCGGCTAATTCGAGCACCATACCGAGCGTCACCGTGCAGAACGCAAGGAGCGTCTTCGCCCCTTGCATATACAGCTCGTCGGATATCCCGCGAGGCGCGCGGTTGTCGGCGAAGAAACGCAGGTCGTCGAAGAGGTCCTTGCGGGTCGCGGCGTGCTCCACGACCATCGGACGGTATTTGTGCGCGTCGCGGATCAGGAGATCGCGCGCGATACCCAACGTCTTGATGTCCGGCAGTGCGATGGCAAGAACGCTCGCCGCTGCTATCAGTTCATCGTATGGAGATCGCGTCATCGTTCGCGAGGTCTCTTTTGCATCGATAAGCCTGCAGGCATCGATGTAGTCGCGGTCTTTCGTCGGAGGTGGTGCATCCGACCCTAATCTGCGCGCGAGGTCGGTGAGTGTGCGTTGCGCATGCTTGCTATGCGAGAAATGGGCGGGCAAGAGCGTGAGAAGATGACGTGCCTGTGCTGCTCGCTCTGGACGGGAGTGTTCGAGCTGCAGTATATACTCTTCTGCGCGTTTGGCGCCGTCATTCGCCTCGTTCCAGAAGAAGTCCCAGCACCATTGCAGGAATGTCGTCTCTTCCATGATTGCCTTCCGAATGATTCAACGAAAGTTCCACGCCGCAGCCGACCAAGGTACCTGGATCATAAGCAATGGAGTTTTTGTGCAAAAACCTTCAGAATCGGTGTTTATAATGCTTGCCGTGGACGGATGCACGACACACGGATGCATCGAAAAGGCATGACTGCAAATACGCTCGGTGGCGTTTTCCGATAATCAGCGTCCTTTCCCGCGTATCGCTTCTTTCACGGCGTAGTATGATGGTCGCGGTATGTCTCCGTTGATGACTCCGAGCGTGTTGGGTAGCGTCTTGCCGGGATCCCACGGGTCCAGATTCTCCGCGGCGCGGTAGAGGAAGAACTTCGCTATCTCGGGCCGCGCGTCGACCACGCGGTAGATGCCTGTCAGCATATCGGCTTGGAGTTGGAGGCCATCCACTCCTTCTATCGGCGCGTCGAAGCGGAAGCCGCTCTCGTTGANNCAGGAATCCTTTATCGAGTTGCCATACGATATCCTCAACAGTCTTAGGAATCTCCGCTTGTGTCGTTGGGTTGCGGCCGTACGCGTGTACGGAGAGAATATCAAAAACACGACCGCGGCGATTCTCGAGTGCGAGGAACGCGCCGAAATACGCAATGTTGTTCTCGTCCGGACCGACGATCTCGATCGTGCGGCCTTGCTCTGCACCGACTCGTTTCGCTATCTCGTAACCTGGTTTGAGCATCCAATCGTAGAGTTCGTCAAGCTGTTCGTCGAGCGGTCTATCACGGTGCTTGTAGCGCGGAGGCCAGAAGAACGCGTTGCTCGCCTCGTTCGCGAAGCCGTAGTGCGATACCTCCGGCAGACCGTGCTTCCCGTCGTAGCGGCGCATGACTTGTTCGACGAAATTCCTGAATGCCACCACATCGAGCGGCGCGGGGTCTGCGCATTCGGGCAGATCAAAGAGGAAATCTCCGTACGGAGCGTACTTCGCCTTCTCCTCGGGTGTCGCCCAAGGCTTGACCATGCAGTGGAACGGCTCGTTCCATGTCTGCCCGCCTGTCGCCCACGGTGGAGCGTAGAGTATGCTGATGAATGTCTTGATGCCTTGCTCTGCTGCGAGGCGTACCGCGTTGTCAGGCGCGGTCCAATCAATCTCGCCTGGTGTCTGCTCGACTTTGTTCCAGTAGAGGTTGTAGCGTTGCCAGCCCATGCCCGCTTCGCGCATCATCGGGTAGACGCTTGTGCGC
The DNA here is from genome assembly GCA_013331575.1 of Candidatus Woesearchaeota archaeon. GTDB lineage: Archaea > Nanobdellota > Nanobdellia > Woesearchaeales > UBA525 > UBA525 > UBA525 sp10207u. Next base: position 34,408 of record DUGD01000093.1, read on the forward strand.
ATGCCGCAGTTCTTATCGGGATTGAACGGCACGCAGATGTCCATGTCGTGGTTGTAACCGAAGATTTCTGCTCGCGGTTCGCGTGATCGTATGGGCGCGGTCACAACGACACCGCGTGGATCGGCGATCGCCACCGAGTCGCGCACTGGTTCGCGCGCGAGAAGCGGCGTGCAGCTTGCCGTAGCCATCAGAAGTCCTGCAGTTGCCGAACGCAATGTCTTGAGTAGTGTCATGTGAGGTCCTACAACAACATAAATATGGTTACTACTCAATAGTGAGTATTTTAGTATATAAAGGTTTCGGTATCGTCGATACGACGGAACTAATACTCAAGCTAGGACTGCGGAGCATCTACTGCTCGATCCCTCGCAGAATTGTCTCGCCGCNNCAAGATTGCTGACGCAATACTCGCGGCTCAGGAAAAACTCCAAGGCAGTCCAGTCTACTACTAAATAATCTACTAGTCAGTCCACTAATGGTTAATCTGCTACCAGGTAGTCTACTACAACTCAGTCTACCACTAGCAGTCCACCGCTGACCAAGGCAATGACGGATACACCAACACAACACCTAGGTTGGAAAAAACACAGTGCTTAGACCACAATCAGACAAGTAGAATAAAAGCGTGCACGCCCGTGCCTGGACGGTC
>DUGD01000076.1 GCA_013331575.1 Candidatus Woesearchaeota archaeon
TACTGCCGTGCGTAGCATGTTCGTAATCTGTCGTAGCGATACCGGCGCCGTGTCCTGTTCTTGACCGGGCGCGTGCAGCATACTCACCACGATGAGTCCTACGACGTCGATGGCAAGCACGATGTAGAATGGGAGCAGCATAGACGTTACCGTCAAGAGCGGCAAGCAGACGATGAGTATGCCGCTGATCAATGACACATACGCTTTGATCTTGCTCAGGATCTTCGTGTACTCGCTCTCGCGCTTGAGCGCGCGCATCGTATCATGCATGAACGCGTCGCCGACTCCGCCGCTGCACGCGGTGGATATCGCCATGCACGCCGCGCCCGCCGCGAAGTACCAGAATTTGTCGGCAAGAATAAAGAGAATTGTCGAGAGGACCATGAATGCTTTCGCGATGACGAGCGTCACTTTGTGGCCGATGCGATCGGCGAAATAACTGCTTGGTAGTTCCACCAAGAATGACGCCGCGTACCCGATGCCGGTGTAGAGGCCTATCTGTTGCGCCGTGGTGTCGGGCAGGGTCAGGAAATAGATGGCGAGAAGCGGGATGAAATGACGTCGTTGACTGAAAAGATAGACAAAATATTTCCAGATGTTTCCCCTAAGCGGTTCCACGAGCTGGTTCTACACCGACGGCTTTTTAAATGCTATCTTCCCTCTAGCAGCACCAAGCACAGTGTCGAAAGGCAACGATTCTTTCGGCGTGCATTGGACACGCACATGGCAAAGAAATTACCTGTCAGCAAGCCGTCCTCTCTCAAGCAGGACATCATCACTCCCGTGGTCATGCCGGCGTCGAAGACGGATGAGATGTGTATTGCGTCTAACAATAATCGCCTTGGTAGTGACCGCACCGGCAATGACCGTCTCGGCAACCCGCGCCAGATGATCGTCGGCAGGCTCGTGGGACAGCGTGTGATACTCGATTCATCGGATCCTGCGCGCGACCTCTACTCGCAGAGCAGGTACGGCACAGTCGTCTCCGGCGGCCGTGTGCAGCTCTCGCTCCTCGAAGGCCTCTTCCTGCTCGAAAAAGAGAAGATTGTCGTGAAGGACGGCCGTAGCCGCACGCTGTCGCATGACGCCCTTCTCGCGGCAGGTAAGCGCGGGGACAAGTCCGCCTCGGTCAAGTACGCAGTTTTCCGTGACCTGCGCGCTCGTGGCTATATCGTCAAGACCGCGCTCAAGTTCGGCGCCGACCTGCGCGTCTACGATCGTGGCGTGAAGCCTGGTGAGGACCACGCGAAATGGATAGTCTATCCGGTGCACGAGAGCGCGCACATGACGTGGTATGATTTCTCCGCGAAGAACCGCGTCGCGCACAGCACGAAGAAGCGGCTGCTCATCGGTGTCGTGGACGACGAGGATGATGTCACTTATTACGAAGTCAAGTGGATGCGGCCTTGACGGTTGACGCATTCATGCCTCTAGACATCCGGTGTTTGCGCCCGGAGTGTTTGTTCCTATCGCGAGCAGGATTGTTCGCTACCTTGCTGCGCGCAACACATCGTCGATAGGTATATAAACTTCTTTCCGGGGTGCAGTTGCATGGATGTCAAAGAGCTCATCGAGAAAGAGATGAAGTTCGCCGAATACGGATGTCAAGTCAAGATAAAAGCCGAGGTCGATGAGCAGGATCTCCTGCACCTTGGTGCCAAGCAGATGGGCACGACGATGCATGAGGATAAGTATTACGCCCCCAAAGGAGACCGTGCCGTCGAGAATCTCGTGCGGATCCGCAAAGAGGGGGATGAGAAGATGGTCTTCACGTTCCGTCGGGAGCGCAAAGAGAGGAAGCTACGCAACCAAGTCCTCGTCAACAAGATCATCGGCGAGTCCGAGCAGCAGGAGATAGCGGCGCAGTATGACGAGGTGCTCACGCTCCACAAGAGGCGTACCATCTATCTGCTACGCGATGTCGTTGTCAATCTCGACCGGGTGGATAGGCTCGGATCGTTCATCGAATTCGAAGTCGGCGTCGAAAAGGACTATCCTAAGATAGCGGCAATCCTGCGGCAACTGAACCTTGAGGAGACGCGTCTTGTGCGCGCCACGTACTTCGAACTCGCGATGCTCAACTTGCGACCGATCGACCGCATCATGACGGGCGTGCACGAGCGTTTCGGCCGCTTCGCATTCGGCATCTCGAGCGCTGTGATGACGACGCTCGGGCTCATGATAGGCCTGAACAGCGCCACATCATCGCGCGTCGCGGTCATAGGCGGCATCGTCGGCATAGCGGTCGCCGACTCATGCTCTGATTCCATGGGCATGTACGCATCGAAGAAGTCGGAGCGCGGCGTCTCCTCATCGGCGGCGTTGGGCAGTGCGCTCAGCACTTTCTTCGGCAAGTTCTTCTTCACGCTCACGTTCATCATCCCTTATATCTTCCTCCCTCTCGACGCCGCTATCTACGTGTGCATCGCGTGGGGGATACTCCTGCTCTCGTTCGTGAATGTGCAGATAGCGTTCGTCCAGGAGGATCCTGTGCTGCGCACTGTGCTCGCGAACATCGGTATCGCGACATTCGTCATGCTCGCATCGTACCTCGCTGGCTTGGGTGTTGCGGCAGTGCTCGGGTAATCGCGTTCTCTGCGTGTGTCGCTCATTTCCACATTTTTTATATACCGCGCCGTTCCCATCACACACATGTCCATCGATAAGATACCGCGCGAGACGCTTCTCGCCGCGATAGAGAGGCTCGGGCCCTGCCAACCTATCGATATCCGTAAGGAGTTGAAGCTCGGCGACACATTCCTCATCGGCGCTATGGTCTCCGAACTCGTCGCCGAAGGATTGCTCGCCATCACCAAAGTGCGTCGCGGCGGCAGCCCATTCTACTATGATGTCGCGAAGCCCGAGCGACTCGATACGGTGAGCAAGCACCTCAATGAGAAGGATCGCCGCACCTATGCAATGCTAAAGAACGAGCGCGTGATGCGCGAGGATGCGCAGGAACCGCTCGTACGTGTCGGCCTGCAGAACATGACCGACTTCTCGAAGCGCTTCGAGATAGACGGGGTCGTGTATTGGCGATACTTCCTGACGGGCGAAGACGAAGCGCGATCGATAGTCGCGCCCGACTCTGTGCCGAAGAAGACTGAAGAGAAGAAACCCGTCAAAGAGCCGGCGGCCGAGAAAGAGGCGGTGATCAATGCCGTCAATCCAGATATTGTTGAGAACGCGCCTACGGCGATAGCGGAGGATGCGGCCGTCACGGAGAAGCCGAAACGCGGCAAGAAGAAATCTGTTGCGAAGGACGCCGTTTCCGCGGAGGATTCCGTTCAGCATACAATCGCTGCAGGAGAGACTGCGATGCCGAGAGAGGCGAAGTCCGCGAAGAAGCGGCCGTCCAAAAAAGGCCCCGCGCCCACCATCATGCCTGACGGCGCAGTCATGATATCGCCCCAAGAGTGGCTCNNGCCGGCATGCCGATACGCGACGCGCGCGTCCACAAGCCGCATAGCGAACTCACCTGTATCCTGACGATCGAGGCGCAGTTCGGCAAGATCGATGTCTTCGCGCACGCGTTCAACCGAAAGTTCATCATCGATGATATCAAGGCGACGCTTCCCGCGGCGCGCGAGCTCGGTCTCCCCATGCTCATCCTCTCCGCGGACCCCATCCCTTCGAAGATAACATCCGCATTCAAGGGCATGCCGAATATCTTGTTCAAGACGCTGTGAGTGTTTATATTAGGATGCTGATTCTCTAGGTGAATGAACTCTTGGGGTTTGTATATTCGGGAGAATATTCCTGTGTTACAACCTCTTGTGGAGCAAAAACTCGACGTATCGTTAGGGGTTATAGATGTCAAACCATTCCCTTGTTGTATCGATGAGATACTTGACAAGATGCGATTGCGTAGCTCGACATCGCCATTGCACTACTTCTGGATGAAATACGCGATAGGATTGCCCGTCGCCTATCTCGTCGAGTTCACTGCTGCCACGGCAAAGGCGGGCGCAGCAACGGTGTATTACAGCAGACATCCTGCATGGTCGCTGCAACCCGAGCCGTTCAAACGAGAGACGGTGTTGCATGAGTTGGCTCACATCGGACACCGGCGTATCGTGGGTGGTGATACAGGCCGGTACCCTGAGTATGTCGTCGAAGGATTCGCCGATCTTGTTGCGATTGCGATAGAGAGCGATGCTGGTCGTCACTATGTACGACCGTCTTATGATTACGCTCACTATCGCCGATTCATGCAAGACCTCGCGTCAAAAGAGATAACTGCATTCCCTCAGATGTTGAATTATCTACGTAGCATCCCAAAGCATAAAAATCGACCTCGATAACGCGGATATATGGGAGTCGCTATCACTGAACTCGTGCCGACAGACGAGATAAAACTCGACGACTTACGCGGCAAGACGCTGGCGGTTGACGGCTACAACGTACTGTACCAGTTCATAACGACTATCCGCGGACCCGACGGTTCTCCGTTATCCGATTCGCACGGAAACGTGACGAGCCACCTCACAGGCCTCTTCTCGCGTTGCACCAACTTGATGTCGAAGGGGATACGTTTCATCTTCGTCTTCGACGGAAAGGTGCCTGATCTCAAGCGCGCGGAGATTGACCGCCGGCGGGCGCTGAAGTCGGAAGCGGCGGCGAAATTCGAGGACGCGAAGGAATCGAAGGATGAAGCGGGTATGAAGAAGTACGCCGGCCGCACCGCGGTGCTCACGCGCGATATGGTCGCACAGGCCAAAGAACTCCTTGATGCGCTCGGCATTCCTTGGCTGGATGCGCCGTCTGAAGGCGAAGCGCAGGCCGCGGCGCTTGTCAAGCAGGGGCACGCGTGGGCCGTTGTATCCCAGGATGCCGACGCGCTCCTCTATGAAGCGCCGCGCGTGCTCAAGAACCTCGCGGTGACGGGGAGGCGCAAGCAGCCCGGCAAGATGGCGTACAACGCGGTGGAGCCGGAGCTTATCGAGCACAAGAAGGTCCTCAACGAGCTGAATTTCGATATCGCGCAGCTGCGCGCTCTCGCGCTTCTCGTCGGGACCGATTACAACATCGGCGGCGTCAAAGGCATCGGTCCGAAGAAGGGCTTGAAGCTCGTGCAGGAGCACGACCATGATTTCGATGCGCTCTTCGCCGCCGTGAATTGGGACGCGCACTGCTCCATTCCGTGGCGGGATATCCTCGCGGTCTTCGAGACCATGCCGGTGGTCGATCCCGGCACGGTGCGCGCAGGCAGGATCGATGAATCGAGAGTCTACGAGATACTTGTCGAGAAACACGATTTCTCCCGTGAGCGTGTGCAGATGTCGCTTGAGCGATTGCAAAAAGAGCAGGCCAACACCCAGAAAGGACTAGGCGATTGGTTCTGATCAATGGACTGTTCCGGTTGATTCTTGACTCCTCTCGCGGGATAACACTATTTAAATCGTGGCGAGTTCCCTCTCTTGTATGGCGTCGGATAATGAGACTTTGGAGCAGATGCTCAAGCGCATAGGCGCGTGGAGTATGTGCTCGGCGGAATCGGCATCTGGTTCGCCTTCTGAATCGTATTCTGTGCAACGGCAGCGAATTGTCGCGTTGCCATCGAACAAACACTCTCGTCCGGTACACGTCAGCGTGCCGAATGGCGCGACGCCGATATCGCTCCAGTTCACGCCTCCAGCGAACGTAGCCGATCTCGTCATGAGAGTCCCAGGTATATCGAACACATGGCAACGGACCCACTTCGCGGGCGATGATGGTGATGATCCGAGCTATCGTTTCACGACAGCGAACCCTCCGGGCGTCATAAGGGTGCACGGGAATCGGTATGCCGATCATCCTGCTTTCATGCGCGTGATGTCCTATCTCCAGCTTCCCTATGCTCCTGACTCAGTCATTGAATTCATAGGGTACAAAGAGGATCCTTCGGCAGTCGTATCGTCAGTGATATCGTCGGTACGCGGTATCGCCGCAGGCCGGAAAAGCGCGTACATACTGATGGCACAGGAGCGTGCGGGAAAATACATCGCGCTCGACATCGCGGATGCATTGCTTTACTCAGTGAAGAAAACGCCGAAAGCGGCATGCGAAGAGATGACTTCCTTGATGCGTCGTTTCTCATGAACTGTTTCTCATGAGTCACTACGTTGGATGCGTCGTAATTATCTGATCGATTCTTCATTACATGAGTGATACCTCGTGCTTTAGCTCGAGGAGGACTGCCTTGGAGTAGATGGCGAGCCGCGAGTGTGGCGTAAGCCACCTTGCGAGCGGCGAGACAATTTCGCGTAGCGCGGCGAATGCTCCGCAGTCCTCGAGCTTTACGAGGAGATACCCCACCCTTTAGGGCGGGGAGGATTCATTCTAGCAATCGACTAACGATAGTATGCGTCAGTAACCGTTAGCTGATGGACGCCTTGGCGCATACTCCGAGGGCGCCGTGTCGGGTCCGGCTCGTTGGCCGGGGGACCCGACGGCAACACGGCGCCCGAGACCGAACCGAGAGTATGTCCGCCGCGTCTATCGGACAGAATGTGCTGAACAATAATAGTAGAGGTGTTGTTGGTGTGGGGTGTCGTTTTTACGGCTTTGAGGCGAATTACTAGTTTGTATTCGTTGTGGCGGCGCATATGTGACGCAGTCCAGGTACGACGCGAGGGAACGAAGCGTTCCCTGCGCCAGTATTCGCATTCCTGCGAATACTCGGCGCTCGAGGGCTGCTGCCAATCTCGAGCGTCTGAATCTGCGCCAAGGCCACAACAAGCTCTCTATTACCTCAGAACCCCTCTTCATCTCATCTTCTTGTATGCGCGATCGTCATGCATACTCCGCCTGCCAGGATGTGCGCTATGTTGTCTGCAATCCCCATCCCCCAGAAGTCGCCCGCTATCATGCTAAGGAACGCGACAAAGATGAGTGCCATGCCTAGAACGCGGTTGTGCACTCTCGCAGCACGATGCGTACCCCACACTCCTATCACGATGGCTATGGCACCGATGATGAGCCGGAACGTGTTAAGCATCGTCGATGTGCTGGGCACCGATACTAGTCCTTGGACGAGGAATCCAATAATGCCGCCGAGCGTGAAGAACAACCCTGCTATCGTAGCGGTGAGATTCTGCGCGTTCCGTTCCATGATGATGCGTTGTCGGCACCGGATTATTAAATTGTTCCGCATTCCCATCAGTATGGATTGTGTGTCATCAGGGGATCTCATAGAACGATTGTGCGGAGTGCCGTACTCATTCGATGTGCCCGCGGCAGTCGATCGCATCGATTCTCTCGACGATCGTCGGTTCATACTGTCCCTCGGGAACAAAATCACTTGGGGTACGCGGCGATCGCTACGTGTGTCGCGCGAGTTCTGCGGGAGGCTTTGCGATCTTCCCTCGGGCGATGTCGGATTCGTGCAAGGCACGCTTTATCCATCTCACCCTCGCGCGTTCCATGTCGTATCCATCGGGGTGGAACCTGCGTACGAAGGACGGGGGTACGCGTCCAAGATGCTTGATTGGGTGGAAGAAGCGGCGCGAGCGTTGCGTATGCCTGAAATATCCGTTGAATCGGTCGGCGCTGATCGCCTCCGGACCGCACTATCGCATCGCGGGTATCATGATTTTTCAGTCAATAATTTCTGGCGTAAACGGCTGGTGTATGGCTCTTAAATGCCGTTTCTCCGTCGCCACAAAGTTTATATACTATTCCGGCGTGGTGTTTTTCTGAAGGTGGTAATTCATGGCAGTTCCTACACAAGCCGCAACGGCGAAATTCGGTGAAGATGAGAAGAAGGTCTCGAAGAACATCCTTGGCAAGACGGTTGTCAGCAAGACTGGTAAGCGCTTCGGCGAGGTCGGCGACATCGTGTATGAGACGTCTTCGGGCGAGCTTATCCATATCGTCCTGCGTAATACCACTCCTTACGCTGACAAGATGGAGCTTGAGAAGTCCAAGGAGGGCGCTACGCTCATCCCCTTCTCAGCAGTCATTGCGCTCGGCGATTTCGTCGTCGTGGCGGAAGAGGACATTGTCTGAATCTCAATTAATTTCTTTTTTTTGGTAGTATTATTTTCTATATAGTAATTTTTTAGGAGGTTTTTTAATATTACTCATCTTACTTGTAAGAATGTCGTCTACTACATCGTCAGAATTACAGCATTTGCGCACTGTGACTATCACGGGAAAAGGGCAAGTTGTGATTCCACAAGAGATGCGCAAGAGCGCGTTCAAAGAGGGGAAGCGAGTCGTCATCATGGCGTTCGATGATCGCATCGAGATCCGAGCGCTCGATGATGTCGCCGGATTTCTTGCGGAAAAAGGGCGGATAGCTCCTTTAATGAGTGCATCTTCCTCGCTAGCGAAACGATGGAATACTCCGCAAGAAGACGAGGCCTGGAAACATTTGTGAGCGGCGATGTCGTCGTTCTTGACTTTCCATTCTCTGATTTTCAGCACGCGAAGCGGCGGCCCGCTCTTGTGTTGCATGTTTTTCGCACTGATGTGTTTATCGCCCAGATAACGAGCCGCGCGTATCGAGATGAGTATAGCGTTCCGCTCGATTCTCAAGATTTTCTTGAAGGTGGTCTGCAACTGTCGAGTCTTATCCGCGCTGACTTTCTCATCACTTGCGCGCAATCGCTCGTCCTGTACAAAGTCGGTCGTGTGCATGACAAGAAATTGTGCGAAGTTATCAACGTTACCTGCGCGATGCTGCGTGGCGAAGCGTAATATGTTGCGCTATATTTTCTATATAGTTATTTACTATTTGTCAGAGTAGTTATTGACGAGGTTGGTTGCACACCACTATTCAGTGACTATAGAATGACAAAGTTTATATATGATTATAGACTACTATGTAGTAACAAAAGAGGTTTGACTCCATGAACAACACTAACAAACTGTACGTTGTCGGCCTGCTTGCACTCCTGGCGACGGTCTTCGCGAGCACCAGCGTTGCCGCAGACCCGTATGACGGAGTCAACCGCATCGGCGCGTACTACCAGTACACCAACCAATACTACTACAACTACGAATCTAACTTCCAGTACTACGACTACGCCGCACCTGCGCGCGCAGGCGGCTGGTACGGCCAGGGCACTGAGTGGCTCGTGGGTCTGCGTAGCCCCGTCTGGGCACCGGTGCCGCCCGTCCACTACTCGAACCAATATCAGCAGGTCTGCGGACTCGGCTGCTGGTTCGGCGGTGGCAACGGCTACCCTCAGTACCGCGCAAGCGACTTCCCGCAGTACCGATCGCGCCCCGGCGGCGTGTTCAGCTACTGAACTTTTTTTTCTTTCATATCATTTCGATACTACGAGGTGAACTATGACTCAATTCAATCCGTACGATGCAACGAGGAACACCGAAACTGAAGAGCAGCGCGTTGCGCGCGAGCGGCAGAACAACAGCTACTCAAGCCGCATCGCAGGTTTGCTTGATCGCATCAATTTCCGACAGAGTGCAGTTGTAGTCGGCGTAGGGATGCTCTCCTTGCCAGTGTGGGTTCCTTTAGCCTACGCTTTTCGCGCTAACGCCATCAAGCGCGTAGAGCACGCTCCCGCGATCGTCGCAGCGGACACGAATCGTGACGGCGTAACCTCTGTGGATGAGATTGTGGGCATGTACACGGACATCGGTCTGCGCGTCGTCGAAGAGCGCCCCGGCGTCTACACGTTTAACGGCAAGCCCATCATCGATAACGGTATTCTGCAAATCGATCAACCGAAGCTCGATAGCTATGTTGGTCGCCATCAAGGCAAGTGATTAACAAACGGGTGAACCACCATGAATAATCTCTACAATACCACGGAAGAGCTGTATCGCGCGACCCGTGGGTCGCTTCGTGAGTATGAGTCAAAATTGAATGCTGCGAGTGATAACTGCCGCGAAATCGGCGCCCACTTCGAGAATTTCAAGTGGCATTTCGGCGCGTTGTTGCTGTGCGGCGCTGTCGCTTTCGGCGCAGGCAAGTATGAGCGGAATGGCAAGATAGACGAGGACCTCGCAGGCAATCTCAAGGCGGGCGCTACTGTCGTGGCGATAGCGACGGGCGCCGCGTTAGTACAGAAGATGCGCGATAGTGGCAAGCACGGGGATTTCCGCTCTGCTACGGAAGATTATCACCGTCTTAGCGACGCGCGCAATGAGTTGGCCCGCGAAGAACGCGCGCTCGAGAAAGAGCTGCCACGGCTCAAGAACGAAAGGTGATATTATGACTTACTCCATGAAGAACGGATTACGCAACATCGCTATTGGCGCTACGCTTGTTGCTGCGCTCGGCTGCAGTGGAAACAAGACGCAGTCATACACAGGAAAACTCCACGCTGCATCCCTCAATTATCAAAGTCCGATAGCGGAGCCTTCCGTCTTCTTCTTCGATAACGGCAGCTGCGCCATCGACACGCGAAAACTTGATCGCGCAGGGAGTGAGTACATGGCTCACTTTGCGTCCACGAGCATCCGCGATGGCGTCCAGGTCACCGTCGATTACATTCCAATATCCACTCCGGACGGTTGCACGATGCAGTTCGTCGATATGGATGATGCTCTGACGATGAAATTTCGCAGTGCGCATAGAAGGTGATTATGATGGCAAACTTACTACGCAATCTTGCAGTAGGAACGACACTTGTCGCAGCACTGAGTGGTTGCGCAAAAAAGCCGACGCCACCCGTCTTCGACGATCCAGTTTATGTACAGATGCAACGCATCGGTAAGGAGAAGACCGCGTGCGGCGTCCTCAGCTACCAACTCGACATCGGACGCTGCGCGACGTATGAGAAATGCACGGTTTTCGTCGAACAAGACGGTTTCGCTGTCTTCGGACAGAATCCTGACAACGGTCATATGATTCTCGCCACAAAAGACCGCAAACCAGTGGCTGCGTACCACTTCGACCTGAACAGCATGGGTCCGTCCGAGATCATCGGCCTGACCATTTCTATCGCTTCGATACGTAATTCGTGCGATCAGCAGGATATGGAGCGAGGACTCTTCAAGTACAAAGTACCCAACTCCCTCGCGGAGAAGGAAATGCTCGACGATGCGTATAACGCTGTAGCGAGCAAGCTCTACTAATGAACAGGTGAACTATGATTGCTAATTTCAACAATTACATCACGCAACTCGAACAGAACAACGAAGTAGAGCACGTCCACGGCCGCGGCAAGGTCGTGGATGGCGAGCAGTACGGTCCTGTCGTGGACGCGTTCGTCCTCTCGAGCCACATCGGAAAGTACCTCATCATGGCAGGGGATGCACCGTTCGCGTCGAACTCTTGCAGATGCCCGGCGCTCAACGCCGACGTATTCCGCAGAAAAGAGGTCGCAACTGCGACCCTCGAGATTCTCGCCGCGGATGCTCCCTCTCACGGCGCGAAAACTTACGCCGTCGAGGAGATAACATCCGAGTTCCTCAACTGGTACGCGCACCGCTTAGACCCCATCAACCAATTGGCGAAGCCTACCGTCTATCGTGGGGAGTGAACCAATGGCCGACTCCAAGGTGATCCGCGATGCGCTGTGCGCGCTGCGCGACCATACTTCTGAAGAGCTCGATCGTGCGAAGCGCGATGAGACGATGTACGTGAAACAGCTCAAGAGCTTCAAGCCGCATCTTGCGGTGCTAGGGTTTTCCGCGGCGTTGTATTTCGGCGGACCGTACCTCTGCAGCGATGCTCCAAATGCGGAGCCTACTCCGGACGATATGCGAGCCTGTGCGATGGTTCTTGCGCTCGGAACAGGTGCCATGATGGGGCAGAAAAATTCCGATCTCTACAATAACAAACAGCTAAGCGACGCCTGTGCGCGCATCGCGAAAAACAACGCGGCAGCCGAGCAGTATCGCGCGATGATCGCGAAGCTCGACGATGCGGTCAATGTTCCTGAGATAAAGAGGTGACGATTATGGCTGAAGAACAGAATAATGGTGTGGCTGACAAAGAACAAGATTTTGCATTGCCGTTTGTGAGTCTCGCATTGTCCGGTTGTCTTGTATTGGTGACAGTAGGGTATACTGTACGCACCACCAGGGAAGATATCAAGAAGACATATGATAACACCGTCTCGATCCAGTATCGCATGAATGAGCTTGAGAAGAAAATCGACGCATTGCCGAAGGGCCCTTCGCGTCGCTCCGAAGGTTTGGAGCTTTTTGATGATGTCATCGGCGGCCCTGCGAAAGATCACTTCGCCTACAATTCCAATGGTACTATCACGCTTTTCGAGATCGACGGGGATGCGCCGAAGACGTGTCCCGCCTACACGCGAAACATTCTCGGCAGTCCAGCGATGGATGTGTACGAGCAATGCCCTGACGGCACGATCACGATTCTCGAGATCGACGGGAAACGCCCGGGAGATTACGATCCGAAGAGCGTTTCACAATACGCGCGGCCCCCGCTGCCATTTCGCATAACGAGCGGGAAGAGCCCGGACAATTGAGGAGGATGACTCTGTGAACTCCTTCCGCAATATCGCAGTCGCATCATCGCTCGTAGCTCTTATGGGCTGCGGCGTGGACAATAAGTACAGTTCCTATCGTGACAATAACAACCTAACCGACAAGACAAGAGCGAACATCGCGAAGAGAGATGCTCTGCGGGCAGAGTGTAAGATAATCGACGAGCGTATTGCGCAGTATACCAAGGGAGCGCAAAGCGCACCCGCTCCGACTCCTGTTCCAACGTCCACTCCTACTCCTGTTCCAACTGCCACGCCGACTCCCGTGCCCACGTTTTCACCAACCCCTGTGCCGACACCCACAGTGCCGAGATACATTGGTAAGATCAAGACTATTGTACCGGAGTACGACGAGCGCGGTATGTGGGGATTCACCGCCGTGCTCAGTGACGGCAATTGCTACTCACATGCGACGTTCGAGACGCATTATCATATTCGACACTCCGTGAATGAATGGTACGCGCTCTTCGAGAACTCCAGGCGCCAAGATTGGACTGTGCTTATCGAAGGTGACAAGAGAAAGACTCCTTGCATTGTGGGTGGTGGAGTAGTGTTCCATTACATCGCTCCGAGCGTACAATCTGAGAAGAAATCATCGGAGAAGAAGGTAATTAAGAAGAAGGATCATAGACGTGGTGTGGTGAATGAACATGATATCGTACCTGATCCTTGCGCGCAGTATCGACACAAGTAACTGTCTTTTCATTCCCGCCTGGAAGAAGTAGCGACCGTCTACTGAAGGTCATCTTATTATCTTCTCGTTATTCTATGCGTCTTTGCTGTGCTGTGTGGTTATTATCCGAAATTACGGTGTTATCATTCTGCGTTGGACGTCTCGCTTCGCGCTGCCACGGAGGATGTGTGCTTCCGCAGGGATTGGTANNGTCTCGTGGTTTGCTCCAAGGTGGCAGTACAGACGTTTAACGCCCCCCGCCCTCTCGTAACCTTTTTAAACCCCTAAACTAAGAGTTGCTTGCAGTGATGTGATGCACAGCTACGCTTCTTTCGACCAGTATAAGAACAGCGGCGGCCTATTCGGCGAACGACTCTATACCGCCGTGGTCCGTAACGGCGTCTCTGTCGAGAACATGCTCGAGTCATACAATAAGCTTCGTAGAAGCGGATTGCATACACCCGACGCTAGGTTGTTGCCGGTGGTCGCGCAGATATTGACTGTTGCGAAGCAGGAGGGCATCGCCACTCCTCTTCCCGAGCTGGTCCACGAGGCGTATCTTTTCGCCAATAAGAAAGACCCTTCTCCGCCGTCGTGCGGTCCTCGTTCTGAAGTGCTTTAGCGCAACGTTTTTATCTCCCGATGCGCTCCCCGAGACAATGGCGCACAGGTCATGGTCCCGCGTAGATCTCCCCACGTACGATACGCGTAGTGCTGATCCGCGCTTTGCGCACGAGCTCGATATCACGATGCTCCAGGATTTTACGCTCAAAGTGGTCGACATGGTGCGTGAATACGGCGCGTCAAGCATCGACGATGTACGTTCTGATCTCTCTGCCGCGGCGGGTTACAATGGTCTTATGCCTCGTTGTAGCGATCTCTTGCGGACGGAGATGCGTGCACATCGACTTGCCTTTGCTTCTTCATCGTCCGTGGATGAAATGGACTGCTCTCGTTATGATGCATTTCTTCGTGAGACGTTGGATGTAGTGCTCTCTCGTGATGTTCAGCCAGTATCTGGATTGAGAACAGTCTCTCAGAAACAATATTGCTGGTCAAGAATTGATGTGCCGGCCTACTGTTGGGACGTCCCAGATCAAGGAGTCTCGAGTGAGATTATCATGCCGGTCCTGCAGAAATTCACTCTCGATGCGGGTAATCTTGTGCGCAATTACTTCGCGATCAATCATGTCGGCGAGAGTGAGCCGGTCAAGCGTTCCGTCAGTCTCAAGGAGGTACGTCGCCACATCATCCCGCGTCTCAACGATATCTTGCAAGGGACTCTGCATGACAACAGACCGTTTTCAGATGAGGATCTGCCGCAGGGCATGCGCGCGCATGCTTCGCGCGGCACGAAGTACGGCCAGTTCCTGCAGAAGACCGCCGATCTCGCATTGCAGCGTCTGGGCTATTTCCGCTATACGATGCATAACGATTCTGGCTACTCGTTGAAATGATGGGCTTCCCTCAGGATATCATTCTCTTCTGACGTGCCGTCGTCTTTCTGCTGCCGCGGCGGATGTGCTTGTGTAGTCATAATCACTCCTTCTCTTTCCGTCGTAAACTGTTTTGCCGCGGCGAGAGAGCGCACACGGTTCGGCAATGTGTTTCCGATTGCTATTTCGCGTCCACAAACTGAAAATCCCCGCCAAGGCGGCACTGTCTACTACTTGCGGGTAAAGCGATATATCCGCGCCTAGATTGTATTGCGCCTAACACGCAACTATTTCTGCAGGAGCGCGGCCGATGCAAGCAGTGCTTCGAGCTGGATGACCTCGTCGCTGCCTTCGACCATGCGGAACTCCGCCTCGCCGCAGAGCTTGACGAGCTCGAGCTTCTGCCTATCTGTCAGCTCCTTGACCTGCCACGTCGATTGCTGGACATGCTTGATGAGGTCGAGGCCGGAGAGGCCGTTGTCGAGCATGATCTTGAGGAGGAGGTCTTTCGCTTTCGGGAAGTCGCCTTTCACCGCCGCAGTCAGCATCTCGCCGACCTCTTTGGGCTTCGCGACGCTCGCTATCTGGAAGACGACGTCCTCCGTTATGTGCTCGCTGTTCGACGCGCAGGCCTGCAGGATGTTCTCCATGCGGCGCACGTCGCCGTCCGAGACCTCGAGTATCGCCTTGATGGCGTCCTTGTCGATCTTGAACCTCTCGCCCTTGGCGATGCTCTCGACCAGGTGCTCCATCGCTTTGGCCTCGAGCGGCTTGAAGCGGAAGATGGCGCAGCGCGACTGGATGGGGTCGATAATCTTGCTCGAGTAGTTGCAGCTGAGGATGAAGCGCG
>DUGD01000095.1 GCA_013331575.1 Candidatus Woesearchaeota archaeon
TCGACGAGCTCGATGCGATCATCCTCTCGCACGCGCACCTCGACCATTGCGGGTTCATCCCGTACCTCTTCAAGTTCGGCTACCGGGGCCCCATCTACTGCACCGAACCGACGCGCGACATCATGGCGCTCCTGCAGCTCGATCTCATCAAGATAGCGCGCGACCGCGACAAGGAGCCGATCTACTCGACCGACGAGGTCAAGGAGGTCGTCAAGCATTGCATCACGCTCGATTACGAGCAGGTCACCGACGTCACGCCTGACGTGCGCCTCACGTTCTACAACGCAGGCCACATCCTCGGTTCGGCGATGGTCCACCTGCACATCGGCAACGGGCTGCACAACATGCTCTACACCGGCGACATGAAGTACGCTAAAACGCACATGCTCGCCGCAAGCCACACCGTCTTCCCGCGTCTCGAGACGCTCATGATAGAGAGCACATACGGCGGCAAGGAGAATACGCTCGTCGGAGAGGCGGACGACATGCTCTCGAATATCGTGATAAGCACCGTCCAGCGCGGCGGCAAAGTCCTCATGCCGACGCTCGGTTCCGGCAGGGCGCAAGAAGTCGTCGTCTTCATCGAGAAGCTCATCCGTGAAGGGAAGATGCCGGACGTGCCCATCTACCTCGACGGTATGCTCTGGGATATCATGGCAATCCACACCGCATACCCCGAGTTCCTCAATTCGACGCTCCGACAGCAGATATTCCACAAGGAGGAGAACCCGTTCCTCGCCGCGAACATCAAACGCGTCGGCTCGCAGAAGGAACGCAAGGAGATCATCGAGAACGAAGGCAGTTGCATCATCATCGCGACATCCGGCATGCTCGAAGGCGGCCCGTCGGTGCAGTACTTGCAGGAACTCGCGGATAACCCGAACAACGCACTGGTATTCTCGTGCTATCAGGCAGAAGGGACGCTCGGCCGCGCCATCAAGAGCGGCGTATCCGAATTCACGACGAAAGAGGGCAAATCGAGCAAGACCATCCCCATCAAGATGGAGATATTCAAGATCGAGATATCAGGCCACTCGGACCGCCGCGAACTCTTGAACTTCATCAAGAACTGCCAGCCACGACCGCGCAAGGTCATCGTCAACCACGGCGAAGCGAGCAGATGCCTCGACCTCGCACGCACGATACACCAGCAGTTCAAGATAGAATCGGTCTGCCCACGCAACCTTGACACGATACGACTACGGTAGGCACGAAACGTTCTTTTATTTTATCAGCGTCTCCAGAGTTAGTTTGAGAAGGACTGCCTTGGAGCGAACCAGGAGACGAGGTGGCAGCAGCCCTCGCCGACGCCAAACATGCGCACAGCATAGATGCCCTCAGGAATGGAATTCCTGGGGCCCCGAAAAGTATCTTTTCGTGGGCTCCGCAGTCCTAAGAGTTCAGTGATGAAGTTAACTAACGTCGCAAACAAACGGAGCAATCTTTAAATTAAACTACTCGTTTGTAGTTGCAATATGGCAACGCTTGCACTATACCTACCCAGACGCCGAAACGAGAACAGCAAGGACAAGATTGTGCAGACGAAGCTCGACGAGTTGCACAGAACGTATCTTGAAACCCTCGATTTCGATTTCTTCCAAGGCGGATGGTGCGAGAAACCCGAGTTCCCGAGAGAGGATTACGCGAAGTATACAACGTGGTTGCGCGCGCAACACAGATCGCAATACACCCAGCATCCATTTCATCCAATCGATGCGGAAAATAAGAGCTACACGGAGACTATAAACGGCTTAAGGAAAGTAGTTTTCATCGGCGCAAACAAGATCTTCGGCGTCCTTGACAGGCTAGAAGAAGGGAATGATATGACGAAACCTGGCGAGATAGAGCTCAGGCTGCACGATGACACCGCGGTGCGAATCCGACACCCATCCGACCCTAACCATTACCGCTACAAAGAGCTCTACGTCCAGCAGCCGGACGATTTCCTGATCCACCTGCGTGCGACGAGCGATTACAATTTCTCTGGATTGAAGGCGCTGGGCAAGCACCGCGACATATGCCTCTCGGAATCGTCAGCAGATCTCGGCAAATTGCTCGGCGTGTTTGTCAACCTCCACCGCGATATCATCAATGATAACTAAGATAGAGATAACCTATCGTGCAGTTCCCCCGTCGCACTCTCCTCTGTGCAGGCCCAAACGTTTATAAACCGCATTTCGCACGGCAATACCGTGGATATCCCCGGCAGCCCCCTCAAGCTTACGCAACTCGTCTTCCGCTATCGCGGACCGATGGACTTCGTCAGGTTCTTCAAGGAGAGCAAGGCGTTCTTCGGCGAGCGCAAGATGGACTTCGCGGAGAAGGTCTATAAGAACAAAGGCGACGAGATCGAAGGAGCATGGGAGATCTACTGGCGCACGGACGAGTACACGAAGATAACCTACGAGATAGAGTTCAAGCTCACCGACTCGAAGAATGTGACTGTCGAGCGCGACGGCAAGAAGATCGAGATGATCGACGGCAGGATGCGCATCATCATCACTGCCAAAGCAGATGTCAACTACGGCGAGAAATCCATCGCGGGACCGCAGGAGATATTCCCGAAAAAGAACGGGAAAGAGTCCTGGCTGCACAAGGTTTATTACAAAGTGACCTTCAGGGATAGAGACGAAGGGACCTACGGAGAGGCAGTCATCATCGCGCAACAGTACATCGAGACAATCAAAGGGATATTCGGAGTCGAAGCAAGATACTAGACAGACATGGAGATAATGCGAGATACAGACGAGGACACATGGCCGAGATAAAAATACTCATCGACGGGAAGACGGTCGCATACAGCGGACTTTTCCGCATGGACGAACTCTACGGCATCATGAGACGTTACTTCAAGGAGCGAGGCTACTTCCTCGTCGAGACGCAGAACCAAGAGGACGTGCTCGAGAGCGGCAAGCAAGTCGTGCTCAAACTCGAACCGGAGAAGACACTCTCCGATTACGCGAAAAGCAAGCTCGTGACCGTGGTGCACGTCAAAGGACTGCAAGACCGCACCGTCACGGTCGATGGCCACAAGCAGAAATNNACTCATCACCGATCACCGCAGCAGATGGGAAGGATCGGGCGGAGCGTTCCTCTTGAGGACCATCATGAACAAGTTCATCAAACGTGACGTCATCCACACAGCGGAAGCGAACACGAAAAAAGACGCGAACGAACTCCTCGACGAGATACGATCATACCTCAACATGACGCGCTTCAAGATGGAGCACCACGACCCGCAGAAGACAGGATAGCCCCCGACAGCACGCGGGATTCTACGCAGTATAGACACAACATCGATCGCGCCGCCTTGGAACGATCCTGAGCCGCGAGTGTTTGCTAGCGACAAACCTTGCGAGCCCTCGAAAACAACAGTTTTCGGGGTCCCGAAAACCAATGGTTTTCGTGGACGGCGAAACACCTCGAGAGTAGATTCTCCGCGGCGCGACAAAAGAGAAAAGAAGAACTATCTGACCACATAGTCAGCGACAACAGTCTCAAGACCCAGGCTCACTACCTTGAACACCGCGCCAAACTTGAGATCATGCTCGTGGAACGCGCGCAATGTCGCTTCGAAATCGCGACGCTCCCCAGAGTCCCGATTCCACTCTTGGCACCCCTGATGCACTGCCGACGTGTCGTGAACCGACGCCTGCTTCAAACGATATGTATTCGTGAGTATGCGAGTACCTGCAGGGTTTAGCATAGGAACCGCCATCACATCCTGGCTCATATACGTCTTCCCATTCGCCATGTCAAAAACATACAATGGAGTCGGTGCCTTACGTTCAGTATCCTGTTGCGTCATGTGATGACCTCCTAGCGATTGCGGAATCAACGCAATAATTTAAAGACAGACTAGGAACATTTAAAAGAGAACAAAAGACTCAACGAGCAGAGACAATATTGCCCGAATCGCATAACCCGGTATTGCGGCGG
>DUGD01000046.1 GCA_013331575.1 Candidatus Woesearchaeota archaeon
TACAAACCATCGAACAATTACGCACAACACACATCATATGCACAATCGCATCAAACAACAGACAATACAACGACACATACCAACACACCACCACCGCACAACATACCACTCACACAACCACTGCAAAAAATACCGCAAAAAAATCAACCGTGGCATCAACGAAAAAACTCCATTCAACGACACAATCATCCACAGCCCACCTGAACAATCCTGATGAGCGCGCACAATGAAACAAACCGAAGAGAGCATAGAGAAGAGCGCGGGGACGAGCATAGGACCGCTCACCATCCAGAACACATCTCTACAGCATGAACGCGCAGTCAGCGTATGCATCGTCCTTCCCACGTACAACGAAGCGGCGAATATAACCCATATTCTCGACAGGATATTCGATCAGCAAACAGTCCATGGCTCGTCACATATCCAGCTCAGCGTACTCGTTGTAGACGACAACAGCCCAGATGGCACCGCCGATCTCGCGAGGGAATACGGCCGCAAGAACGAAGCGGTGCATCTACTCTCCCGCGAAGAGAAGGACGGGCTAGGGGCTGCGTACATAGCGGGGTTTCAGCACGCCATACACACACTTCACCCAGATATACTCATGGAGATGGACGCTGATGGACAGCATAATCCGTCAGACATCTTCAGACTCGTCACAAGGATTGGCGCGGACGCTGATTTCGTGATAGGTTCGAGGTACATCCCGGGCGGCAGCGTCCCGCAGACGTGGAGCGCACACCGAAAGCTCATCAGCAGAGCGGCGAACCGATATACCAAGATGCTCCTTAACACCGGCGGCGCCAAAGATTGCACGGGCGGATTCCGGGCCATCAAGGCATCGACGCTCCTCAAGATAGATTTCGCTCAACTTCAAGTCAAAGGGTATGCATTCCAAGTAACGCTCCTGGATGCCTGCGTGCGCAACGGCGCGATGATACAAGAGGTCCCCATAGCGTTCCTCGAGCGTGAGAGAGGGGAGAGCAAGATGCGGCCGAAGGACATGATCCTAGGCGCATTGATGATCGCCAATATCCGCATACACCGATTGCTCCACGGTCATAACCACAAAGATACACGCTCAACACACATGACACGGACACGCGCAACGCACAAATCGTCCGCGAAATTATCTGCCAATAGCTGAGAGGCCTGAGATACAGGCATAACCGAGCGACAATCGCCGAGTTTGGGGGGGTGGGATCACTCAAGCAGCCTATCTGTAGACCCGACAGCCACAGCACTGAGCAAGCGCCGGACAATAATGACAACAAGACACCAAGATACAGTGTGACCCCTATGAACACAAAGCACAAACTCTTCACGAAGACAATCGGCACGTGCCTCGACAGGAAACGATTGGCGAAAATCTACACCTTGCTCAAGTTCGGCACTGTGGGCGGATCCGGCATCATAGTCAACAACGGCCTACTATGGATATTGACGCGTGGAGGGATGGGCGACATATTCGCTTCGATATTGGCGACCGAGACCGCCATCATCACCAATTTCATCGGCAACAGCCTCTGGACGTGGAGCGACCATGCGGAAGGATCGTGGAAGAAGAGATTCATGATGTTCCAAGGCATAAGCCTGATCGCAGGATCGCTGACAGTCTTGCTATTCTACATCTTCAGGTCACAGCTCGGATTGCCGCTCCTCATCGCGAACACAGCAGCGATACTGATAACGTTCGTAGTCAATTTCACGCTCAACAGCAGATATACGTGGAGACAGGAACGCCCCATCTCCGCGCACCACGCTCGGAGGGGCAGCGGACAGCTTGTTGCTCAGGATCATATATTGCGCATCCCTATCGCGACCAATATGTCGAACAGGATGTCGAACAGTACAGCAGACGCGTCGTCAGTGTCCTTGACAACCCCAACACACGCTTCTTACGCGATGCATACGATGCATATAATGAGCGAAGAGAGGCACTTCACGACAGTCAGCGCGCGAGGCCGCGATAGGGACCAGATGACTGACATAACGATGTCAGACATAGATAATAACACGAAAGGTGCGATCGTCGATGCAAACAATGCGGAACATGCAAGCACGCGCGCAAATACCTACGACGGGATGCAAGGAACTGCCGGGATACACAACACGCACAACACGCCGGCGCGCACCAGCACCATCATGCACTCCATCATATGGTTGTTCATCGTCATATCTTTCGCCGCCTTCCTCGTACAACCCTCAGAGGCATTGGTCTCCGTGTCACAGATGGGGTATCACCCCGCAGGATTCAAGACCGTCACAGTATACACCTCAATGACCGATGCGGGTTACAGTGTCGTGCGTTCAGATGGTACGGTGATGAAAAGCTCAGAGCTCATCAGTCCGACCGATTACACGGGGAATCCCGTCAACTGCCAAGGCAACATGCCATGCCTCATAGGCGACTTCTCAGATATCGAAGCGAATGGAGCATATCACATCACCACCACAATAGGCGAGAATTCGAGCGAATTCAGCATCGACAATACTATCTATAGGGACAACATCGCAGTATTCGATGCATTCTACGATGCGCTACGCCAACAGGGATCGTCATACCACGCCGACATGAACTCCGGGACAGACCCGAACATGCCCATGATGGCGGATGGCAGTTTCATAATGACATCCGACCAAGCAGCCCTCACACTCATACGGCTCTCGGATGCGTATCGACGGAATCCGACGCTATTATCCTCCGATGCGCGGACGTTCGTGCGAGCCAATACCCCCGATGTGGTGGAGACCATCATCTCATACGCCGATTACCTCGTGTCGCTGCAAGACGCCAACATCCAGCGACGTTCGGACGGTGTAGGATTCCGCATGAGCGCCACTATGCGGGTGCAGAACGCGTTCGTACCAGGACCAACGACCGCACAGAACTTGACGGTGTACTTCAAGAGCGGCACAGATGCGAACGGGACAGAGACATATGATGAACTGCCGGGATCCCCCTTCGCAGTCGTATCGCTCTGCGGCGATCTTGACGGATCAGCATACAATACCTGTGTCGCCGATGCCGCTCTCTATTATAAATGCCAAGTTGACGAGCCATGCTTGAACATCACCTACATCGGTGACACTGGTACGCGCTTGGACGGCAGGAAAACCGGCTATGGACTCCCTGTCGGATGGACATACGAGTTTGGTTGCTTCTACGATGTCGACCTGCAGAACGGCAATTTCAATACTGCACCTAACCCATGCATCATCTATGATCAGACTGAAAACCGAGAACAGACAGTGAACGCGCTCCTCGCATACACTGAAGCCATCACCCCTATCAACCAATACGACACTGCGAAAGCCCAAACGCTGCTCGACCGCGCAGTCCTGACGAGCCAGCATATCACCACAGCGTACAGCCAGCACACGCCGTTCACATCATCAGACAATGATACCGGTGCATGGGGGGCTGCGAATTTCCTGCTCTATGATCTCACCGGCGACATCGGCTATCTCGACACAGCATATGATCTGCGCGACATCGTGAATTCGGCATTCATCAGCGATGTGACGCGCGGCGAAGAATTCTACTGGCAGGAGTATGTGCGGCATAAGACCGCGTTGATAAGCACAGGCCACACGTACCTTATAGGCACCAAGGACCCCGAGACCTATTTCAGCGACAAGATGTACGGTGACTACAAAGACAAGGGGTTCCTATCCATATCGTCGAACGGAGAACGCGTGTATCAGTTCGATCCGAACATCCAATTCCAGAACAGCAGGTACATATTGACTGAAGGTCTGCTCGCCGCGAAGACACGCGACCTATCATCGGACAACGCAACGCTCATCGATACCATCGCCGATGCGCAGCTCTCATGGATCACCGGCAACAACGGCGTCGATCTCGACCCCGCGTTCACTACAGACATACGTTCAGTCAGCTTCATCTTCGGCATCGGCGATAGCCCGACACAATACCACTCGCGCCTGCTCATGGATTCAGGCTACAGAAGCGCCAGCGGAGGTTCGGTCATCGGCATGCGCGGCACCGGCTATCATTTCTTCGATGGCGCCGCATACATCTACCTCGATGGAAGAACCTCAATACTCGGCAACACGCTCGGCGGCCAGGGCAATGGCTACCATGACGAGATCCCTGCACAAGTATTGGATGGATCGAAGGCATACATCAACGACGAAGAGTACATTCCCGGTTGGATAAACGGCGCGTTCGACGTCAACACCGACACAGACATCACATTCGACTACAAAGACGATCGCACTGCGTACGAGTTCACGGAATCGACAAATGAGATCGTCGCCACCGCGATATCCTTGTTCGCATACCGTGACGCACTGTACAACAGCATCGCGGCACTCCCCGTCCCACGCCTCACAACCGATAACGACAGCGCGCAGGTCAGCATCACGTCATCCCCGCTCGGCGCGGACGTCTGGTATGATTCAGCATACAAAGGGACCACCGCAACGATGTCCGATGTCTCGTTCACCACCACGGCAGGCATGCACGCGCTCGATCTCAATCTGACGGATTGCGTAACCGACTCGCGCACCCTCAACATCACTGCTGGAGACCACGTCACGCTCAATATTTCGCTTAACTGTACGACAGCGAACATCACCACTGCTGCATACGGTTTCGCAAGCATACCATCGGGCGCGAACATCTCCATCGACACCATCTCTCGCGGAGTGACGCCGATACACGTGAATCTGACAACAGGACAGCACAACATATCGGTATCGCTTAGCGGCTACACCACGTTCCACGACAGCGTATCGGCGATGGCAGGCATCCCGGTGAATATCACCTACGCACTCAAGGCATCCAATGACTCGAATGCATCCAATAGTACGCCTCCCGGCATAGTGTATAGCGTCACGAACGCTACGCTGGAGAACGGGACCTACGTGGCGTTCGAGACGGATACTATATCATTCACGGTGCAGTACGACACCATCGCATCAGTACAATGGTTCATAGACGGTACGCTGCTCCCTTCGCCCGCACTGCAGAGCGACCGCCATAGCATCTCATGGAATCCACACATACTATATGTGGAGACTGGCGCCGACCACCTCGCCAAGACCCGCGTCGCGCATATCGTGGCCGTCGGCGATGGAGGCGCGAACGCCAGTTTCGACATAACCATCAAGAATTACCTCAATCCGTTCTGGAGAGACGATGTGGTGGGAAGCCCCAATGCCCGTCTCGAGGTCGTCAGCAACAATAACGCGAGGGATTTCACGAGCGTACAGGTCGAGATCGAGGATACACTCGGACGCCACAATATCACACTCGCGCATGAATACGCAGACAACGACACATACTGGAAGGCGCTGCTCATCGATATGGCCTCAGGGAATACATACATACGCAGGATATTCGTGTTCGACAACACGACAGGATTCTCGCAAGAAGTACCGATGCCCGAAGATCATACGTTGGATCGCTGGCATTACCGGACAACGACTTCCTCCGACAAGAAAAGAGGCAATGGGGGTGGTGGCGGAGGATACACCCCGGCAGAACCTAACATAGGTCCTCAACTCGTGTACGTCATATTGAGCAAGGACGTTGTCAAGCCCGGGGAGTCTATCGACATCACGCTCGACGCGAACAGCAGCCGTAAGACCACATCGGTGAGCGCGACGTTCACCGATGATAAAGGCATCGATACCACGATAGCGCTCTCCTTGATGACAGGCACCAGCACGTACGGGACGTGGACCGCAGTATTCGCCGGCGGCAACACTGGAAAACACACGCTCGATCATGTCACGCTCAGCGATGATAATCTCACAATAACAGCAGAGGTCATCGGCAGGTCGTACTATGTCGTCAGCGATACAGTTACCACCGGCGAGCACCTCTCGCTAGTCTATGCGTTGCTCGACACCAACACGGTGGACCCTGGCGAGAATGTCACGGCCAAGATCGACGCGAGAGACGCTAAAGGGATCACATCGGCCATCGCAGTCCTCAAAGACGCGGGCGGAAAAGAGCCCGATATCAGCATACCGCTCAATCTCGTTACAGGAACCGCGCAGTACGGCACATGGCAAGGCACTGTTACGCTGAAGACTCCCGATACAACGTACGCGATGTACGCAATCCTCTTGAGCGACGGATTCGAAGAGCGCGAAGTGCGAGTCTACAACCAGAAAGTGTACGTCAATTACGTCAAGCCATACCTATCGCCGCTCAGCGGCATGGTCGCCGGCGTGCAATTCTCCGGCGGAGTGCTCAATGAGTTCATGAGCAAACCGACCACCCCGCTCTTCATCGGCCTCGTCGGGATGGGGATAGCGATGTTCATCGCGAGCGCACTGATCACCCATAAACCGGAAAAGATCGTATGAACGCGGCATGAACGCAGTATGAACGATAGATCCGCAGAAAAACGCACTGAAACTACACGTCAACAGACCTATCACACACCAAACAATGAGCAAGTATTGATATTCTGAGTTCGGAGACGGGCATGCGCATCAAACCACAGACATTCAAGCACTTCGCGTTTTTTGCGCTCTTTGGCATCAGCGTACTCTTCATTTTTTTCTATTACCTCTCGAATACCATCATCCACCCGACGAGCGACAGGCAATTCTCCATCAACAGCATCACGCAATACCCGCTCAGCATCCCCATCCTGCTCGCGGAGACATTCAGTTTCTGTTTCGCGATATATTTCCTCTATTGTCTCTTCTCTGACCGGGAGCGTCCTCCGGCACCGAAACTGCTGCTGCGAAGGCCTCCTGTGGCGATATGCATCCCCGTCTACAACGAGCCGTACGAAGTAGTTGAGAGGACGCTACGTGCATGCAACAAGGTACTATGGCCGGAGAAACGCATCTACCTGCTCGATGACAGCAAGAACGATCGGTCCATCAAAGAGATGCGGGAGCTCGCGCGCAAGCACGGTGCAACGCTCGTCCGCAGGCCCGACAACGTCGGGTACAAAGCAGGCAACATCAATCACGCCCTCCAGCACGCCATCAGGGAGGAGTATTTCATGGTGCTCGACTGCGACCAGGCGCCAGCGCCCGAGTTCCTCGAGCGCACAATGCACCAGTTCACAGACCCTGATGTGTTCTTCGTGCAGACGCCGCAATATTACATAAACGACGACACGCCGTTGCGGCGGGCGGCGAAGATCGGGACGAATATCTTCTACCAGACGCAATGCGTGAGCAAGGCAAAAGACGGGGCGTTGCCCTTCTGCGGCACCAACCTGGTCGTCCGCACGAGCATGTTCAATGATCTCGGCGGCTTCCGGTACTACACGAGCACCGAGGATATCGAGCTAGGCCTGCGCGCCAACGCTCGCGGATGGCACGGAGTCTACGTGCCCGAGGTGCTCGTGACCGGGTACTCCCCTCCCGACTGGCGAGCGTACCGGACGCAGCAATACCGCTGGGCGAACGGCAACCTTGCGATACTGCGCAAGAACTGGAAGGAACTCCTCTGGGGCGAGTATTCGTTCCTGCACCAGGTGCACACGTTCTTCACGATAGCATGGTGGCTCATCGGGCTCACCACCATCATCTACATCGCGGTGCCAATCCTCTCCCTACTGCTGCAATCACCCACCCATCACCTCTGGTTGCCGAGCTTCATGATACCGCTCCTGTACGTGAACGTCATCATGGGCATCATGATGATATTTATGGCATTGCACAGCCGCACGGACGACGACAAGGTCACGCTCTTCGACGCGTTTCTGCAGTACTCGCTGATAGTCAACAGTATCTTCATCTACAGCAAGGCGGCGATAAACGCCATATTCAAGCGGTATATCGGCTTCGTCACCACAGACAAGAAAGGCGCGAAGGCCGGGCTCCGGGATATCAAATGGAACCTTATCCTTTCAGCAGTATGCTTCATCGCCAGCGTCTATGCACTCTACAACGTCGCGACGGCAAGCGACGGACAGCAGATACGCACATTCCTTCCAGTATCGCTATGGCTCCTCTTTTACAGCGTCATCCTGGCATCCAGCATCCTCTTCGTCAATGATGCCGCTGCAGCAAAAGATATCTCCGCATCAAAGGCTGCCTCTGCATCGATGGTGGCAGCATGACACCTCCACCACGGCAATCATGGGCTAAGTCATTGTTCAAGCCGGGGCGGCGAGAGCACGATTATCGCTTCGGATACCTGGATGACACCCACAACAACCGGCCGTTCCGATGGAAGGTGCTGCCACTCATCCTCTCGATAGCATTCCTGGTCGTATGCTGGCTGTTCCTAGTGCAGAAGATACTCTTCGGCGGCAGC
>DUGD01000048.1 GCA_013331575.1 Candidatus Woesearchaeota archaeon
ACGAGAGCGGGATCAAGCACGCCTTTTGGACGCGGAGAATACCCTAACGTTGATGCATAGGGAAGGATGCGTCCTTGTTGCGTGTTGGTCAGTATGAAGTCACCGGCTGCACTGTATGCAACATCGGCAGCATAGAGCATGCCGCCAGTATCCCCTATAGAATAGCGTCCATCGACAGGCAATTTGAGCGATAACCGTGTCGGAGCAAGCGGATCGGCCAATCTGAACGCGACAGTGTATTCCAGCTGCTGGTAATTCCCTCTCAAAACGCAACGGCCGCCGAACTTGCAACCAGGTCCCGGCGACCCGGCCGGATTCATGATGATTCCTGCGGGAACCGCCTCATCAGTTATGAGCAAGTCATCCTTTACATAGAGACCTGAATAATACCCCCAACTGGAGAGAGGCCCTGTTCCCCACGACGTCATTATTGGGATGAGTTTCCTGTTCGTTTCGACTATAGATACGATCGCGGGAGGTGGCGCTATGCACGATCCGGCGAAATCACAAGTTGTAGGCGCGGAACATACGCCGCAATTTCGAAACAGATTGCAATCATCGCGTCTCTGACCGCAGACCCATCCCGCGCAGACAGTCGCATTATCGCGCGAATCTGTGCATGTCGGAATGATGCAATAGCCTGCGCCGTCGCAAACGCCATCTTCGTCAGCCGCAGTCTTACAGGGCGCGTTCACACTGCGAGGCTTAGCATCTGCAAGACAAGAGTCGCCCTTACAGGATGGCACCGTGCAATCCGTCTTCGATATATCGGTGGATTCGCATTGTACAGAGGAGCACAACGGCGCGGGTATGAATACTCCACGATCGTCATCTGTGACATTGATCACGGGCGGTTTCGGCGGTCCGAGGCTGCCCACAGCATAGTTGAGGAGCAGACCGATGCATACGACGCCCAGGACAACATACATTATCAGGGTCATGGTCCGTTCCATAATGCCACTCAACGCGTCCTCGATGACGCGCTCCACATAGCAGCGACTGAAGAATGATTGTTTAAAAGAGTTTGCACCGGAAGACAGGAAGATATCATCGGCAAGAGCACCGTACAAAACGAGCAAGAGGTTGCTGCCTTGGAACCGATATCTGAGGGCGCCGTGTCGGGTACGGCCNNCGCGGCCTAAAGGCCGCGGTATCTTTCACTAAAGCTCGATGAGTGCGGAGCATCTATGCTCACGCAGAATACACGGCGCGCGAGGCCTCCGGCACCTCTCGCGCCTGAATTACTCCAAGGCACTCATCCTCGTGCTGAAGCACGAGGTATTCAAATATGACAAAAAAAACCATCGTGTTCATGCAGTTCTTCCCTACAGCGTTTGTTGTGGCGGCGCATATATGACGGAGTCCGTCTACGGCGCTCGAGGCAATCGGGAACACCAGGTCCCGATGCGCCAAGAGCTTGCTCTTGAGCGGTTGCTACCAGTCTCGAGCGTCTGAAACTGTGCCTAGGCCACAACAAATCCCCCAACGATATCTCCAATAGCCCCTACTGCTCCAGCACCCACCACCCGAATATTTATAAGCCACCAAGACTGCACGCAGAAGCGATGGAAACGACCGAAGAGAAATCACGAAGCGCCGCTTCGCAGCTCAAAAACATCAGTTGCACGTACAACGGCCAACAACTAAAAGGCGTCCTCTTGCAAGAGCAAGACGGCCAAGTATCCATCAAACTCGAGAGCGGCTATAACGCGATCGTGCCGCGCGATGCACTCAAGAATATCGTCGAAACCCCGCTGCCACCGAAGGAGGCTCCGCAACAAGCCCGCACGAAGCAGCGAAGCGACCTGCCAATGGTCACTATACTCCACACCGGCGGCACCATAGCGAGCAAGGTCGATTATGCCACTGGCGCGGTCCTCGCACAGTTCGAACCGGGAGATTTGCTCGCGATGTACCCCGAGATCACCGCCATAGCGAACATCGAGAGCAAGTTCTTGCGCAACATGTGGAGCGACGACATGCGTTTCGCCCACTACAACATCATGGCACGCGCAGTCCTCGATGAGATAATCCGCGATACACGCGGCGTCATCATCACGCACGGCACGGACACGATGCATTATACCGCGGCAGCGCTCGCTTTCGCCCTCGAAGGACTGAATATCCCGGTCGTGCTCGTGGGAAGCCAACGGAGCTCGGACCGCGGCAGTTCCGACGCCGGTGCGAATCTCATCGGTGCCCTCACGTTCATCACGACGACCAAGACACCCGGCGTCTTCATCGCGATGCACGAGGAGACGAGCGATGGCAGCACCATCATCCTCGATGGATTGCACTGCCGCAAGAACCACAGCAGTCGGCGGGATGCGTTCGTGCCGGTGAACGGCCGGGCGGTCGCGCGCGTCAAAGACGGAAAAGTCGAAGTGCTTGATGCTGATAGCGTAGCCCGGAACAAAGCGGCCGCAAGCGCACGACCTGCAGTGATATCGTTCAAGGAGGACCTCAAAGTGGGGGTCTGGAAGGCGCACCCGCAATCCTACGTCGATGAGCTGATCGCGTTCGAGGAGTTCGACGGCCTCATCATCGAAGGGACGGGTCTCGGCCATGCCCCGATAAGCCAGATGGACGATGCGACAGCGGAGCACAACCTTATCCGGGAACGCATCGAGTACCTCGCACGCAAGATGCCCGTCGCGATGACGACACAGACCATACACGGACGCGTGAACATGGACGTCTATTCGCCCGGCAGGACATTGCAGGGATTCAGCGTGCTCGGACAAGGATGCGACATGCCGATGGAAGTGGCGATCATCAAGCTCGCATGGCTCCTCTCGCATAAGACCCTGGCAGAGACCCGCTCGCTCTACGGCACCGACCTGCGCGGCGAGATATCCGTCAAAGGCATTCTGGACGGGACGCACAAAGAGCCATGAGCACAGGAGCGTCATCGCGTCGTGCACGAGACATTCCCCCGCGCAACGCCTAATGCAGAATAATGGTAGACATGAAACTATGCATGCGATAGAGGGGATATCAGCGCCGCCACCTTGGAATCGTCCCGAGGACCGAGTGTCGGGTCCGGCAAGGACCGGGGGACCCGACCATGCGAGGCCCGAGACACGCCGAGAGCACTATCTCCGTGGCGGCGCGTGAATAAGAGACATGATAAACACGGATAGCCGCGACAACACTTATAAAGAAGTGCGTGCCCTCAGGAGCATCAACGCCTCCGTAGCACAGTAGCTAGTGCGTCTGACTTGTATCCGCGCAAGCGGCCAAGGAATCAGAAGGTCGTGGGTGCAACTCCCATCGGAGGCTTGAGAACCTTCTTCATTGAGCTCTGATGGGCCAGGAACGCAAGTGACGCTGCCCATCGGAGGCTTGGTCACTTCGTTTCCAAGCCGCAGAGCGGCTTCGAACGCTAGTGAGAAGACTCCGCTGGGTAAGAAACGAAGTGACTATACCCATCGGAGGCTTGGTCGATTCTTTCCCGAACCGCAGAGCGGGCTTCGAACAAGACGTTTATCGTTTGTAGAGTGATGCGATAGGCAAAAATTCTTTCTTTTGAGGAATTTTTTCGGAAACAAGCTTTCCTTTCGTTTTGTAAATCCTGTATGCGTTAGCACGGGGTTTAGATACAATCACCCGGAATGTATCATCAACAAACTCGATCGCGCAATTGTTATCAACAGCGATACCGATGCCTCCGATCTTGCGCATCATTTGCTTAAAACGCGCCGTTCTCAGAACACCTAATGTCTTGCCATCGTAGTGTGGGCAGTGGACGCCTTTCACAAACCCTAATCCCCTGACATTGATGTAGTTCCAGTTCTTCGGGCGGTAAAACGACATGGAATCGCTATGCCCTGAATCAAACCAGCATATAGATCCCGCACTAATACCGCACAGCACGATACCCCGCTTCCACGCAATCCTCAATAACCTATCCACATTCATACGACGCCATCGTCGCATCATCTTGAGAGTATTGCCCCCTCCGACGTAAATGATGTCTGCGCTGAGAATTTTCGTCTTAATCGTATCGAAAGTAATATTTCCGTTCAGCAAGTAGAGCACATCAGTTCTGCAACGGTGAGTCTCTCTGAAATATTTGTCAATTCCCAGCCAATACCCTTCACTGTCAGAACTTGCCGTGGGAATAAAAAGCAATCTCGGATGTTGTTTACCGGATAAGCGGAGTATCTCCTCATCTATGGCAATAGTGGTGGCTCTTCGTATATCTCCACCACCGATAGCGACTATTTTTCGTTTAATACTCATATTTTCGAAAGTCGGAGCGTGCGTATAAAAAGATATCCGTTAAGAGATCACAGCACTCATGCAGAACACCCGTTCATTCATTTCCAGTATGCGAGCGCTGATATCGCACCCGATCAGAATCCGAAGAGGTACAGCGGTCCTCTGATGATCAACGCGACGATGCCGAGGACCACGAACGGCGCTTCGGCTTTGCTCATTACACGAACCCGACGGACAAACATCACGACGAGCAAGTACGCAACGCAATACAGGAGTAACAAGCCGAGAAGCAAGAGATACAACGAAGAGATCGCATGAGAGGCCAATACCGTCAATACTACCGTTGATTGAACGCACATGAATATGAAATGTATCCATCCTTGGGCGGTCAACCCTCTTGTCGAGAAGAACAATCTCGTCTCCACAGGTTTGTTCGTTATGGCCTGCCATCGTGAGTGCAGCAGCACAACAACACCACCTGCGATAAGCAAGAAGGCCAAGAATAGCCATTTGTTGAAGAGAACGCCGGGGCCTATCCAGTAGTTGAATGGGACGAATAGCCAATCCAAGTACATGATCGCGTAGTTTCTCTTTAACACCGGAAGCATGTCCTTGGTCGTAACCGCGTACAATAATAGGAAGTGGATCACCGGAATAACAGCAAGCCATTGGTACATACGCAGAAGCACCACGGAACAGTATATATTCTCTCCGGAAAATCCCTCCAGCGACAACGGTCATGCAGAATAACCACCGACGCACGATGAACGCGCCATGACCTGACAGCCGGAGGGCGATGCGATAAGAGTCTCCGCGCAGAATACCTCAAACCAACTCTGTTAATACTCAATCTTTCCCGCCTACCGCAAGCGATACCAGCTGGTAGAATTTGCCATCCACGCCCAGTATGGTCCGCGTATGAGGGAATACTTGACGGAAGGTCGTTTGGATGCTGAACGGCACCCGCAACGCTTCGACAGGCACGAAGCCGCCCGCGCAGCAGCGCACATAATGGGTGTTATTGAACCGGCGATAGATATCGGATTTGGTGTTTTCACAGATGGCCTGTACCATGGCGATGTCTTCACTGCGGACATCCGGACTCCAGGCGCAACCGTTCTGGCCGATGCACTCATACGCGCAATACCCGTCGATAGAACATGACGCGCTGCAGACTGCGGACGACAAGGTGATATTCTGCCGGTGTATTGGCGTGCCGGTGATATCGAAGACACCACTCACCGGATCATATCCTTCGGCATCGGCAAGCACAGTGTGCGTTCCCACCGGGAGATTATTGATGGTGAACGACGCATCGAGAGCGACGTAGGAGACTCCGTCCACAATAACCACCCCATCTCGGTATGAACCGTCCGGTGCAGTAATGGGTTCGTTCGTCGTTGCATCGATAAGCCGTCCATCCCATCTCGTCAAGCAAGGACCGTCGGAAACGCAGTTCTCCGCTACGCCATTCATACAGATGTCCGGCGCTCCGTAATAGATGGACGGATCGAGATCTTGGCAGTCGAAGTGGACTGCATCGGTCCAGCAAGTCGCCGGTTTGTCCGTGCGATTGAACGGGTCGCTATCCTGGTTGCAGTCGATACAGGTTCCCACGTCGGGTCCGCCACCGCAGAAACCGATCTCGCATGGCTCCATCAGCCCCACCACTGCGAACGGCGAATCCTTGTCCGTGCCGCTCTTCGTCCCGACAGCTGCATCGATGGAGCACGTGATGTTGTAGTCGCCCGGAACCATCCCAGCATCGCAATCGAATCGTGCGACCGTGCCGCTCCAACTGACGAACGAGCACTGCCTCACGAACGCACCGTTTCGCGTCACCGTGGCGCGCTGGCTCGTTATGACATTGCCCGCATCGTACGTGCAATTGGCGACGAACGTGCTTCCAGCGCATGCGACGACAGGGCCGTCTGCATCAANNGCCCGTCCTTGAGTAGCCCTTCGTAATCGTAAGCGCCGTCGCAATCGTTATCCTTCCCGTCAGCGCACATCGCAATCCCTGATTCGTAACTGGCGGGCGGGTGTATGGCTCCGCCGCCGGTCGCGGGGTTGTCATTGCAATCGAGCTGCGACGAGCAACCGCTGTAGGTCCCATTGTACCCATCACCATCCAGGTCGCAGGCTCCCGGTGGCCGTTCGGTCACTGTGATGCTCACGGCCGGATCGGTCCCTGCGCAACGCCATGATCTATCGGGCGGTGCAGCGGCACTCTGGATGCCACAACGGAAGACGGCTACGCCGAGGATTCCTCCGACCGGGCAATCGTTGAACGTGATGGCGTTCCCGACCCAGCGATCGGTCGTCGCATTCCACACGCACTCGACATCGCCGTCCGCGGTGCGGTACGCCCCGTCGTTGTTCGCATCGCGATAGACTCGCATGCTATTGATATCGCCCACGCCCGATCCTGCGCCATCCACCGCACTGCATGTTATCGCGACGTTGGTGTCCACGTAAGCGGTGCCTGATGCGGCACTGATAACTGATGGCCTGACGCAGCATGCAGTGTCGCCGTGTGCGCAGGTCTGGCTGTCATAATCGCAGCCATTCACGTGGTCTTCATCGCCGGATCCTAAGGCGCAGATTTCTGGCGGCCAGGTAACCGTAACGGTCCTAGTGGCGCTGTTGTTGCCGATACAGACATGGTACGCGTACACCCCGGCGGTTGCAGGAGCGGTTACGGTGCCGCTGATCGCACTGGTGACCACCGTGGCTCCGCCAGAACAAGTGCCGTTATTCAGACCTGTAGTCCTGCACCCTGCACCGCCCAAGCATATGTTGCGACCGACAGAACCTGCCGCGCCAGAGTACAATGGCGTATCGGCCGCGGCAGTGCTGAATGTGATTACGCCGTTCGTCGGGACCGGCGAGTTCGCATTGAGGAAGATAGCGCAATCATCATCCGCCTCATCCACCCACGCGTCTTCATCGTCATCGATGCTATTGGAACAATCCTCACTCGCACCGCAGGTCCGGGGACAAGGGTTCGCGCAGCTGTCAGCGGTGCCGTCGCAGTTAGCGTCGCAGTTGTAGTTCGAGCCGCCGCCGCAGACCCACCCGTTCGTGACACAGCTCCACGTTCCGCCGCACTTGCCCGGTACGATACAGGGTACTGCCGGGGGAGACGGACCTGATTCGCAGTATGTGTTGCAGCTCGGCGACATGTAGCATTTTTTCGTGATCGTATTGTACGATGCGCTCACGGGGCAGCAGACGCCGTCGGAGTTCGGGTAATAACCGTTCCGGCACAGCCATGATTGAGATGCGGTCGTCCCGCCTACGGACGTGATTGTCGCCTCCGGCAGTGTCGGGCACACGTTGAGGCTATCGCCGCTATCGGCATTGCACGCCACAGACGGTCGGACTCCAGAAGGAGCGCTCACAGTAATCGGATTCGTGCCACCGGAATAGCAGCCGTACACGGCGGAAGGAGCAGGGGTCTGGTTCGTGAACGACGTTCCCAGGGGACAGCACACGTTGCCCACGCTCGTCTCGTAATACCCCTGAGGACACACATAACCCGCGCCGCAGCCCCACAATGATGTCCAGAGCTTTCGTTTCGTCATCGGAGGGACAAATCCTGCGGCGCAACCTCCGCCCGAACAAGTCGAGACCGTCGCGGCGAGAGTGCTACCGAAGCTCGCGACGTCGCGTTCGTTGCATATCGAGGGGATCTTCGCTCCGAAATCGCACGTCTTCGTGAGTGTGAACGTCGCGGTGTCGCTGTTCTCACCGTAGCAGAGCGAGTAAGAGTATGTCGCGGGGTTCGCAGTCCCCCATTCGCGGTCGTAGAACGTCAAGGTCGCCGAACTTGATGATGTCTGACCGAGGGTGTTCCAGGCGCTTGAGCACGTTCCGGTGATGGTGCATGTTCCGCGGCAAAGGTAGAACTCGCCGTTCGTATTATCATCGAACACCGATGCGGGCGTCTGGATCGAGGCGATGATCGAACTATAATGCTCGGCCGAAGCCGGAGATATCACGAGCGTGATCGGACAATCAGGGTCTTCCTCATCGGTCATGCCGTCGCAGTCGTTGTCGGAACTATCGCCGCATACCGTCTCGGATGCTGGTGTGGCGTGGAATTCGTAGGTCCCGGATTGTTTGCTGCAACAATAACCATCATTCTCGTTCAGTTTTCGCCCATCGTTCGTGGCGTCGCATCTGTACCACGCCGGGAATCCCGCTTTGTGATCGGAGCATACCCAGCCCTTCGCTGCCGCGAGGATCCCTTGATTGTAGCATGCCGCGCTCTCGACATCGACGCATTGCGTCAGCGAGCAGCAAGCAGTGCTCTGCGCGGCATCGACTGTCTTGGCAGTCCACCCGATGCCTCCCCAGTCCGTCTCGCGGGAGTTGATCTTGGCAGGATCGCTCGTCCATTGCCATATCCCTCCGTATTGGACGCATGTCTTCCCTTCGCGCACAGCGCAGAGGTTGGATGCCTTGCATTCAAGCCACGCGTTCTCACCTCCAGCCGCGCCGCACATCCAGTGCGGGAAACCCACGGGTTGGTAGGCGCGATCGTAGCAACGTCCTTCGTTCGCGCACTGCGTGGTTGATGTGCAGCACGCGTAGACATCCCCGTCCAGGCTTGCGGTGACTAGGTCGGATGATCGGTATTTCTGGTAGAGCTGTTCTGCCGCGTCATCGCCGCAGCAATTGCCGCTCGTCGTTCCGTACCATGGCAGGATGTACGAGTCTCCTGATGCCACGCAATAATCGGCGCAAGCATCGGGATTGGTCCCCTCATCCGCTGTGCCGTCGCAGTCGTCATCCAGGCCATTGCATAGCACTTCGAACGCACAGTTGTTGCAGGCGTGCTTGTTGACATACGGCGAGGATAGTGACTTCGTGAGCGCGCAATAGACATCGTCGCATGTGGCGCCCGGAGCGCAAGGGTTGCTTCCCGAAGCGCAGGTCTCTGCCGCGCAGCCAGGGCACAGGAACCCGCACCAATCTTCATTCACGCTATTCTCGCACTCATCAGGGAGAGGACAATATCGAGCGCTCTCCGCCTGCGACGCAGACAGCAAGAACAGCAGCGTGAACGAGAAAAGAGCGCACAAGAGAACACCTATCGACTGCGGTCGCTCCCACACAGCACCAGTCTCGTTACCCACGACCTGTTCTTCCCAAAATGTATTTATAAACATATCGTCGTAGACCATCAGGGAGTAGACGCTCGCGCTGATCGCGTGAGGAAAGATGAGTATATTTCTACTGCATCACGCAACTCGCGTCTAAGGATCCGCTCCTCATCGGTGTGTGCGTATTTACTCTCTCCCGGACCGTACACGAACGCCATTCTCGCGCCCGACCAGAACCACAGCTCGGTGAAGTATGGCACGATATCAGCATTGAACGATAGCTCTCGCAGGAATGCACTCGCGGAGGGACGCACCGGGTCGAATGTATAGAGCGTCTCGACGTCGATCTTCACACCTGACAATTCTGCCGACGCAATGCGCTCTCGAAGCATCGGCTCGAATTNNCCTCCGCGGTCTGCGCAACCATATTCGCCGACGAACCGCCGTTCACGAGCCCAACATTCATTGTGGTCTTCCCCAAGACAATGTCGTATGGGAGTTCCATGCTAGAGAGCGAAACAAGCATGCGCATGAGCGCATCTATCGCCGAGACGCCGAGTCCGGGCGTCGATCCGTGCGCGCTCTTCCCCTCGCAACGGATGCGTACTCCAAGCAAACCCTTCTGTCCGATCACTGCTTTGCCGTCCGTCGGTTCGCCGAGCACGACGACTTCGGGACGCAGGAATTTCACCGCCTCGTTCACGCCGCAGAAATCATCCTCCTCTCCGACGTCAAGCAAGAGTCCGAAATCCGTAAGGCCATCCTTCGCCGCTCGCTCAATCGCCACGACCATCGCGGCGATCGATCCTTTTGCGTCGCACGCACCGCGACCATAGATTGCGTCCGCGTCCTCGCGCACCGGAGGACCACCAGGCACTGTATCCATGTGCGTCGTGAAGAGCACGCGCGGTGTTCCGTTCATCGCAAGTAGATTCCATCGCGTGCCGACACGCTGTCGTTCAACGGTGAATGTCTTCGCGAGCCGACGCTCAAGGAACTCTGCGATAACAGTCTCGCAGCCCGAAGGGGAAGGAATACGGAGGAGCTCTAGAAGAAGCTCCTCCACACCGACATCCCGTGTTCTCGCAGTGGATATCACCTGAGATCACCTATGTCACAGTCGCGTCCCAGCATCATCGGTGCCCCGATTTCCCTCAATAAGTACACTCGCGACTCCTCTTTCGGATCATAGAACCAGTCCCCATCGCTGCGGTGCAATGGCATGAAACCTAAGCGCCTGAACAGCGCCATCGAAGCGGCGTTAGCCACATCCGTGCGCAGCACGACAGGAATGCCCGCCACATCGGTCTGTCGCAGATATTCCGCTCCGAGTCCTTTGCCGATGCCCCGGCGTCGAGCGCTCCCACGTACCGCAATATCGTCCATGTAGTTCGTCTCCGGCGCCACAACTCCCCTTAGCCAATCCATCGTCTCCAAGTCCACGCGGTAGCCCCAGACGAAACCGTCGACTCGGCATTCCGACGATGCCACGAGCACCAAGGGGTCCGGTCGTGATTGCGCATAACGCAAATCGCCGATTATGTCCTTCGCAGTCCAGAGNNACTCTCGCCGCATGCGTCGCATTTCATGTACTCATTCCATGGAAATTCGGCGAAGGCCGATTTGTAGACATTAATTATCCCGTCGAGATCAATCTCTTTGTACGGTCGTATCGCCGTATCCCTGATGGATTCCACAGTAGCAGGTTCCATAGTCATCATAGTATCACCTAGTTCAATCATCTCTTCACGATTTAGCAGCCTTACGGCCACTCGTTCATTATGTTCAACAAGTCAGAAATGGTCATGAATGATGCAGCTGCGTGCTTGTAGTGGCAAGACCGCAGGGGGGAGTCGAACCCTCTCCGAGAGGTCCACAACCTCCCATCATAACCGTTAGACCACTGCGGTCATCGGAAGAATAAAGAGGATAGGAGGACTTTATTTTCCGTCGGAAAACTCTAGAATTATACCTATCTGAATCTTGGTCTTCACTCGTGAAGATAACCAACTCGTGACATGGTGCGATTAAGAAGTGCGCGTGGGTTAATAAATTTTCCGAATATTGCGCCACACGCGCTCGCACTGCTTGTTCATGTTAAGAAAAATCTAACTTTTTCACCACGGCGAGAGTGCATTCACGGTTCGGCAATGTGCTAGCGATCGAGTGTTTGCATCCACGAAGCGAGGGAACAAAGTTC
>DUGD01000065.1 GCA_013331575.1 Candidatus Woesearchaeota archaeon
CATGCTGACGTCGATCAGGTTCTGACTCGTCACCTGCGTGATCTTGCAGACCACATAGTCTTCGAGCGCGAAGTAGTTCGTCAGGTCGTCGCCCTTCTTGATGAAGTCGAAGGTTGCGTCCTTCAAGGGGATGACCGCGCTGTAT
The DNA here is from genome assembly GCA_013331575.1 of Candidatus Woesearchaeota archaeon. Lineage (GTDB taxonomy): Archaea > Nanobdellota > Nanobdellia > Woesearchaeales > UBA525 > UBA525 > UBA525 sp10207u. Next base: position 146 of record DUGD01000065.1, read on the forward strand.
GGGCAATTGATGTCCACGCGCCATCCGCTCATGAGGATGTCGACGACGCGTCCGATGACGACATCGTTTCTTGCGGGCAGGTATCGACCTGCGAGTGGCGTTGTCTTGAGGACCTTCCCCTCTATAGTGAGGAGGCCCAATTGGTTAGCGAGGATCTTGTCCTCGCAGCGGTAGGTGCCTACGCCAGGGAAGTACTCCATGCCAACGGCGAGCGTCTCGCCCGGGGTCACGACTGCCTTGTCCTGGACCAGCAGTTTGCTTTCACTCATGTTTTCACCTATGTTCGTTTAAGCGTGATGTTCTGTTGATGTTGACTGTTGATGATTGTGATGCGTTGATGGTGATGCGTTGATTGTAGGGGTAATGGGTTACTTGTTGAGGTATCACAGGTGAGAGTATGCTACATCATACTCTGTGCTCTTCAGCGCGTTTGATATCGGCCGCGCCGTGCGTCTTCTTCCCGAGCTCTTCCATGAGGTCGCTCTGGAGTCCCGCGGGAAGCTCGAGGTGGCAGAGGAGCCCGCCATCCTGCATCCAATCGGCTTTCTTAATTTGACCGTGGCGTTGCAGGTCACTGTAGAGTTTCTGGCCGTACGGCGCAGGCAAGTGTATCTGGAGCGTGACCGTCTCAAGGCGTATCGGAAGGATGGGCTGCAGTTGTCGGACGATCACCGGAATCTGCTCTTCGACAGATTTAGCATCGTCGATCTTGATCTTCGCTTCGTCGAACGCAAGACGCAATCGTGCCTCCGGGTGTGAAAGCCCTGTTTTCGGATCGATCGCGTACGTCCTGATATGCGTGAGTATCTGATTGTGCTTCGCCTCACGGATCTTCGCGCGGTGTTCGGCCGTGAGCTGGATCGTGCCCTCGAGAAGGAGGAGTTTCGCGATGACAAGCGGATCGGTCGTCCCGAAGAACTTCTGGAGGTGCTCTTCGCTTGCGTGCAGCCCGCGTTTCGCGTCGAAAAAGACGCGCTCCGCTTTGAGGCACTCCTTGATGTCCGGGTGCGCTCCCTTGCTGTGCTTGTACGCGAGAGCCGCGTCGGGGTCGATGACTACTTCGATGTGCTCTCCGCCCTTTTTCATCCATGCAGTATTGACAGAGAATCGCTCTTCGTCATACTTCATCTGGGTGGTGCGCTCGACTGCCATGCAGGGTTCACTTCACGAGCTTGTTTATCTTTTCGCGGCTGATACGCTCGACGTTCTTGGTGCTGTCCATGAGGACTGCCGCATCCACACGCTCGATGTCGAACTGGTCGCCAAGGAACTTCTTGAGGCCGCTCACCGCTATCTTGATACCCTGCTCGACCGTGAGATCCTCCTTGTACTCCTTGTGGAGGATGGGCTGGATGTCCTCCTCGCCCTCGCCGATGACGACGGCCTTCCACTGATTGTAGAGGCCTGTCGGGTCGGTGACAAAGAGTTTCTTGCCGTCGGAGTCCATGCCTGCTATCAAGAGTGAGACGCCGAACGGGCGCAGACCGCCTGATTGCGTGCAGTACTGGGCGAGGTTGCAGATGTCCTTGACGATTGACAGGAGGTCTATCGGGGAGTCGTACGTGATGCGGTAGCCCGCGGATTTCTCCTGGGCGCGCTCGACGAGGATTCTCGCATCCGAGAGGATGCCGGCGGCGGTCGCCATGACATGATCATCTATCTGCCATATCTTCTCGATGGCCTCGGGGACCACGAGCTTGTCCATGATGCGTTTGTCCGTGACCAAGAGGACGCCGTCCTTGCAGACCATGCCGATGGCGGTGTTGCCTAAGGAGACGGTCTTCTTCGCGTACTCCACTTGGAGCAAGCGGCCGTCGGGACTGAACATTGTGATAGCGCGATCGTATCCCATCATTTGGTGTTGCATCGGTTGCATGGATTGACCTCCTTGAATGCTATGCGCGTAATCCTTTCGTGGATTCCCGCTTCGTACGTTTTGCTGATGCCGGTAAGAATCGCTTCGCCTTGCCGAGGACGCCGCTGACGCCTCTGACTTTGATGATGACCTGCTGTTTCCCAATGTGGGTTATCATCGTCAAGGCCGCCTTGACCCTTACAGTCTGATCGTGATTGCACCGGAGGATGCCGGTCTGCGATTCCTTATCATAGGAGACGGAAAGAAGCCCTGCATCAGCCATACCGAACACCCCTAGGATATCGGAGAGGCTGCGCAGCAAAGCATCGGAGATGTCATGGTCAACCGCGTGGGCGGAGATGACCTCATACAGCACGTATCGTTGACGCTCTTTAAGCGTCGGTAGTAAGGGTTTCATCCCCTTCGCTCGCTCCTTTGTCTCTTACAACGACATGGATAGCCTAGCGATTTATAAGAGTTTCGGGGGATGTGATTCTGCAGAAACTGACCGTTCCAACGACAAATCATTCGTCACACGCTCGGCCGCTCTACAACCGCCATGCTCTTCACGAGGACGCTGTATGTCGAGTATGTCTTTTGCATGACGCCGTCCACGCGGTATATCTCTAAGGTCGCAGTATCTTTGGGTATCATGCGCATCTCATCGTCAGACACACCGGAAAGCTTCACCTTTCGTCCATCGTCATCGAGGATGTAGAGCGCGTATATCGGCGTCCCGACGGAGCTCCCAGGCAGTTGCGTCAGGAAACCGTACAAGGTCACATCCCGCCCGACGTACGCGTCCGCTTGGTGGATATAGGGGAAGAAGTTGAATTTCATGCCGACCTCGACAGGTTGCGATGCGTTTTTGGGAATCGATTCGACGAGCGGTGCGGGTGTGTCTTCATCGATCGTCACGAATAGTCTTGTGGAGATAAAGAGCAATGCGAGCACCGCTATTACTATGACAATGAACAGCACGATAGAGGCGTATTTCTTCCACGACGGCTCTTGTTTCGGTTGCAGATCCACCACAGGGGCTTCATCGACCACGCAATCACCCTTGTATCTTCCTGCTGAGTTCAGCGAGCTTCTCTTGCATCAAGGGGAAGGTCTTCGCCTCGAGATTCAAGCGCAGGAGCGGCTCGGTGTTCGACGCTCGGACGTTGAACCACCAATCGTCGAAATCCAAACGGACGCCGTCGATACGCGAGACCTCTTTCGCGCCGGGCGCGTATTCCGCATCGAGTCGAGCGATGATCCCGGGAGCGTCCTTGACCGTGAAATTCGTCTCCTCGATCTTCGAGTACCGTGCGAGCAGCGGCCGCGCCATCTCGGCGAGCGTCTTTCCTTCCGTCGCGAGGAGGTTGAGCATGCGGAAGAAGACTATCTGCGTATTCTCCGTGTTCGATTGCTCGTGGTTATAATAATGGCCCGACACTTCGCCGCCGAACGCGCCGCCTTGTTCGCGCATCGTCTGCTTGATGTACGCGTGCCCCACGCGAGTCATCACAGGGATGCCGCCGCATTCGATGATAGTCTCCGGCACAGCGCGGGTCTGCCTAATATCGTAGAGTATCTTCGCGCCCGGCCGCTCCAGCAGCACTTGCCGCGCGAGGAGCGCTGTTGTGATATCGGCAGGAACGATATGGCCCTCGTTGTCCACAAAGATGCAGCGATCCTCATCGCCATCCGTCGACAATCCGAGATCGGCATGCTCTGCGACCACCCGTTCTTGGAGCGCGCGCAGCGTCTCGTACTTGAGCGGGTTCGCCTCGTGGTTGGGGAACGTGCCGTCCGGCTCGAAGTACATCGGGATGATGATGAGGTTGGACGGCATGCGTTTGAGCAGTTCACCATAGGTGTAGCCGCCCATGCCGTTCCCCGCGTCCACGACGACGCGGAAGCGGTTGTCGGTCTTGAGGAATGAGAGATTGAACCGTATGAACTCGTCCGTCGTATCCACCGCGCTGACAACACCCTTGCGCGTCGATGCGGGGAGGTCCTGTTCGAGTACGATGCGCTCTATCTCTTCCATGCCGCTGCCGCTACCGACAGGTATCGCACCTGCGCGGCAGATCTTGAACCCGTTGTACTTGCCAGGATTGTGGCTTGCGGTGACCATGACGCCCGCAGGATAGCTTTGCGTCGCCCAGTAGAATGATGGCGTGCTGCATAGGCCCATCTCCACCACATCGGCACCTTGGTCGTTCATGCCGCGCACGAGCGCCTCCCTGAGAGGGAGACTCGATACCCGCATGTCATGGCCGACGAGTATCCGCGGCACTCCTGTGTGCGCCACTATCGCCCTGCCGATGAGATACGCGATGCCTTCGTCAAGCTCTTCGCCATAGACGCCGCGGATGTCGTACGCTTTGAATATCGAAGGATCAGCCATATTCCACCACCATGAAGCTCTCGCCAATAATCTTGCCAGTCATCTCACTATTGCTCTTTATATGAATTTTGAAAATCAACGAATGGGCAAGAACAGAGTTCGGACAGCCATTCATTTTTTCGCGCGCTTAGGCGGTTTTTTCGGCACACTGCTCGTGCGGCCGTACAAGTCCTCGAGCCTTACGGTGTCGTTCGGGTATGGAGTCGATACTTCGACGATACACGAGTTCTCGAGCGCCTCCAGACGGTGCAGGTATCCGCGTGCGACATGCAGCACTGTGTGCACATCGAGCACGCGCCGTTCGAGCGAATCTTCATCCTTGCCGAGCGTCACGCGCACTTTTCCGTATAACAGCATGAGCGTCTCGGTCTTGGAGCCGTGGTACTGCAACGAGAGCGAATGCCCTTTCTGCACGTGGAGCAGCTTGCCGAGATACCCTTCAGCACCACTCCCCGCCTTGTAATGGCCGAAGATGACCTCATGGCCCCACGGTTTGCTCACGTGTTTCGGGGAGTAGAACCCCGGCTGCTCCATCGATTCATCGAGCGATATTGGCTGTTTTCGCATACAACACCTCATGATATCGATGCACTGGGCATCGAAGTCTGCCGGCACCGAACTCCGGCCTTGCACTGCTGTGATCCGCGACGCTATGACAGATGGCTATCGATGATATTGCGCATCACATACTCAATCACATACTCAACTGGTGAAATCCTTCCACTCTTTCGCCGCGCGCGTCAAGCGCTCCGGCGTTCCCGTGTCGAACCACTGTCCGCTGAACGGATAGCCGTACAATATGCCCGCTCTCGATAGTCGCGGGAAGATGTCGTTCTCTATCTGGCTGTACCCCTCAGGGATGAGTGTGATGACTTCAGGCTCTATGATATAGAGGCCGGCGTTGATGAGGTTGCTCGGAGCGTCCTCGCGCTTTGGCTTCTCCACGAAGCGGACTATCTTGTTGCCGTCGAGCATCGCGACGCCGTACGCGCTCGGATCCTCGACGGTCGTGAGCGCTATGGTCGCGCGAGCGTAGTGCTCGAGGTGGACGCGGTACATCTTGATGAGATTGACGTCTTTTATCTCGTCGCCGTTCATGAGGATGAATGTCTCGGTGAGGCGGTTCTTGAGGAGGCGCAGAGGACCTGCTGTGCCCATCGGCTCTTTCTCTTCGATATAGGAGATGTTTACGCCGAGCGCCGATCCGTCGCCGAAGCGCTCTTTGATCTGGTCCGCCATGTGGCCGACGGAGAGTATGATATTCTTCACGCCGAAACGCTTGCACAATTCTATGTTATACTGCACGATGGGCTTGCCATTCACGGGGACGAGCGCTTTCGGCATCTTGTCGGTGAGCGGTTTGAGACGCGATCCCTTGCCGCCCGCGAGAATGACCGCGGTCGACGGAATGGATGCTCGTAGCGCCTGACGTACCAAGAGTTCGACTGCGTGGCTGCGGTTCTTCACAGTCACATCGTCCACCCGCTGGTCGATGGCCTTGAGGAGATCCTTGTCGATGGTGAGCGTGACGCGTTCCTTCATAGCGCGAGGTGCAAGGCCTGGAGTATATAAATTTTGTCGAAAGTATGAGGAGGTATGATGTTGCTGTATGCAACACACGCCAGCACAGAACAATCACCGAACCAGCACAGAAGAATGAATCACCGCGGCCTAAAGGCCGCGGNNCGAGGTATTCAAATATGATAATAACAACCATAGAACAATCACTGTACTGGACGGCGGGGCATCGTACGCGCGACAACAGCCAACAATTTCCCTTCCACAAAATGCTTCCCCGCACGCACCACGCGCACCCGCACACAGGCGCCTACGAGAGAATCATCTTTCGCAAGCAGCACCGGAACGTACGACTTCGTATGCCCCAAGCACCACAGCCCATCATCGCTGAGAGACGTCACCCACACATCGCACTGTGCACCGATGAGCGCATCGTACGGACGCTGCGACCGGAACAACCCGGTGATGATGCGGCTACGCCGTTTCACCTCCTGCGTAGGAAGAAGCGCGAGCGCGGCGGCAGGAGTGCCCGGACGAGGATAGAACTGCGAGATGTTGAGCACCGGGAAGGCATTGCGCGTAACGAGCGACACCGTCATCGCGAAATCGTCCTCAGTCTCAGTCGGATAACCGCAGATGATATCGGTCGCGATGGTGACGCCCGGCACCATGGCACGGAGACCATCGACCGCGNNCGACCGCGGACTGGAATCGCTCGACTGTGTAACCGCGGCGCATGAAGGCGAGCACGGCATCGCTGCCCGACTGCACGGGAAGATGCACGAACGCGTACACGCGAGGATGATTGAGCGCCGCGGCGAAAGCCTCGATGCGATCTTCGATATGCGGCGGGTTCGCCATGCCCACACGCAGCATCACCGGCGCAGGCAGCACAGGCAAGAGCGCATCGAACAAGTCGGTGATCGTCACGCCGATATCTTGTCCATACGCCCCCACATCTTCGCTTGTGAGCCAGATCTCAAGCACGCCATCGTCTATCGCGCGACGAGCGCGCATGACGATGCTCTCGATGGTGTGGCTGCGCAAGTGACCGCGTGCGTGTTTCGTCTTGCAGTATGCGCACGCGTGCAGGCAACCGGCGTTGATGGAGAGTATCTCGACATGAGGATTACGTCGTACCACAGGCAAGTCAAGTGATGGCAACGCCTCTTTCCCGAGGAAACGCACAACCATGCCATCGAGCGTCGCAGCCACCGCTTCATCGGCACGCGATATCTGCTGCACTCCGAGAATAGACACGCCTACGAGATCAGCATGGTGCTGATCCGCCTGCGGCACGCAGCCTGCGACCACAAGAGGCATACGACCGCGCAACGAACGCACGAGATGGAGGAATGACTCCTGGCTCGGCCCTTTCACAGTGCAGCTATTCACCACGACGATATCGGCAGAGTCTGACACATCCACCAGCGTGTAGCCGCTAGCCTGCAGCACACCAGCGATATGTTCGCTATCGCTCTGGTTATGGCTGCAACCAATGGTCATGACGTGGACTCGCGCAGGTCGGCCGTCGATGAAGCGCAGCGATGCGCGAGAGGATTGCTCATCCGGACGGATAGGTTGCTCGGTACGCACGACCGGAGAGCGCGACATAGACCACGACAAAGACCGTGGCATGACGGGAAGCGACATGATATGAAGAGCGCGCTGCCCCTTTTAAGCGTTGTTTTAGCCGCACCATCTGGCCGCGGCAGTTTAACTCGCACCTCACATAATCACGCAGTGCCCTGCCACGGCAAGATATGGCCGGAATGGAGACAGGCATACGACAGAGATAACGCAAGACACAGCACCATACAACGCATCGCAAGCAACCCCGGCACAGTACACTAGCGCAACCACCCGTCATAAGCACCTATAACAGGCATCCTGGACGCCGCGTCTCTCCTGGAAAAAGGTTACAGAAAAGTTTATATACGCAGGAGAAGGACTTTTGCCATCCCCAGGCACAGCGGTGGAACAATGGAGGAGGAACAATGGTGAAATTCTTCGAGTTCAAGAGGTTCAAGACGAAGGCGTACGACGAGGACGAGAACATCGAGTCCGAGGACGAATACGTCGAGCTCAATAGCGACACTCCGGGACTCGGCAACGCGAAAGTCATCGTCAGGCCATTCAATCTCGACGATTTCCAAGATATCAAGCCCATCCTCGACAGCATGCGCGAAGGGTACACCATCTGCCTCGTGAACATCAGGCCGCTCAAGGACAAGGACCTGGTTGAGCTCAAGCGAGCAATCAACAAGCTCAAGAAGACATGCGACGCGGTCGAAGGAGACATCGCAGGATTCGGCGAGGACTACATCGTCATCACGCCGAACTTCGCGAAGATCTACCGCGCACCGGGCCAAGAGGCCCCGCCGGTCGAGACCGAGTAGGATTTCTTTTTCACATCCTCATTTTCTATCAATATTTCGATTATTCTAGCGCGATTGCAGAACGCATAAAAAGCGGCACGGAATACCACATCCGTGATACCGATGAACGATGCACTCGAGAACCCTATGCAAACACTACACATTCTTAGACGACACAAAACTATCGACAATAAGATAGCAACTGAATATGTGATACTGGAACGAGGCACAGGCATCGTAAGCACGGCGCAATCCGCGATAGAGATTGGACGGAACATCTATCGAGTACGAGTATCTGAAGGGAATACCAATATACTACACATACAGCACAGTATTCCCGATGATCACAGCCCATCGTTCTACAGCGACTTCAGCACACTCGACAACGATGAGAAAATATTGATCGGCCGCGGGTATAGGATGGAGAAGGCATCTGCAAAGCAGGTACGTTGAACATCCCCGCAACCTTTAAAAGCTTGCGCGCGTCGCGAGTGATGCATGACGAAGAAAGATCCCGCCGGAAAGCAGACCGACAACAGTGCGCAGCCTGAAGGGACGCCGACGAAGACGCAGCACGATGATTTCGATTACGAGACCATCGAAGGCGAACTCTGCCCATTCTGCAACGAGAAGACGCTGACACTCATGGAGACGGCGCGCGACATCCCATTCTTCGGCGTATGCCACATCTTCAGCATGGACTGCAGTAACTGTAAGTACCACAAGGCGGACGTGGAAGCGGAGAACGCGACAGGCGAACCGGTGAAGTACACTCTCGATATCAGCGAAGAGGCAGACATGAAGATCCGCGTCATCAAGAGCTCGGAAGCGACAGTGAAGCTCGCGTACATCGGCGAGATAGAACCCGGGGAGACCGCGAACGGCTACATCACGAATGTCGAAGGGCTGCTCAACCGGATGAAACAGCAGATCGAGCATCTCAAGAAAGCGGCGCAGGAAGGCGACGAGGCGGACGAGGAGACAGCGACGAAGTGCAAGAATATGCTCAAGAAGCTCACGCGCATCCTCTGGGGGCAGGAGCCGCTCAAAATTACGATCTCCGATCCTTCCGGAAACTCCGCGATCATCTCGGAGAAGGCAGAGAAGAAACGGTTGTGATCAGCGAGCCATTCTCAGACCGATGGAACCGTGCTCTGCCTGGAAACCTTCTATCCTATTGATGATTTCAAGATAGAATTCATGGAGCGAGACTTCGGTGAATGATATCTTGATGTCCGGTGTTTTCGTTGAGGAGAACGATGTACGGGCGCGGTCGGCATCGAAGGAGCCCTGCTTGTCGACAAATCCCCGCAACCACTGCGCAAACCGGAAATGCTGTTCAAGCGCGTAAGTATGCTCGCTGGAACGTGCCGCCGGCCGCCCATCAACCGAATGGTACTCAAGAAAACGCCGCTGAGAGCAGTCAGGATAGATAGTGGCTCGACGGGGGTCGATCGCACAGAGATAGATGAAATCGACAAGTTCATCTTTGCGCCAAGGAGCCCGCTTCAATCTCCTCGTGAGATCGCTCCTCACTTCGGCCGCGATATGCTCATCCTGGCCATGCGGATACGCAAGGGGCGTCGCCTTCTCCCACGTATCGATCGCGTCTGCGAGCAGCACTCCCTTCGCGAAATCCGGACCGTACAAGAAACCGCCCATAATAACAGACGCATCATCGCTCACGCCCTGACCGCGAATGAGACGAACGTATGCGGGTCGGACCGCGTTCGATGGAACATAGTGTTTTTTCCTTGTCAATACGACTCCCTCGTTGAGAAGCCATGCGAAACCATCGCCCTCTCTTGTGAGCCAATAATTTCCCTCCCGTCGCACAGGAGCCTCGAGCTCAAAGGGGATTGACGCAAGGAGTTCAAGCGTGAGCCCAGTAGCGCGTAGCGCGGCGAAATCGACGGCATGCATCTCGCCGCCGCCCATCTCGAGACCGTGCGTGCTCTGCACTTCCCGACGCCAGTCAAAGTTGTCGATCGCAACACCGAAAAGGAAGCCGCGGACGATGTCGAGAGGACGTTCGACGCGCCATGCTTCGTCGAGGAAACCATTCACTCCAGCAAGCGGCCGTCCTCGATATGAAAGAGCGCAGGGTGCCTGGCTCTGGCCATTGCTACAGCGCGCGAGCATCGTGCGGACATCATCGACAACCCGTTGCCGCAGCGCGAGGCTTTTTTCTGCACCATCCCCTCTCATGCCTTGAATGATCTCGTAGAGATCAGCGTTCGGACATCGGCGCGGACCTGAGACACCCTGCGAGAAGAACGCCCCATGGCCGTTCATGGCATGCCCGGTAATTGACTGGAGGAGAAGTTCTGGACGAAGTCTCTGTTCGATTGCAAGGTGGACCCTTTTCGAGAGCTTTGTGAAATCTCTTTCCACGAGTATCTTGAACGCAGGAGTACCGGGGGAGAGCGTGGTTGCGCCTTTGTTGATTTCATAACGTTTCTCTGCGTGTGTCATCGCCACCAACTCCAACAGTAATACCCGCCGGGGCGCAGCACTGCCTTTTTAATATTTCTATTATTTAGTAGTTACTTATGTCATGTGAATGCATAAGGAAAGAGCGCCAATCCCTCACCCACAAGCAGCAACAAACCCCTCATGCCTGGGGCACATCGCCCAACACCGCAAAGTATAAATATTACCTATACAAATATACAAAATAGTATATCTGCATACAATAGTAGAGAAGTTTGCGACAAAGGTCCCTGGAGAGCAAGGTCACATCACACCCCTGTGAGAGCGATCTCGCAGGATCATTGTCAGTGTGTGTCAAGTAGGAAGTGGCTGCCGAAAACGCAGCATGTAGGAATGCTTTTCCGGGAGAAATCCCTGGGAAAAAGAGGCCGGGTGTCTTCCCGGGAGAAAGAGGTCGTAACGGTTGATTTCGTTTTCCGTTGAAAAATACCTCTAAAACCGTTTGAGGGCCTTCTCGATCTGTACGAGCGTCCCGGCACTTCCGACTGCTTCGTCAATGACGAGGAAGACCTCTGCCTTGCGCAGAACGGCCGGCGTCAACATCGGGCTGAGGAACTCCTGCCGCAGCACATCCGTCCCTTCCGTTGCCCGGGAGAATGAAGGCAAGACGATGAGCGATTTGCGGCCATGAGAAGCAAATAGGAAGCATTTTCCCGTCTCTTGCCGCAGACCATCAGAGAGGGCGAGCGCAGGGTGCTCGTGCCCGATGATGACTGTTTTCGCCCCTTTAAACGCTTGAGAACGGGGGAGCGTGTGTCCGTGACAGAAGAAGAAATCCCCTTCTAAGTACTCTTCAAACGATGCGAAACCCGCTCGTTTCAGTATCGGCTCGAGCAACACATCGTGGTTTCCTCGCACCACGATGACCGACACACCTCTCTCCTGCAAGAACCGTAAGAGCTCCAGGACCGATCGTTCCTCTTGCTGGTTAATCGTCCCGAACTCATGCTTGAGGTCGCCATTGATGAGG
>DUGD01000017.1 GCA_013331575.1 Candidatus Woesearchaeota archaeon
GCGATGTCGAGGTGCGCCCACGGCACGCTTCCCACGAACTCCTTGAGGAGCATCGCTCCGGCTATCGTGCCTGCGGACCCTGGAACACCGACGTTTTTCATGTCGGCAATCGAGGATTTGATATCCTCCGCATAATCATCCCATAGCGGCAATTGCCACACTTTCTCGCCCGATTCCTTGCTCGCGGCGACGATACGGTCCATGAGCGGTTGATCGGAGCCGAGAAGCGCAGCAGCGACATCGCCAAAGCACACAACGGCAGCACCGGTGAGCGTCGCGAGATCGATGATCTCGTCGGGACGATAGAGCGTGGCATGGTGGAGCGCGTCAGCGAGCACCACACGGCCTTCGGCATCGGTGTTGTCTATCTCGATCGTCTTGCCGTTCTTCGTGCGCACGACGTCGCCAGGCTTGTACGCCCCGCCGTCCGGCATATTCTCGGCGAGCGCCATGATACCGATGATGCGCACCGGGAGCTTGAGCCTTGCCGCGACCCGCGTCACACCCAGCACGACCGCCGCACCGCTCATGTCGAACTTCATCTCGNNCTTGAAGACCTTTGGCGAATACTCCAGTGTGACGAGCTGCGGTTCCGCAGCGCTGCCGCGGCCGACACCGACGATACCGCCGTAACCGAGCTTCGCGAGCTTATCCTTTCCGAGCACAGACGATCTCACACCGTCCTCCTTCGCCACTTTCGCAGCGCGTTGAGCGAAAGCATCCGGAGTCAGATCGCACGAAGGGAGGTTCTGCAAGTCGCGCACGAGGTTGCACGCCTCGGCAACGACACGACCGAGCGCAACGCCTTTCTGCGCCGCATCGGCGCGGTTCTGCGTGGTGACAACAGCGAGCGAAGCTATGGATTTTATCTCATCGAGCTTCTGCGTCCGGTACTGTGTGAACTGATACGTTGAGAGCAGGATGCCTTCGACTATCGTCTGCGTGGCAGATTCAGGATCGAGGTCGGCGTCGGCAGGGAGCTCGACCGCGATGGATTTCGCGCCCGCGTTGCGGAGCGCCGCACCGGCCGACGCGACAGACGAACGCAGTATCTCATTCGTTACAGCCGCTCTCTTCCCGAGACCGACTATCGCATAGAACCGCGGCGTATCAGGCCGTCGTTCGATGATGACCTGTTTTGCCTTGCCCTCGAACTCCTTGCGGGCACGCGCCACGATGATGGCATCGCCAAGCTTCGCCCGCACACGCGATTCGACATCCCCCGCTTCTTCATAGGTGAAGAGGACGACACCGTCCTGTTTCATATCGAGAACATTCTCTGTGACTACGCTGATATCCATCAGTACCACACTCCAAGTCCTAGCGACACGCCGCTATTTTTAAGGCTTGCGCGGAAAAACACCACGATGAGACTGGGTTGATATAGATCGATAAGAATGCCGCCAATCGCGCCGCCAATCGCCGAGTGCGGTATGCAAGCATCACTGAGGATCATCGGCGCGATACGACCCAAGCAAGCCCTTATTCACACCTTGGAAGAGCGAATCATCTCCGACTGCAGACAGGCCTTTGCACTCCACGTTACGGAACGTCCGATCGTACACCGTGCGACGCGAATGGCGCGAAGCCGGCAACGCATGGTTCCGTTTCGCCTCATCAACAAGCAAGCGTGCATTCATCGCCTCATCACGGACCCAGGACGCGTCATGGCCAAGACGCATCTGCAACCGCAACGCGTTCTCGACCCCCTTGTCGAAAAGCGCATGCCGAGACGCTAGATGGTATATCAGCACCTCTTCGAGCGCGGAGACCACGGGCCTGAACGAACCGCCTTCTAGCTTATCGAAGAAGCGCGCTTCCGCATAACGCTCTATGAAGTACCCGAAGTCGCTCGTGAGAGAGGCCGCGAGCCTTTTGTCAATATTCAACCCCATCATGCCTATCGACGCAGCATAGAGTATTTTCGAGTTGGAGACCGCCTCCGCCACCCGCAGCAACCCTCCGGCAACACCCTGCTTCATGCGGCCATCGGCATCTTCGCCAGACGGACCTGTCGATTGAATCGACGAGAAATACCACGAATCCGCGTTCGCTATCCGTACGGCGTCGGATATGACCTCGTCAAAAGCGCCCGCCATCTCCCGCACGATCGGGACGCAATCATCAGGCAGGTAGAGTTCGTATCCGTGGAGCGAATGTTGCACGAGACCCAACGTCCCCACAAGGCGGTCGAGGCGGCGCCGTACGACATCCGGACGATCGCTCGCTTCGTACGCGAGGAACAGCGCTTTTTTCGCCACCGCCTCATGACGCGATGCGTTGTCGAAGAGCGCCTCCATCTCGCTATGCTGACGACGGAACGCCTCATCGACCTGTCGATCACGGCTCGATTGCAGCACAGCGATGCATGCGCCGACGTAATGCTCAAGCACGCTCTGCGATTCCTCGACACCATGCCCGAATCGCGACCAGACATCGGGAGCATCGCTCTTGAGAACGGTGGTCGCGACGCTCAGCTCGCCGAGAGTATTACCGACCTCGATGATGCGATTCAGCAACTTACTCGTCGATGGAAGATCGGTATTGGCGTTCTGCACTATATCGCGTATCGAAGACGAGACCCTCTGGGTATACTGCTCGCGGAAGCACGCCATCGCACCATGGAGGTGGAAATAACGCATATCGCCTTGCGGCCAGCAGACCTGGTCGTCAAGCAGTATTCGTGCGACGGAGACTGCGGGATCGAGCGATGCGAGGAATCGGCGTTGCTCATGCGCGGCCGATTCGGGCAACTGCACGCCGTAATGGGGAGGCGCTAGAGCACACTGCGAGGTATGTTGATCGAGAGATTGTATAGCGCTGTGATCGACGATATCGGCGGCACCAGAATAGCTCCCATCGAGAGCACCCTCGCCATCACGACGATCGCGATCATGAGACTGCTGCGCATCATCACTATCGCGCCGTGATTGTCGCCCGAACATGGAATGATAGACTGATCCCTCCTATAAATGCGTTTGCGCAGAAAACGCGAACATGACGCCGATAATGCCAAAGAACGGTTAACACGCGCCATACGAGCTCCCATGGACACGCGCGTCATCAGATACGACATCACAACCGGAGATGAGACCGGTGGAGATGAGACTGGTGGACATGATAAGGCAGAAGACGAGATTGGAACACAGGCATTAAGGCCGCGGCGGAAACTATTTTAACCACTACACCCCACCACACCGCATGCACGATGCTCAGACCACACGTTGGCCCTGGCGCTTCTGATTGTGCTCTCATAAATCGCTCTATAACGCGGTCTCCAAAACCGTTCTGGAACGACGAAACGAGCAGTTGTTCTTTCACACAAACGTAGCCTACAGAAGAACGAACTTTGGCGATACAACAATGCCACAATACAACGGAGGTAATCATATGAGCAGTTCGATAGTGATGATGGCCGAGATGGCAAATACGGCGCGAGAACGCCTTGATGAGATGCAACGAGAGCATTATCGTGAGATAGCGAGGAATCATCTCGATGACCTCACGGACGCATACGCGCAGGCATTGCAACGGCCCGACGACACATGCCCGCTCTTCGGACTGGTCAGGAGCTACCGCGACGCAGATTGGACCCATCGCGGTGGCTACACTGCGAGGATGACTTGCGTTGCGCACAACAGTCATTGCGTGCAGATGGGAAGAGAGGCGGGATTCCCGACGAAAACGCAAGCGGAGTCATGTCCGGTGATGCAATATGTGCGGGAGAATACGCGATAGAGAGAAGGCGTGGCTTCATCGCAAGACGATATAGAATACATTCTTTTTTTCTCTTCACCCATCGCCTGCGAGGTCGATCACCGGCAGGCAATCGCCATGGCAGAGACGCACGACACGCCATCAACCGCGTTTGACGTCGGCACCGTTATCAGGACCGGGTTTTTTGATGCGCGAATACGCGCCGAACGCCGCGACGACACCCTCGGCGACACCGGTGATGGCCTGCTTGTACGGGCGATCCGCCACGTCCCCGGCGGCGTACACACCCGGCAGATTCGTCCGCGATTCCGAATCTATCTTGATCTCCTTATGGTCATTGAGCTCGACACCGAGCTGTGCCGCGAGCTCGCTTTGCACATCATGACCTATCTCCACGAACATGCCCTCCACAGGGAGGATATCGCTGCCGTTGTAAGGAGTCGAGAGCTTGATGCCGGTGAGCATCTTATCGCCGAGCGCCTCCAGAGCGTTCGTATTGTAGAGTATCGTGACCTTCGGGTTCTGCTCGAGCCGCTGGACATTGATGGGCTCGGCGCGCATCTTCTCCTTACGCACGAGCATGTAGACGTGGCTCGCGAACTGAGCGACGAGGTCGCCCGCTTGCGCAGCACTATCCCCTCCGCCGACGATAGCGACAGGGACGTTCTTGTAGAACGCAGCATCGCACGTCGCGCAATAGCTGACTCCTCTCCCCGACAGCCGTTCCTCGTTCTTCGCGCCGAGCTTGCGATGCTTCGTGCCCATCGCGAGGATGAGCGTACGACCGGTGTATTCGTGCTTCGCGCCAGCCTCGTCTTCAGCAGCGATGCGGTACAACGTTCCGTGCTGTCCATGACCGGTGATCGATTGCGCGGCAGTCACCCACTCCTCTTTGATAGGGACGTTGAGGTGATCGCAGTGCTCTTTGAATTTCATCATGAGATCGAGGCCGGGGATGGAGGCATAACCGGGATAGTTCTCCACATTATGGCTCTCATTGAGCAGGCCGCCGACGACCTTGCCCAGGACCAACGCTTTGAGGCCGAAGCGTACGCTATAGATGCCGGCCGCCATGCCTGCGCTGCCAGCGCCGACGATGATCACGTCATAGATGTCTTGAGGAGGAATGGTATCAGTCATATTTTCACCGACGGAAGTGACGCAATCGGATTAATAAAGGTTATCGAGAATCGCGGAATAACTCACCGATTCTGCAGCACTCATCTCAGCACAAGAGACTACGGGCAGTAGAACGCTGCCTTGGAGCCATCCCGCGGGCCGAATGCTGCGAGGCAACAGCCGAAGCAGCCATATGAGGACTGAGACAATGCTGCGAAGCGCAGTGCATCCTCCGCAGCGTTGGAAAGAAAATGAATGACCCCGGGCTAAAGCCCAGGGTATCTCCTCGCAAAGCTCGAGAGTCGCGGAGCATTTACTGCTCGTCCCTTGCAGCATTTACGAAAATCGACCTGCATGAATCGGCCGATTTTCTGACCTACTCCAAGGCGACTCTCCTCGAGCTGAAGCACGAGGTATCACTCAAGTAACGAAATAAGAGTACCTACGCACTACCATTTCGCATACGTCTCGGGGTACAGCAATTCCTTGAAAGAAGTCGGGGGTTTACGCATGAGCGCTATCGGGTCGACGCCGACCTTGCGCACGAAGTCGTAGCCGACGGCGTAATGGGCGTTGTTTGCCGCCACCACCCCCGGACAGCGATCGAGTATCGAGAGAGCACACGACAACGGATCGGACGGACTTGCCGCGACCATATCAACGGATTGTGGCAATGGCAGTACGCCAGTACGCCTGCACATATCGATGGACGAACGCAGTTTGCGGTACGGTGCAAAGTACGCATCAAGCCATCGCACGAAGTAATCGACCCGCGCACCATGGACCTCATCGGCACACGCGTGCAACGCGGCATCTTCAGAAGCGTGCGCGACACCCACAGCGATACCGTCTGCGATCCCCTCCACGAACGAATACAGAGAGTAACCCACACGTTGCCGACGAAGATCGCTATTGAGAAGCGAAGTGATTCGTTCCTCATTGAGTATAGGATTCACATGCGTCGTCAAAGCGTGCGCAATCTCGTGAAGGAGCACATAGCGACGTCGCGATGGATTGATCTCTCCAGCAGACGACAAATAGCTGTCCGGGACGATAATGGCACCAGAGACGTCATCGTACATCATCTCTGGAAGCACACGAGCGACATCACGCCTAGAGCCGCACTGCATGCGAGCCTTGATCTCTTCATCGCCGATAATCAAGAGAGGTCTCGGAAACGATACGCCTAAGCGAGATTGTATCTGTGCATGCGCCCAATCCACACAATCATCCAACGATGGATCGTTCATCTCCATGGACGACAGTACCAAGCGATAGAATATAACAGTATCCAAAACAGCGGCCCGATACTTGACCAGACTAGAAAGAAACATCAAGAGAAGAAGAATAGCTGCAATGCCGCCCGATCACTCCTTGAACACCATGGCAGCTATCTCGTTTGCGTCACGATGGACTTTCGCTTTCTGGTTGAAATCGTGCTGCTCCTTGAGCATGAGGACCCATCGCGCAGGACCGAAATGACGCTTGACGATATCGCCCTTACGCACCACATGCTGGTGCTCATTCTCACGCATCTCGTCAAGATGGAGCGAGCCTATACGTCCGACGATAGTATCGACATCGATACGCTCCTGCGACATATGCTCGATCGTCGCGCACGCGGCAGCGGCAAGATAGGCCGAGCGCTCCCTGCGCCCTGAAGCGCGCGAGTAGGCATGGATGATCGCCGCAGCGTCACGCGACGTGTATTCGGTGCCGCCGAGCGCTTCGAGCGTGGTGCAAGTCGCATCGGCGAGATCAGACGCCCACTCCTCACGGTTGGAGGAACGATAATACTCCTTAATGAGGTCGAGGGCTTCGCCGGGTTTCCGCCCTGTCGCGCTGAGCGTCGTGATAGTCCTGCAGACCATATCCCCTAAGAGCGCCGCAGTATTGTCGTGGGCGGAATGTGTCGCATAACAGTCTACGAGCATCGCGATATCGGCGGCGGAGAATCCCGTCTTGTGCAGCGTCTCAAGCGTCTGGCACGTCACCTTGCTCAGCCCGCTCACCCATTCAGCGTATCTCGAACCTTTCGCATAGGCGGTGAGAATATCTATCGCATCATCGACGGATGCGCCTGCCGTGTGCGCAGCGTTCAACGTATTGCACGATGCATCACAGAGAGAGCACGACACTTCCTTGAATCCGGACGTCTTGGCGTACGCGGCGACCACGCTAGCGACATCGACGATACTAAGCCCGTGCTTTTTCACAACATCGAGAGTGTGATACGCGCATTGCAGAAGCGCGCGATCGCTCTCAACATGACCTCCCTCCAAACGGTAGAGGTTGACCAATGCTTCGAGATCAGCTCCCGAGCGCACCATGCGAGATTCCTGGCGATTGGACTTTATAAATGTTACACGAAACTAGATACTCCAGAAGACACATCGCATTGTTATACGACGACAGGAATGGGAGAAACGAAAGAAAAAAAGGAACATAAACTGCATAGCTAGATTGACGCTAAGTCGCTATCCAGACTGTCGAGGTCGCTCGTCGCGCTCTCGATCGTATCATCTGGAAGGCTATTCTCGAACTCGTCCACGACTTGCACCGACGCATCATCTGCAGGAGCGGCTGTATCCCCGGCATCAGGCGTGGAGCCTGTGCAACCGAACGTCGCAACTCCGACGATAAACATCGCGATGAGGAGCACTGCGATGGATCTCATGCAGTCACCTCATCGTCCCCAGTGCCTTGATCGGCGGTGCCGTCATCATCGGACGATTCGGATTCGATCTCCGTCTCGACCTCTACCTCGACTTCGACATCATCGCTCACTGTATCATCGCTGATCGACCGCGCTACCTCTTTGAGGCGCTCGACATCGAGACCGCGTAACAGCGTCAAGATGTTGCGGAGCGAATCACGTGCGCCGCCCGCATCCTCACGGACCGCCTTGAGCTGCTCATGCGTCGACTTCAGAAGAGCGTTCGCCTCAGCTTCAGTCTTCACAGTGTCCATCGCGTCCAAGTAGGAGTCCTTCGCCTGCCGATAGCTTGCGGTGATGCTGTCGATCTCCGCTTCGAAATCATCGATGGCCGCATTCAGCGCAGCGACGTCTTTCCCGTCGGATGCAAGCGCATCGCTCGCCTCCTTGAACCGCACATCCATCGCATTCAAGTGATTGATGAACTCCTGGAATCTGGAGTGCACGAGCAATCCTTCAGCCAAGCGGATGGTCACGCGCGCCTCTTTCCACGCAGTACGCAGGGACTCGGCCGCCGCCTTGGTCTCATTCACCGTGCTCTCGTTCGTCAATGCATCGATAAGCTCTTTCGCATCTTCGATGGACGCAGCGCGCTCATCGAGCTGGAGCACCATTGTGGCGGCGGTGGTGTCATCGATGTTCGCATTGGTCTGGATGCGCGTCTTCATGGTGCCGATGATGCGCAGCATCTGTTCAGCGGAATTGCCCATGAATCCCTTGCCCTCCTCGGCGAGCTTGCCGCGGGCATCCTCGCATTCAGCGCTCGCATCCTTCTTGCACTGCTCGCGCAAGTCATCGCGGGCATCGAGGAATCCTTTGCGTTCATCCTTGAATTGCTCGCGGAGCTCCTTGATGCGTTCTTTGTCCGCCTTGTACTGCTCGCGGACCTGCTCAAGGTTGGTCTTGAACTCCTCACGGATCTGTTCGCGGCGGCTCTTGAACTCATCGATGAACGCCTTGCGGTCCTCGACGCTCAAGTCCTTGAACTCCTTGAATCGCTCGCGCATCTCGTCGCGGGCTTGCTTACCCTCTTCTTTCATGCGCTCAATCTGCTCCTTGCGCTCTTCTCGAGCGCGTTCGCGTTCCTCCTTGCGCAGTTCGATCTGCACCTTGAGGTCTTCGCGCGTCTCAGCGCGTTCGCCAACGGCGATTCCGCTACGCAGTTGAGCGCGCAGTAACGGTCGTGCCTCAGAATCGCTATCATCAGCAACATCGTCAGCGTCATCATCTGCTGCGCCATCATCGTCGTTCACATCGTCCGAGCCGCTCGAACCGTCGCCCGAACTGCCATCATCATCTCCGCTGGCGAATGCGGCCGGCACGAATGTGACGACCATCATCAACGCCAGGAGGAGCGCCATTGTTTTCTTGATCATTGCACATCCCTCCATGTTGTTGTTCCTTAACCTGAACTTTCCTGAAGCGGCTCAATGCCGCCAAGCCCTCACGATGCCGACCGGAAGCACCATTCAGCGCCGATCCGCAGGGGCTTGTAAGATTCACAGCACACAGTCGTTTATAAACTTACTTTCGAAAGTAACGTGAAGAAAAGTTCATATATGATTATTTTTTCATTATAATACTAATATACATATATAATACACTTTGTAGTTTAATATACGCTCTAAATTACAATTCATTATCAAAATAACTGTTTTTAACAATAACATCGATAGTGATAACACGCGCGACTGTCACACAGCACGACAGAGACGAAAACCGATACTGAAACCGATATTGCAACAACCGATACGTGCATGAGATGACGATAATTAATAAATAAGGCATCGACTCTGCAACCCATGGTGCGCGGGACGATGAGAATAACAGAACGACAATCAGACATGCCGACGCCTTTCGCCATCGGGATTCCAGATGCGCGCGCGCCGATACGTACGCCGACCAATACCAAGATACTCAAGATAGCAGTCTTGCCCATAGCATTGTTGCTCATGATTACATCCATGACTGCAGCACTAGCAGCGACGCTTTCAGGAACAGTCTACACGCAGGACCTCGACATCGCGCGCTACAGCCTATTGACTGTGGAGAGCTCACCGCCGCAACGGATCATCCTGCCGAACGGGACGTACGTCATCGAACTGAACCCTGGAGTCTACGCCGTCCGCGCGCAATACAACATAGGCGGACAACAATACGATGACCACACCGCGCTCAATATAACGCACAACGGCACATTCACGTACGATTTCATCCTCTTTCCCGCCGAAGAGTACAGCGATGAAGAGCTCCCCGACATAGACGACATAACGACTGGCATCACGCAAGACGGCGGTACGGTCGACATCGTCACAACGACGGCCATACTGGCAATACTGGCGATGGTNNGCGGAGGAAACGACGCAGTACATTCAACACGGGAAAGAATACTGCGACAAACAAGAAGAAGACAAACAAGACAAAGAAAACGGCGGCGCGGACACGCGATACCACCGACAATGCCGCCGAGGTAACACCTCCGGTGGCACGCATCAGAGAAACACCGATAGCGCAACCCGCCATCGAAGAGCTCCCGGCCGAACTGCGATCGATCATCACGGTGCTCGAAAACGAGGATGGGCGCGCAACACAGAAAGAGCTGCGCCGCCACATACCATGCTCAGAAGCGAAAATGAGTATGATGCTCACCGAACTCGAGCACAAGAGGCGCATCGAACGCATCAAGAAGGGACGCGGCAACATCATCATTCTCAAGAGATGACGCTGACAGGATGACGCTGACAGCGAAAAAAGCACTGGTCAATGAGAGATGAAGTATAATCTTTTTTAATCTCTCCGCATGCGCAGTCACAAAAATATACTCTATACAACAATGTACGCTGCGCAATGCACCCCAGGGGTTAATCGATCGACGAGCAAACCAGTCAACGGCCAAGGTTGCGGCCGCGCTCGCTCACAAGTTGGCGAGCTGATGGTCCATGATATCGGGCGCTATCTTTTCGAGGCGCTGGCGGAAATACAAGAATCTCGCGGGTGCATCCGCGAACATCGGCTTGCGCCAGAGCTGGTCGCGTAGCATCCTCACTCCATTGTGATATATCTGCTCGCGATCATCGCGTGGTACGCTTGTGTCATGGATGATGCTGAGAATTGTCGCGCAGTTTTCGTGCGTGAACGCTTTATCGAGCTGGTCGTTTTTTTGCGCTGCGCGGACGTAACCAAGCAGGCATGCCATCTTATCATCGACAGGGATACGGTGGTCGGCGATGTAGCTCGAGAATGCCTGCACGTTCTTGGTACGGATACCTTCGGCATACAGCGTCCGCTCGATGCTGGATATCCGGTCTAGCGGCGTGGGATCGCTGCCCGACCCATCGACACCGTAGAGAGAGATGCCGAGCCGCCGTGCAAGCTGCGCGTCGTTCGCCGCTTCGGCTTGGAGTACCCGATCGCTCGCTTTCGCAGGCAAGTATTGTCTCGGTGAGATTATGCCGATCTTCCCATCAGTCGTCGCGACCATACTGATTCCGAGTTTGTTGAGCTCTGTCTCATCGCGCGCGTCCACTTTCGCCCGGAAAAGCGCGGATGCCCTCGCCGCATCCTCGGGCGATATCCGCGTCCGCGTCGGATCATACACGTCGTTTTTGCGAAGCTTGTAATGCTTGCTTGTCGTCGTAGCGACAGGATCCCCCGTCTTTTGCGCCGCTGCAGGGCCATTATCGATAGGTGCTATGGTGTCGAGCCTCACAGCGTGGCCGTTCGGACTGTAAAGATGAATGCCCCATTTTTTCGCGGTGTGCGCATCGTTGGTGGCGATCGCCTGGCTCTTGAGCGCTTCCTTTGTGCCAGCGATATACTCGTGCGGCGAGCTGAACACAATCCTATTGCCCCTGCATTCGTAGAGCGTGATGCCGCAATCGTTCATCGCTATCTCATCGAGGTCATTGCGCACAGCGAAGGCTACCGCGGGGCGTACGGGCGGGCGTTTGGGAGCCTCGCGCGATAGACGCATAGTCTCTTTTGCCTGTAGATGCGTTTTGTAGTCGTTGAGCGGATTGTCAGCTATGAGGTTCAGATTGTCGAATCCTGCATCGTGATCATCACGGGAAGTGTCGTTCTTGACGTCAGGTCTATCGGTGTCCTGGGCATTCCGGTCACTATGGCAATAGAGTGTGATACCCATCTCGCGCGCACGATGAAGATCTTCGATCGCGACGGCTTGATTGTCGTATAGGCTCTTATCGCGTTCAGCGTTATAATCAGTGGTATCACAATCCTGGGGGGTCAACGCGACACCGAGGCTTTGTGCGATGTTTTCGTTGAGAAGCGCTTTGCCACGTCGCTTATCGCGACCGTTATGACGGTGCGCATGGCTTTTGTGGGTACGCATGCTGCCTCGTGAGCCACTTGTGCATTAAAAGCATTATGACAGTATTCGCGTGAGTATAAAAGCAAGATGCTAGATATTGGGCGGAGGATAATACACACAGTCATCTCTCAGCCACGGTGCTGTGAGCGTCGAACGGCATCCATACGCAACACCGTGGCAATGGGGAACGAGAGTACCTGCATGCAAAAGGCTACATCTGAGCGGCAGCCGTTAAGCGGCAGCTGTCATCGCCGGCGGCTGATTCCGCAATCATCCCGTTCATTGATCTAGTCTTACGAACGCAAACTACGCCAAGGCCACAACAATGCTGCTTATTGCCTAAGAGCCGCGTAGTTCCTAACGTTAATATACCCCTGGCCATCCCGTAGCGATATGACGCTGCTGGCCATGATTCCTGGCATTGCGATATTTCTCGGCATTGTGCTCGGCGTGAGCGGACTATTGCATTATTTCGTCCTGCGACGGCTCGCTTCGCTCTATGGCTGGAGGCGCGGCGCGTGGTTCTACACCGCCGTTGCGCTCGCCACGACAGCATTTCTCTTTGCGAGCGTGCTTGTGGCGATATGGGAGAATTCCGCGACCAAAACAGCATATCTTATTGCGGCAGTGATGCTCGGCACAGCGTTCATCATCGCATGTGTGCTCGTCATCCAGCTCCTCCTCGCGCGGTTCATCAAGCTCAAATCACGGACATGGCGGAGAGCGGTCTTCGCCGCGAGCACAGGACTCGTCGTCGCGGCGATTATCTGCGGACAGATCATCGGCGTCGAACGCGTCGAACTGCACGACACGCGCATCGCTTCGGAGTTACGCATCGTGCAACTGACCGATCTGCATATCGGCGCTATCCGCGGCGATAACCATATGGCGCGTGTCATCGAACACGTGCAGACGCTGAACCCCGACGTCGTGGTCATAACCGGCGATCTCATCGATGGGCGTGGCCCGTTCGACCCTGCGACGTTCCGTCGATTCGACGATATCGGCGTTCCGGTCTACTACGTCACGGGGAACCATGAGGATTATGCAGGAGAAGGCATCGTAGATCGCATGCTTGACGGGACGACTGTGCGGCACATCGCTGGAACTGCCGTCGAGATGGGCGGTGTCCGCTTTATCGGCGTGGATAATCAAGCGAATGCCGCGGCAGTATCCCGTGAGATCGAGCGCATCTTGCGCGATGCCGCGATGGACGATGAGACATACAGTGTGCTGCTCTATCATCGACCGAGCGGGTGGAAAGGCGTTGCTGGATCAGGCATCGACCTGATGCTCTCCGGCCACACGCATAATGGACAGATATTCCCCTTCACGCTCCTCGTGCCCATCGCAGAACGCCCAGTGAATGGCCTGCACGAGAAGGAAGGGCTTCTTGTGTATGTCTCGGCGGGCACCGGCACATGGGGACCGCCTATGCGTCTCGGCAGCACGAACGAGATAACCGTCATCGATCTGCTTCCCGCCGATTGATGCGATACGAACGACGATTGGCTGCGGCGGATACGCCCCCGGTCCGGTTTCGGACAATCAAGGTCTTTGCTCCGTTACTCGCGAAGTCGCCCGTCATCAGAACGTACACGAGGGAACGCAGTTCCCGGTGCCGATACCCGCATCTCCCTTGATGAGGCGCTTATGTGATAAGACTTTTTCAATCACTGCGGCGTTCATACTCTCGTTCGGTCTCGGACCTCATATGGCTCGACCCGGTCGAGCATTCGGTCCTCGGACCTGCGGTCACTTCGTTCCGCAGTTCGTTCGGGAATATTATTCCCGACGTCCCAAGAGCTTCGCTCTTGAGGATGCCTTCGTCGCCATGCTCCGAACGCAAACTACGCCAAGGCAGTGATTGCGACACCGTTCGCCTAAGGACTCCACGATGCCCGCACATTTTTAAACCCGTTTCTGCTTCTCACGCCGTATGAAGCTCAGTTTCGTTGATGTCAGGTACAAGGAGCGCGTTGTGCTGCCTGAATCGTTCCTATCGCAGCTCCCGAAGACGGTCCTTCTCTTTCTCAATATCCAATTCCACCACCAATACGACGATCTCAAGAGGCAACTCGAGGCCGCAGGCATCGCAGTGAAGACAGCCCGTCCAAAGCACGCATGGCATGACGGCCAGGTCTTGGGCTGCAGCACCGAGAAATGGGATGTCGCGCAAGAGGCGTTCGTCTATGTGGGCGATGGGCGGTTCCACCCGACAGCGTTCCTCTTCAACAACGACCAACCAGTCTACGTCTACGATCCGAAGACGGAAAAATCAAGAGTGCTGGGAAAAGAGGAGATCGCTGACGTCATCAAGGGACGGAAAGCGGGGCTTGCCACGTTCTACGCTAGTAAGCGCATCGGTGTGCTGATAACGACGAAATACGGCCAACAGCGTCTCAAACCGGCACAGCGATTGCAGGAGCGTTTCCCCGACAAGACATTCTACCTCCTGCTTGGCGATACCATCGACTTCTCGAAGCTCGAGGATTTCCCGTTCATCGAGAGTTATATCAACACTGCATGTCCGCGCATCTCGGACGATTTCTCGAAAGTGCCGCGTCCCGTCGTGAACATCGAAGAGATAGAAGAGCTCAAGATGAAATGGTAAGGCGACGCATCAGAAGTATTCATCATCGCAACAAACATCGCATCGTTATTACATCATTTCGCTGCCTTGGTCACTCCGTTCCTAGGTTCGTCGAGTATCGCCGAACCTTGGCGGGGAAGCGCTAGGTAGCACGCACCGCGGTAGACTCGGCCGCGAGTTGCGCATACACAATCGCACTCTCGCCGCAGCGGAGTCACTCCGCTCCTACGCGCGTTGTCTTGTTAACGCTCGAAACCGCAGCGGAGTCACTCCGTTCCTACGCGCGTTTTCTCGTTAGCACTCGAAACCGCAGCAGGAGCGATACAGTGTGACATATAGTTAGCTGAAAAAGAGATTGAAGAATCTGGAGACGCGGTTGGCTAAATCGGATATCTACGCATCGCGCGAGGTCCCACCGTACACAATCCTCGTAGAGAACGAGTCTGGAAAGGCAACAATCTCCTCAATACGAGGGCGCACGACCGACGTCCAACCGTGAGTACCGGCGAAAAGCGGGGCGCCAGAGCGTGGATGATGACCATAATTATGCAGGCAGAGCGCGCCATCAAAGACGGGTATCCCGTCGTGCAGCATCAAAGCGCCAGCGTAGTCCACGATATGCACTGGTGCGCCAGGGAATATCCGATACGGTCCACCCCCGCACGCCTGCGGCGTCACGACTGCGAAAAACGATGCCGAATCACACGTGTAGAACCGCAATCCTGCGCCGACGGACAATATGGCACCGCGAGCATCTCCCCCATTGTAGGGCATGTGCCTGAAGTCGACGCGTCCGCGTTCGAGCATATCTTGCAGTGTAACAGCACCAAGTCTAAGTTCTCGCATAGTCTCACCTAGAAAACACTAACTGGAGTGGATGAGTATTAAAACATTCCCGAAAACGATGATCCATCAACAACAATCCGCCACATACGCGCGCCTTAGCGCGCACGTGACTGGTACTACAGCCGAGAAAAAGATATCTTTTTATCCAGCATGACTGACTCAGAGCACTATGAGGATGACGAACGCCCGCATGCGCAAAATCATACTGGTGCTTGTTATTGTGATTGTCATCATAAATGTCGTGACAATATACACCATACGACAGCTCATACATCACACCCATCCCGCATCAGAACAGCAATATCCGCACCTCCATCCGACCATAGCACAGTTGGATGAACAGGAGTTCTCACGCGCCCAGAGACTCTATCGCACGGATTACGCGCCGCTCAAACGCATCATCAACGACACCGTGCAGTACGGTCCGGGACAAGAGTATTTCTTCTACATGGAGAGCCTCAACACCGGTGCATGGATAGGGCTGCGAGAGAAGGAGCAATCATTCCCATTAAGCCTGCGCAAAGTTCCGCTTATCGCCGCGGCATTCAAGTGCATAGAGAACGGAACACTGAATCTCTCCACCAAGGTGACAGTACTTCCAAACAACAGAATGCTGGGATTCGGTCCTCTATCATATATAAATACCGAGAACGAAGAGGAGTACACCATCGCCGACCTGATGTGGCTGAACACCTACTATTCTGACAACACCGCCGCAGAAATGCTCTATCGACAAATCGGCCGCGAGAACTACGCGAACACGCTCCTGCGCATGGGATTGTCATATGAGACGGTGCAGCACGACCTTGCTGATCCGCACACGAAGATATCAGTCAAGGAGTACAGTAATGTGCTCCGCTCGCTCTACCACTCATCATACCTCACCAGGGAGCACTCAGAACAGACCCTGCGCCTCTTATCGAACACATCGTTCAACGATGGTATCCCGGCAGGTGTTCCTGCCGATATAGTGGTGGCGCACAAGATAGGCTATTGGCACGATGGAGAACAATTCCACGATTGCGGCATCGTATACTATCCTGAGAACCCGTACATCCTCTGCATCATGACGCAAGGATTCTCGCTTCCCGATGCGAACGCAGTCATAGCGAATCTCTCCCGCGTCACGTACGAGTACGTCGATGGACTCAGTCGCCAGTAGATTCTTAAACCGTCATCGCCTGCCAAGAGCCATGCAACCGTACGAGCTACTCGACCATACCGCGGATGCGAAATTCCGCGCATTCGGCTTGACGAAAGAGGAGGCATTCGCGAACGCGCTGCGCGGCATGGTCGCTATCGTGACGCCGCCCGAAGCGCTCGGCACAGAGGCGGTATTCCATATCAGCGTGCGCGCGGGGAGACTCGAGAGCCTGCTCTTCGACTTCATCGACGAGATACTCTTCCTCTACGACACCGAGAAATTCCTGCCGAGCATCGCAGAAGCGTTGACAATCGTGGAGCGCGACGGGAAATTCGTCCTCGATGCGACACTGCGGGGCGAATGCCCCACGAAGATATCGGGCAACCTGAAGGCAGTCACATACTCCGACATGATCTGCGCAGAACAGCCGGACGGCACATGGCTCGTGCAGGTCGTGATCGATATCTGATGCTCAATCCCGTATATAATTCTCAGAACTCTCGTGTGAAAAGCGACCGATTCGCTGTTGCATCTCTGCGATAACCGTATGCGGGATGACTATTTCCCGATCGGGCAAAATTATATCAACATTCACGAGCGCGAGCTGCCAAGCATCCACAAGGACAACTGCAGGATTGGTGAACTTTGCAAAGTAATTCATCTGTCGAGTCTCTCGTTTCACCCACACCCGTTCCATGAAGCCTTCGTGCAAGAGTGCATCGATCTTCTCTACGCCGTATAGCAAAGATACATCAATTTGCCGCAATGACGAGTACTTCGTCGGATCCACAAGATAGAGGAACGCGTCGTGGTCACGCAAGACGTTCTCCTCAGACGAACAGACACTTATCCTGCCAAGATGATCGTCAATCACTGGACGATGATAGGTAATGCTGCGTTTTCGAATTTTCGTACGGTCGGTCGCCGCCATCCAGGCAGCCATCCAAGCATATCCGGGATTCGCCATGTAGATGCCGAAGATATTCTCATACGACCATCGGGAGTTCGCGCCCGTCGCATGGAGATGATCGATCGAGAAATTCTTACCGTTTGCCCAGCAGGTATTCTGTCGCAAGAGGTCTTGCAGCTCGTCGAGCGAAGCGATGGCCTGGGTATCCACTACGAAGGGAGCGCGACATCGCTTAAATAATTACCCAAAGAACTTCTTCGCGTACCGAGCGATGTTCGGCTCCATACCGTACGCATCGATCTCATCCGCGCGTATCCATGCGTACTCGCTGTGCTCCCAATCGAGCGTCACGTCCGCTGTACGCACATCGATAAGCACAGGGTAGACCTCCCAATCGGTGTTGTGCGAATGTGCGACGTACGGCTCGTGCAGTTGTACCGACGATACGTGCGCACGCAGTATCCCCGTCTCCTCACCGAGTTCCTCGATCGCCTTGTCCTCGACAGTCTTTATCTCGTCGAGATAGCCTGCTATCACATGCCATCGTCCTTTGAGGAATGAGACTTTGTCGCTGCGCTTGAGCACGAGCAATCTGTCATCGTGACGGATATAGCAGTTGAGCACTGGCGCTATCCTCGCACCGGTGTAGTCGATACGGCCGTCGGAAAAATGCGGCAGTTGTTTGTCGAGCTCCCTGATGCGATGTAAGAACTGCCGTTCGACGATGTTATGCATGGTGTCGTTCCTCGATCGATGTTTTATCCATGTGCGATAAGCTCATCTAATCTTCCCGTCCAAATGCACGTCAATCTGTCCGGAGGAAGTATTTCTTTCGTGACAATCTCCGGCAACGCATATCCGCCACGGTATGCTTCCGCCGAACGAAATGACTCGAGATATTTTCCGAGAAAGTATTGTTTCTCATGAAAACCATTAGCTTTCCAGAAATCGCTTATATATGCTGAATCGAGCACGAAAATCCTTTTCTTAGGGACGATGGTCTTGATCAGCACCATCCGCGGACAGAATTCAGGCTCTGATCGGTATTCAGAGGACCATCTCATCACATGTTTTGCAAGGCTCTCGAACGCTCCTGACTCCGTCCATGATTGTGGTTCCGGTTCACAGAGACCGAACGAGTATTTTTTTACCGCGAAACCGGGCATTGAGAATCTATTCAGCGCATCAGAGTCTGATGGTGGACCGATAAGCGTTCTTTTCGGATGTAATCCTTCTTTCACGATACGGGTATTCCACAGGTGCGATGTAGTGTAATGATAGAAATCCATAATTTCCCATCTCATCCCTTAATCACGCCGATCGGAACCACGTTCACTCCGTTCACTAGTTCCTCTTGGCGGTCCATGATATCATCCTTTAATCACGCCGATCGGAACCATGCGCGCGACTTTTTTCGCGAGACCGGCGTCATCGCTGACCTTGATGACCTCGTCGACGTCCTTGTACGCGCCGGGCGCCTCTTCGGAGATGCCTTTGAGCGATGCGGCCTTGATGGTCACTCCTGCGCGCTCAAGTTCATCCTTCACCATCTCGACAGGATAGTCACGCTTCGCGCGTAGTCTACTCATCGTGCGGCCGGCGCCATGTGCCGTGCTGCCGAACGATTCTCGCATCGCGGTCTCGGTGCCGACGAGCACATAACTCGCAGTACCCATGCTGCCCGGGATGATGACGGGTTGTCCAACGGAACGGTACGCGGGCGGCACTTCCAGGTGCCCGGGCGGGAACGCGCGTGTCGCGCCCTTGCGGTGCAGCATCACCTCGCGCTCTTTCCCGTCGATAGTGTGCAGCTCCTTCTTCGCGATGTTGTGCGCGATGTCGTAGACCGTGACGATGCTTGCGGCAGCCTCGGCGCCGAAGACCTGCGCGAAGCTCTTGCGGATGTTATGCGCGAAGATGTGCCGGTTCGCGAACGCGTAATTGGCCGCACAGCACATCGCGCCGAAGTACTGTTGCGCCACCTTGCTCTTGAGCGGCGCGTAGATGAGGTTCCTGTCGACGAGGCCGTTCACGATCTCGGGCTGCGCATCCTCCATCTTCCGGATGTAATCGGAGCAGATCTCGTGGCCGAAGCCGCGGCTGCCGCAGTGGATCAGCACGACGACCTGCCCTTCCTTCGTGATGCGGAACGCGTTCGCGACGGGCTTGTCATGGATCACGTCGACCGCCTGGAACTCGATGAAATGATTGCCTGCGCCGACCGTCCCGAGCTGCCTGCGTCCCCGCGCCTTCGCGCGCACGCTGACCGCGTCCGGTATTGCTCCAGGGATGCGGCCGTTCGCTTCGCAATGTGCGACATCGTCCGCTATCCCGTAGCCGTGGTCGACCGCCCATTCTGCGCCGCGCATGAGTAAGTCATCGTACTCGTCGTCTGCGAGACGGATGTCCGCTTCCACTCCGACGCCGACAGGACAGTTGCGAAAGAGACGTTCGAGGAGCTCTTTCATCTTCGGCATCACTTCTTCTCTCATCATACCCGTTGCGAGGAGGCGGACACCGCAATTCACGTCGAAACCTATGCCACCTGGACTGATGATGCCGTCTTCCGCGTCGAACGCCGCGACGCCGCCAATCGGGAAGCCGTAGNNTGTTTTATGCTATCGTCACCCTTGATGAGCGCGAGCAGCTTCTCGTCCGTGAAGAGCTTGACGGGGACGAGCATCTTCCCTGTTGGCTGGATTGTGAAGAGCGTCTCGTTCTCTTTTTTGATCGTGTGGCCTGCGATCTCCATTCGACGAGAGAACCAGAGGCTATTTAAAAAGGTTCGGAACCTCTCGGAAATCGTATATTTTTTAAGCGGTGTCGTCGACGAGCGATGCGTGACTGCAGAACGTAAACTCAAGGCCGCCTCGATCACCATTGCGGCGAACACCGGCCTCATCGCGGTCAAGATCGTCGTCGCGATCCTCTCTGGGAGCATCGCGATCTTTGCCGAAGTCCTCCATTCGTTCTTCGCCCTGCTCGCAAGCCTCTTCGCGTACGGCGGGATCAAGCTCGCGTCACGCCCCGCAGACGAGGACCATCATTACGGACATGAGAAGTTCGAGAACGTCTCGGGACTCATCCAGACGCTGCTGATCGTGCTGACCGCCCTTTTTGTCATCTATGAATCAGTCTCCCGTCTCTTCGCGAAGACGCACGAGGTCGAGAACCTCGCGGTCGCGCTCGGCGTGATGACGCTCACGCTCATCGTCGATATCATCGTCGCGCGTTTCCTGCACAAGATGAGCGCCGAGACGCGCAGCGCAGCGCTCGAGGCGGACGCGTACCACTTCTCGACCGACCTCTGGAGCGCAATCACGGTCATCCTCGGCCTCGGATTCGTGTATTTCGGAGAGCTCCTCTCGATTCCCGGTCTCTGGATTTTCGACTCCGTCGCCGCGATCATCGTCGCGCTCCTCATGCTCTCTGTCTCATGGCACCTCGGGTCAAAGGCGCTCCAGGTCATGCTCGACCGTAGCCCGGACGAGAAAGTCGTGCGTCAGATCGAACGGACGATCGCGACGATGCCCGGAGTCGAGCTCTCCCATTGCCTGCGTGTTCGCGAGAGCGGCAGCGCATACTTCATCGACGTCCATCTCCACGTCGATCCTGCGATGACGGTCCGTGCGAGCCATCAGCTCGCGCACGACCTCAAGCGCAAGGTGCTCGCGAAGAACCCGTACATCAAGGACATGACGATCCATATCGAGCCGGCGAAGAGAGAAGAGAAGAAGTGATTCTCGTGCGGCCACGCGACGAAACGTACGTGTTCTCGTGCCACGGCGTCACGTAAACTCTCCTCCACGTGCTCGGTGCCGCGCCAGTCCTCGCTCGTCCCTCGCTTTCTCACGACGAGCGGCCTGCATTCCCTTGGAAACCCGCTGGTTTCCAGGGCCCGGAAATCCTTGATTTCCCGGGAATCGGCCGCTCTTTCGATCTCTTTGCAGGGCGGCACCGAAGAAGAAAGCAATACTCCGCTTGGTGGTCTTCTCATCCTAGAGATCGACGACGACGCAGCACTCCCAGCCTGCTTTCGTCTTCTTGACGTACATGTCGTTGTACGTGACCGCTTTCACGTTGCACGAGACGTCGTAGCCCTGGACCGCATCGCCCGCGACGGTCGCCGTCAGAGAGAACGTTCCATCTCCCTCTTCCTTGACGGAGATCGTCCTCACCTTGCCGGGCAGGAAGTGCTCAGTATCGAGCAGGAAGAGCAATTCGCCAAGGAAATCGGAGAGGAGGCGCTCGAGGTCCCGGCCGTGCTTCTCGATCGGAAACTCCCGTTTCGGCTTGACTTTCGCAGGGTCTGTGATGATCGCGACCATCGCTTCGGCAGCGTTCGCGAACATCGTCTCGAGATCCTTGCCGTGCGCGACGAACTTCGCGTCCGCCGTGTGCGGCAGGTACTCGTAGCGGCCTGGTCTCGATTTCATATTGCCTGAAGAGTGGGACGCCGTTAAAAAGGTTTAGTTCGTCAACACGTCATCGAGGTAATAGACGCTCCCGATGCTCTTCTCGTCGATCCAGGGATAGATCTTTTTCATGCCTTCTCTCATGCCATCACGGTTCACGAAGAAATCCGCTCGTGCATCCTCGTCGGTGAAGTCTTCCAGGTGCGCGACGACGATGCGGGGGATGAAGATCTTGCCGCGCGGCATCGTATACGTGTCGTCATCGGGTCTCGTCTCGATCCAAGGGAGCCAGAGGCTGGAAGGGATGCGCGCTCCCTTTCGCGAGAACCGGATCGTCGCGCGCTTGACGTGCGTCGCCAGGTCCTCCGTGTGCGCGTCAGAGAAGCGCAGCTGCTCATCGCGCACGACCCGCACGCCGAACTCGTCAGCGATCTTCTGTGCCGTTGTAGCGACGCTGTCGAGCAACGAGTAGGAATTTCTCATCTCTTGACGGCGACACGCATCTCTTATTTATGTTTAATGCAAGAATTCCTTGACCCGCACGAGGTCCTCGGCGAACCCGCCTTGCTCGTCGTCGGGTGTCTCGAGGATCTTCGGGATGGGTGCGATTGCTGGGTGGTTGAGGAAGTGCCCGAACCCTTTGCCGATGGTGCCGAGGCCGATGTGCTCGTGCCGGTCGAGATGCGCGCCGAGCACCCCTTTCGCGTCGTTGAGATGGATGGCCTTGAGCTTCTCGAGACCGAACGTCCGCTTGATGGCGTTCACGGTCGTCTCGATGCCCTCTTTCGTCGAGAGGTCGTAGCCTGCGCTCCAGACGTGGCACGTGTCGAGGCAGACGCCGACGTGCGAGCGTAAATCGAGCGGCAATCCTTCAATGATCCGGTTCAGGTCCTCGAACTTTGCGCCGACCTCAGACCCCTGCCCCGCGACCGTCTCGAAGAGCAGCATCACGCCCGACGAGAGAAGCTCGTCGCGTACGCTCGCGATACCTTTGATCACGCTTGCGATGCCTGCCTCGGTTCCCGTGTCTTTCGATTTTCCGACGTGGAGCACGAAATACGTGCAGCCGAACGCCTTCGCGTACCNNGGGTGCCGCGAGGTTGATAAGGTAGTTGCAGTGCGAGATGACCGGGACGATCTTGCGCTTCACTATCGCCGCCCGGAACTCACCTGTCTGCCTCTCGTCGAGCGGTTTGAACGCCCAACCTCGGGGGTTGTGCGTGAAGAGCTGACAGCAGTCGATGCCGAGCGCATCGATCATCGCGATTCCCGCCATTGGGGTTGGGCTGATCGTCACATGCACGCCGAGCGGTCCCTGGGCCATCCCCTCTTGTGCACCCAGAACGATTATAAATGTGATGGAAATCATCTCGTCATGAACGCCGCAAAGCTCCGGAAACTGTCGTACTACAAGCAGGAGACGGCCTATACATGCGGTGCCTCTAGCATGCGTATGACGCTCGAGACGTTCGGAATCCGGCGGAGCGAAGCGCAGCTCGCGCGGATGCTCTCGACGAACAGAGTGATCGGCGTCGCGTTTCAGCACATGCCTGCTCTTGCCGAGCGTTACCGGCTCGACTACGCAGTGCGGNNGTGTGCTACTTCCTCGAGAAAGAACACGTCGGGCACTATGCGATCGTCGCCGCTCTCTCCTCATCGACGATCACGCTTGTAGACCCGCATCTTGGTCCGAACACGAAGCACAGGCTCTCTTCGTTCTCGCGTCTCTGGCATAGCGATCCGCGCTCGAAGGACGTCTACGAACGGCACTGGTGTCTCTCACTCAGACGTGCTTCACGACCCGGAAGACCTTGAGTTCCTTGAGGATCTCAGGGAGGACGACGAGAAAATCTGAAGCGAGGAAGCTTAGGCTCATGCGCTCCTCGAGCATCTCCGCTGCGCGCTTCGCGACGATCGCTCCCGTGCGGACGGCGTCGACAGGGCTCAGGCCTTGCGCGAGGAAGCTCGCGACAATCCCTGCGAGGATGTCTCCTGTCCCTGCGACGGTCGCGCGCAAGCTCCCACCCTCGATCTTGACGATCTTCTCTTTCGTGAACAGGAGATCTTCGGGCGCCTTCATGAGCAGCACGTTGTTGCCGAGGAGCCCCTTGATGTGTTCGTACTCGCGCTCCTGCCGCTCCGTCTCGAGCTGCTCGCGGCTCTTCTTCTTGCGCGGGTCCTCTTCGGCGATCTCGATGATGTCGTTGCGCTTGAGGAGCGTATCATATTCCGAGCGGTTCACGAGGAGCGTTGTGCCGTCGAGATTTGCGAGTGTCTTCGCTGCGGTCGCGTCCGCGTCGAGCACGACCCGTTTCTTGAGGTGGTGTGCGCGCTCAAGGAGCCGCTCGGCGATTCCGGGTGCGAGATCCGCTCCCGGGCCGATCAGGAGGACCGTATAGCGCTCGAGCTCTGCCGCGAGCTCCTCGACGTGACTTTCTTGCAGGCGATCTGCTGAGATCTTGTGCGTAATGAGGTCCGGGGTCGCCGTGTTGATCGCAAGAGCTGCGTGCTCTGGCGCCGCGACGCCGACGATGTCGCAGCCTGCGCGCAGCGCCGCGAGCGCCGCCATCTGCCCTGCGCCAACGTACTTGTCGCTTCCGAGGATGAGGAGTACGCTGCCTGCGGCTCCTTTGCTCGCGCCGAGCGGGCGCGTGATGATGCCTTTTATCTCTTTGCGGGAGACCCCCTCGATCTTCATACGCTCTCCTAGAACCCAAGGGTATAAAAAGGTTGTTGGTGCGTGTTCTTCCGTTAGTATTGGCGTCGCCACCATCCTTAAGGGCGAGCGAAGGAGTGTCGTGCGTGAGTGCGTGCGGGAGGGGGACGGCCACTACGGGGCGGGGCCCGCACCTCGACGTGCGACGTTGCCGGAGCGAGCAGGATGGTGGCGACCACGTCGAGGAATGATTTCATGCGCGAACTAATCTCTCGTCTCGAACACGTCCCCTGGAACTCCGTCACGGGGCTCGTGCTGCTCGATACGTGCTTTGTCATCTCTGAGCTCTCACGGCACAAGGAGCTTGCTGGTTTCGCGATGACGTCGTTCAATGCCGACGAGCTCGAGCACGTAAGCCATCGTCTGCATGATCGCGAGAAAGAGGCCGTGCGCCATTTCCTCAAGCAGACGGACCTGCGCATCCTCGACGTGCCCATGCATCCCGGAAACTGGGATGCGGAGCACGAGTTCGTATTGCGTACGGCGCCCGAACTTCTTCGTCTGATTCCCGATCCGAGTGATGCGATTCTGCTCGCGGTCGCTCTCCGGACACGCTCGACGGTGCTCACAAAAGACCGGCACGACCTCTTCACTGCCGCGCTCGAGAATTACGTCGAGAAGCACGGCGTGCGGGTGCTGAAGGAACTGAAAGATTGTCGTTAACGCGTGCCGCACGGCTAGTCTTTTGTCACGATTGAGGTGATTTGTTTTGCCGTATCGAGCAATTCCGCGCGATAGACGTTTTCCGCCTGCTCTGGCGTGCTGCATCTGATGGCTAGCTTGTACGAGAACTCCTGTTCACGTATCGCCCTATTCAGGGCACGGGCGCATGCAGTGACGGCCCTCAGATACTGCTGTTGCAGTCCCAACTCAGGAACATTATTGAGAATATCTTCGACTTTGACCGTTCGTTGTCCGCGGTCGAATATGCGATCCAAAGGAGGCAAAATCCAGGAATCATAATTGCGTCGTGCGGTGACCTGCACTCCCTCTTTGTTCTTTGAGATCCGCACAACGACGTTGCCGCCGATATCGTAATCGCGTCCTACTTTCGCCTTTATTCTCTTCGGCGTCGCGACAAGTGAGACAGTGGTGTCGGGAAGTTGTACCTTTTCTTCTATTGTCGTTTTTTGCGCCCGGATGAGCATGTATGCGGCGGCAATCTGCTCCACTGCCTCTTGCAGCTTCGAGAGGAACGCGAGCGCATACGTGTCCTCTGCGCTGTTGCGCTCTGCGCTCAGCCGTTCTCTTGATGTGAGCTCATCCGCAATCGTCTGCTCGAGAACGCTTCTCTTTCGCGCGGGGGCGCCCTCTTCGACGCTTGTCAGCGGGTGCGGGCGAGCGGCCGTGCTGGTTGCAGCATTCATCATGTGATGAGGGGAGAGGGCAGTTATATACTTTTCTATTTTTATCATTTATAAGTAGTGATATTAATTCTTTCCGTCATTCTCACAGGACATCCTATCACAACCTTTTTATGCGAGCCCCGGTGTATCGTCGATGATGAACACGACGCTCGCGCAATTCTCCTCTCCTTCCGCCCCGTCCGCGCCGGCCAAGACCGGCCGTGTCCAGAGCCCGAGCAGCATCATCACGTACAACCAATGCCCGCGCAAGTACTACTACNNTAGCTCGCGGAGCTCGGCCTCTCGCCCGAGGAGCTCGACGGCTTCTACGCGGAGTCGCGCGATATGGTGAGCAACTTCTTCCACTATCTCAAGGACCGGATGCGCCCCCATCTTTCGTCGATGACTCCTCGGGAAGCGTTCGCGAAGGTGACTCCGAAGCGAGAAGTCTTGATGAAGAGCGCTCGCCACAACGTCCAGGGCTACATCGACGCGATCCAGGAGGAAGGGCTTGGCGAAAAGCCGCGCACGGTCATCCTTGACTACAAGACGTCGAAGAAGCTCGAGATCACGCCCGAGTACCGCCAGCAGCTCGGCATCTACGCGATGCTGCACGAAGAGCACAGCTTCGCTCCCGAGGAGGTCGCGATCTTCTTCCTCAAGCACGGCCAGGAGCTGCGCCTTCCTGTTACATTCGAACTGATCGAGGAGGCGCGTGCAGCATGCCGCGACGTCGGCCTGCGCACGACGAGCACGCAGATCAACGACTACCCGAAACGTCCGGGCCCCCTGTGCAAGTACTCGTCGGGACAGTGCGAGTACTACGGGCTCTGCTTCGAAGGGCGGACGCCGCAGGAGCACCGGGAGCTCGTCAAGATACGAAGGCATTAGCTTATTTCTCATATGGCGGGCGTGCCGCGGAGTACGTCTGCTCATCCTTCGCAGTACGGCGAATAACGTCCTGCATACCCTCGGCAACATAGTTGCCGGGGCCAGGAAACTTTCTGTTTCTTGGGAATCGGACGTTATTCTGATTTTGCTCCATGGCGGCACGCCTTGCAAAGTCAGGTTTCTAGTCGAAGAACGGGAGTATCGCCCGGAGATCATTCCCTTGCACGTGCGCTCCACCTTTCTCTTCCGCAACAGCGACGAGCTCTTCTGGCGCGTCGTTGAAAGCGATTGGGAGGCCGACGATGCGGAACGCCTTGAGATCGGCTGCGCTATCGCCGATGAATGCAGTCTCTGCAAGCATGTAGCCATGCTTCTTGCAGAGCAGGCGGACGAACGGTTCCTTGTCGTCTGCTCCCACAGGCCAGCAGCTCGACCCGTCAGCGTAATGGGCATGCCCTGCGATCTTGTCGTCCGCTATCACGAGGTCGTTCGCGAAGCCGTCGTCGATCTTGAGCTCGCGCTGCGCTCGTTCCATGAGTTGGCGCGGCCCGCTCGTGATGATGCCGAGCGTGTGGCCTCGCCGGTGGAGCTCCGCGATCGTCTCTTTGACGCCGGGGTTGTACGAGGACTGTTTGATGATTCGTAAAAACGGTCCCGCCGGTTTTCCTTTCAGCAGACGTCCGACCGCCTCCTCGACGAGCCGGTTGTAGTCGGTCTTCAGGTATTGTTTTGTGAGCACAAGCCCCTCTTCGAGCGTACCGTACGCCTCGTGCACGCGCAACCAGACGTTCTTCTCCCGGAAGAGCACGCCATCCATGTCGAAGAGGATGAGCATCGTCTGGAAGGAGAACCGCACATATATAAATTCCCACCCATCTCCACGCCCTGCATGCCCGACCACCCGCTGAAGCTCGCATTCATCGACGTGAAATACACGAAGCCGATCGTGCTGCCGAAAG
>DUGD01000075.1 GCA_013331575.1 Candidatus Woesearchaeota archaeon
AGCGGCAGCCGGTCGAAGATCTCCGCCGGCCAGTCGGACATGGATCCCGTCACGTCCACCCCGACGACGATCGGATTCGCGCTGTCGGTCATTATCGCCTTCCTTTTCGGATCGACGATGGACCAGTCGCCTGCTGTGCTTTTGCTGTACGTGCGCGGCCCTTTCTTCGCCGCGTCTTTCGCGAGCGCGTCGAGGTATCCTCGTTTTGCATCGTCGTAGTTGTAACCGCCGCGACTGAAATTATCGTTGCCTCCCCATCCATACATAGTATCCCTCCAGATGACATGTCCGTCATCCGCTTGTGTGTCTCCTCCCGAACGAACGCAACCGTATATCGGAGATGGTCTCGATGAGATTCTCATCCCAACAGGGCCGTTCTTGAGGATCGTAACGGAGGAGCCGCTTCCCGAAATCCGCGAGCTCCCGAGGAGTGTCTGGCGGGAACGATTTCGAGAGCACATCACCGCCGAGCGCATAGAGCAGGACTATCCCCGCTCCGTAGAGATCGGTCTGCGGCAACGGCGGTTTTCCGAGCGTGAGTTCGGGAGCCGCATAGAGCGGCGTGTTGCCTGTCGGCGTGGTCGCGTGGGTGGGACGGTAAACCGACAGCCCGAAATCGATGAGTTTGATATCGTGTTTCTTCTCTTCTACGAAGAGATTCTGCGGCTTCACATCGGAGTGGATGACCCCGTTGTAATGGCAGTAATGGAGCGCTCCGAGCAGGCGCTCGGCCATCCATGACGCGTCCTCCGGATGCAATCTTCCGTTGCGCTTAACAATTCCTTCGAGCGTCTCTCCGTCGATATAGCTTGTCACGAGCACTGCGCTGTCTTCCTCCACGATAAAGAAGTCCTTCGCGCTCGGGATGCTGTGGTGCTCGTAGAGCCGCCAGATGACCTTCGCCTCCCGTCGCAAGAGCTCCACGTGCTCGGGATTACGCTCCCTGTTCTGCTTGAGGCATGCGTACTCTCCGAGGAGCTTGTGCTCCGCTTGGAAGACCCGTCCGAATCCCCCTTCGCCGATCTCGCGTACGATACGGTACTGATCAAGACCGTTGCCGCTCGCACTCACAGGAGAATGCGCGTACGATGATGCAGCGGTATCACCGCGCCTGGACATGCTTCACCTCCTCATCGTACCCTTCCGGCCCATCGTATGAGGGGATGGATGCGAGCGTGACGAGTCCGAATTCCTGCCGGAAGCGCCGCGCAAGCCCGCGCGTCTCGATATAGTCGGCGACCTCATCTGGAACGAACCGTTTCCAGTCGTTGCCGCCGCGTGCCATCGATTGGCGGACCATGGTACTCGAGAGGAACACGCGACGATTCTGTTCAACGAACTCTGATGACTGCATGATCGGAAAATCATCCGCGAGAAGGCGCGCGACGTAAGGGTTGCCGGTGACGATGGCGTCGCAATCATGGTATGCCCTCTTCGCCTCTTCGCGCCATCGCTGTCCGTCATGGAACTCCGGGATGTGACCATAATCGTCGATGGTCCGTATCGTGTAATTGCGATAGCGCGGCGAGAGATACGCGTCGAGCATCCCGCGCGTCTCATCCGGAGTGAAGGGATTGCGCAGGTCATACCTGTTCGCGCTACCAATCGCGATAACAACGTGCTCCGCTCTCTCGCACGCGCCGTCGAGCATGGCCGCACCGCCGTGATGGAGCGGCTTGAAACGGCCGACAACGCCGATTGTACCATACCGCCGGTGGATTGTCGAATCATCGACGACCATACGCACCTCTTTCGTTGAAAGGAGGTAGGTCCTTCATGAGGTGACGTAGGTACTTCACGAGCGCTTTCTCATGGTCGAACGCGAACATATCCTTGCCGAGCATCGCAGATACCTCATGGATAGAGTAGAGCGCGGCAGTCTTCGCATCGTCCCCCGCCTCGAGACGGCCATATCCTCTCGCGACGTAGGTGACGCCGATAGTGTGGTTGCGAGGGTCACGGCTCGGGTTCGAGTGCGTGCAAAGCGGCCGTTCGGGATCGCCTTCGATGATGATATCAAGGCCCGTCTCCTCCTTCGCCTCTTTGATGGCGTTCTCCGCAAGCGTCAGGCCTCGTTCATGGAAACCTCCCGGCAACGCATATTTGTCGAGGTGGGGCGGGTTCCTGCGCGTTATGAGCACGATAACGCTCTTGCCCCGAGCGCTGTGTTCGATGATGATGTCGGTCGCCGTCGGTGGATTGTTGTAG
The DNA here is from genome assembly GCA_013331575.1 of Candidatus Woesearchaeota archaeon. Taxonomy (GTDB): domain Archaea; phylum Nanobdellota; class Nanobdellia; order Woesearchaeales; family UBA525; genus UBA525; species UBA525 sp10207u. Next base: position 2,209 of record DUGD01000075.1, read on the forward strand.
CCGCCGCAGTTGCCGCAAGGGTCGCTCATCGTGCACCTCGGGGCTCGTAGCGTAGCGTGACCTCTGGCGACGGCGGGTGGATGATCGATGCTTTTGCGTTCGCGCTCTCGTTGCGTCGCAGGACGTCATACACCGCCTGTGCGGCGTCCGTGAACTTCGGAGTCCCGAAGAGTGACGTGTACCGGGCGTTGTCGCGCTCGAAGACCGACGCGACCTGCTGGTGGCGGGCGAGAGCGTCGGAAGGGATGCCTTGCTCCAGACCTTCAGAGACTATTTCCACGAGATCGTACGAGTAGCCGAGGTCACCGAAGTCCGTCTGCTTCGGCTCGAGACCCGCGGTCGGTTCGCGGTCGGCGAGATCGGCGAACCCGAGGTGACGCGCCATCTGCCGCACGAGCCGTTTNNAAGAGCGTGTAGTAGCCGATGCCGAAATCCTCATCCTTGTTGCCGGTGCCGATCACAGTCTTATACTCCGTCGATCCTTTCGTGTTGAGCACCGTGCCGCGGATGCGGCTTGTCATGTTCCCCTTGTGGAATTTGCTTTGGAACGCCTCAGGATTCGTCGTCGAGTAGGCTTGGACGAGGGGTTCGATGGAGAGCACCTCGTAGCGTATGCCGAGGCGCTCTGCGACCCTGCGGCCGTCCGATTCGTCGGCTGCTGCGTTCGACTTGCTCGGGAGCATATACCCGACGAGCTCGTAGTTCGTGCCGTGCTTTGCGTTGTGATCATCGAACGCGCGTTTCGCGAGCGCCGCCGTCGTGGTGCTGTCCACGCCGCCCGATAGGCCGATGACTCCGCCGGTGCCGCTCGATGAGCGCACGATATTGACTATGAAATCGCCTATTTCCTTGCTCACGAGGCTTGGGTCCATCTCCGGCAGGAGTATCTCTGTGGAATCGTTGACTATCTGGTCTAGTACATTGCTTGTCATGGAAAAACCTCCTTTATTGTGTATAACATGATCACCACATTGTCTGTCTTCGTATCTGATATCATCGTCGTCTCCTCTGTTTTGTGGCACCGATGGAGCGTTCCACGATTGCTATCGCCTCGCGGACCTCTTCGTCGCTCGCGCCAAGGGTCTTGGCCACCTGTTCTGTCGTTGGGTACGGGGTCGTGATGACGTAGCGCGGCATCCCGGGCTCGTGGCCCAGGAGTTTCGGCACGTCTTCGGTGACGACGAAGCCGACGTCGCTCTTTCGCCAGGAATCATACACTGGCTGTACGGGGATGTCGGGCAGCTCTTTTATTGCGTCGAACACGACGTATGTCTCGATGCCGCGTTTCCGCAGGCCTTTGACTGCGTAGTCGACGCAGACGTTCGTCGCCACGCCGTACACTATCGCACGATCTGGTGCGACTATCCCGAGTATCTCCTCGGTGTGCGGATTGCCTTTGAAGACGTCAAAATCATCTTTGAGGATGGTGATGTCGTGCGGATTGTCGAAGAGCTTGGCGCTCACCTCCTTGGCGCGCCAATGGATCGCGTAGCCGCTCGACGAGGTCGCCGGGACGAACTCGGCGCCCTTCGTGTCCGCCATGCAATGCGGCGGGAACGTGGTCTTGTAGTCTGGCGTTGCGGAGAGCTCCTCGCTTTCAGGCGTGTGCCAATCTGCGGTGTTCACGACGTAGATGCCGTTCGTTCTTGCGTATTGCGTCAAACGCTCAAGGTTAGGTTCTATCGCCTCTGCGCCCTTCACGTATAGCTTTCCGTCCGGGCGCATGAAGTCGTGTTGCGTGTCGACGTTCCAGAAGATTGTGTTTTGCGATGTCATGATGTACCTCCTAGGATCGCGTCGATTGCGGATATCCCGGTCTGGAGCTCCTTGTGCTGTCTTGTTTGCAGCTCTTCGAGTCTCTTCTCGAGCTTTGATCTTGTCGAGACGAGTTTTTCGCGGATGTCCGGTCCTACGACGCTCAAGTCGGTAACGTGGATCTCGCTCGTGTAGATGCGGTACATCTTCTCGTTATCGAAGTACGCCTCGATGACATTCGGTTCACCGCGAGCGTAACCGATGGTCCTGAAACTCCGTCCCTCTTCGTCGCCTTCAGTCATCACTTGATAGATCGATTTCATCGTTTCACCTCCTTGTTGTCCGCAGTGCTTGCAGAGTTATCGTCCAGACGCAGCCCGCGATAATACGCTTCCTGCTGTATCGACGGCAATCCTGCCGATGACCGTACGATGTTCTCCAACCTGACACGCTCCTGCGCATCGCTTCGCGTTATGCGTGGCGCCTCTATCGGCGTGACGCAGACATGACCGTATGTCGCGTTGTAGAATTCCTCTATATCTACAGGATTCCCTCTCGCGTAGCCTATTCTCCGGAGGTTATCATGCGATCCCACCTCATCGATCCGATAGATGGTCTGCGAGTCCATCAATGGTTCTTTGACCGCGAGTTGTTCATGTATTAGGGCATCAATGTCGTCTATCATATGCATCACCACAAACCTATCACCGGATTCTCGTCGATTATTCTCTTCTTTGATTGCTTGATCGCTGCTGGTTGTCGATGCGTTGTCGTGAGCCGCTCAGTGAGGTCGCGTAGCCCTGACGAGAGCTTGAGATCGTAGTGGTGGGTGGCATCGATGTCGCGCAGTGCTATCGGAAGTTCTGCGATTGCCGCGAGTGAATAGTCACGTATCTCCTTGAGCGGTCGTCGCGTGGAGACCCGTTCCCCGCCGATGACTGCCGGTTCGAGGAGCGGCGTCCCGTCGCAACGCTCGGAATCCAAGGCGAGCAGGTCGTGCGAGAAGGTGCCGTCAGGGTTGCTGACACGATAGACCTGCTTCGCGCCCGGATAGGTGGTCTTCCCAGAAGAGAGCTTGATCTTCGCGCCGTCCCCGTCCTCGACGAGCTTGTAGACGCCGCTGATAGCCGCGACGGGTTTGGCAGTGATCATCTCGGTGCCGACGCCGTAACCGTCTATTTTTGCGCCTTTTTCGCCTAACTGAGCAATCTTTTGTTCGTTGAGGTCGTTGCTCGCTACGATGCGCACATATGGCAAGTTGGCGTCATCGAGTATCTTACGCACTTTCTTGCTGAGGTCTGCGAGGTCGCCGCTGTCGAGGCGCACTGCACCGAGCTTATGGCCTTTCGCTTTGAGCTCTTTGGCGACGACGCACGCGTTGCGGGCGCCAATCTCGGTGTCGTACGTGTCGATGAGGAGCGTCGCGTTGTCGGGGAACGTCTTCGTGTAGGCGCGGAACGCGTCGAGCTCCGTGTCGAAGCTCATGACGAAACTGTGCGCGTGCGTGCCGCTGATCGGGATGCCGTACTCCTTGCCCGCCTTGACGTTGCTCGTCGCGACACAACCGCCGATGTACGCAGCCCGGGCGCCCGTCATGGCAGCGTCCTCTCCTTGCGCGCGTCGCAGACCGAAGTCCACGACTTTCGCAGGAGCGGCGGCGTTGACCACTCTGCTCGCTTTGCTCGCGATGAGCGTCTGGGAGTTGATGATATTGAGGAGTGCCGATTCGAGGAACTGGGCTTGGTCGCGCGGACCGGTGACGCGGAGGAGGGGTTCATTCGGGAAGACGGGAGTCCCTTCTTTGACTGCGTAGATGTCGCCTTCGAAATGCAGGTCTTTGAGGTGCGAGAGGTAGTCTTCGCTGAAAAGGCGCTGCTCACGCAAGTATTGGATGTCGCTATCTTCGAACTTGATGTTCGTCGCGTAGTCGATCGCGTCTTCGATGCCGGCTGCGACGAAGTACCCCCACTTCTCAGGGAGCTTCCGGATGAAGAGCTCGAACGTCGCGGTGTCGTTCTTGCCGTTGTCGAAGTACGCCGCCCCCATGGTGAGCTGGTAGAGGTCGGTGAGCATCGTCTTACCATCGGAAGAGCTCATTCTTCTCCCTCCGACAGGAAGGTCTTGCGCATCTTGCCGATGACGGGGACTTGCTTGATCGTGTCGATGAAGCAACCGCTCTGGTAGAAACGAATGGTCTTCGCGCGTGGATTGTACGTGCCGTCCGGCGCGAGTCGGCGTGCGGTCACTTGCCAGCCATTGGGGAAATAATCGTGCGGTCCGTGGCCGTATCCTGCGCCATCCATGCGGGCGTCTTCGACGATGTATGCGACGCTCGTGTCTCGTGGTTTGGTAAGGTCTCCGAAACCTGAAGGTGTGTAGGAACGTCCTTGTTCGTCTTTGCCTTGGAAGGGTCGGATGATATCGCCGACTTGTACCTTGTCGCTGAGTTCGGTTGTTTGCGTGCGTTTCATGGTATCATCTCCTCATCGTCTTTTGTTTGATCCGTGATAGGGTTTCTTTTCGGTGAATTGGAGCGCATCGTAGTTTTCCCCTGCGATGTAGGTGACTTTCCAACCGGCCGTTGTGTAACGGTCTATGATGGTCTCGCGGAGCGTGCTGTTGTAGAGCGCTGGCGTGAAGAATCTCGTCGTCTCGCCTTGTTTCCGGGCTTTGATTATCGCGTCATCGATGCGCGACTCGAGATTCTTGATGACTTCAGGGTCAGGTGTGCCTTTTTCGCGCGCTTCTTTGGGTGTTATCGCCATCGTGATCATCTTCCGTCCCAGTAGTTGCATGAGCGTCCGTCGCGTTGGTCGGATTGTCTTGCGCTGAACACGAGGTAGTCGCCTTCGCGTTGGTCGCTTTGATGCGAGACGGACCAGCCTGACAACGCATAACGGTTGATGATCGCGTCCCGCGATGCAGCATCCGGAAATACACTCGTGTCGATGTAGACGCTATCGCCGTAACCAGTCCGCAATCTATCGACGAGTATCTGGTCCACGCGGTCCTCGAGACGTCTCATCATCTCAGGGTCTGGTGCTGCGCGTTTTCGTGCTTCGCTCGGTGTTATGGCCATGGTGTTCGCCTCGGTGGTTGTTCAGGAATTAGTTATTGTTTGTTTGACACTTATTGAGTTGGAGTTATAGTTGATTCGCATCAACTTAGTGTAGGTATAACACTATTACTATTTATACATTTCTATACTGAAGATATATTTTCTATATAGTTGCTAAATTTTCCAATGATGATTGCTGCGGCGGAAACTCACATGCATCGTCTCGGGGCTCAAGGGAATCATAGATTCCCTGAGCAAGGAAACCTTCGGTTTCCTTCGCTCGCACAGCGGCGTCGCTACGCTAGCAGCACTCGCCCCTCAGAATATACACCAAGGCAGCAATCCGACTACAACGAACGGACGATAACGACTACATGACTAGAACACTACACGAACACTTGCAATCGCTCTTTGAGCGGCGCGTACTTCTGCTCGCGGAAGACGTAGAGCTTCGCAGGCCTATGCGCGCCCTCCATGAAGGTCTCGCTCGTCTCCTTGAGGACGTCCATCTCGAGGATGCGCCGGCGGAAGTTGCGCTTGTCGAGCGATTTCCCCAGCACCGATTCGTAGAGCTGCTGCAAGTGCGTAAGCGTGAACTTTTTCGGCAGTATCTGGTATGCGAGGTTCGTGGTCTGTATCTCGAAACGCAGGTCGGAGAGCGCCTGCTTGATGATCTGGTCGTGGTCGAACGCGAGCTCGGGGAGCGCGTCGATCGGGTACCATTTTGCGTCGAGCGCGTCGCTCGTCGCCTTGAGGTCGTGGTCGGGACTGATGAGCGCGAGGAACGCCACGCTGATGACGCGTCCGCGCGGGTCTCTTGCCACGTCGCCGTACGCACCGATCTGCTTGAGGTAGATATCCTTGACGCCAGTCTCCTCGGTGAGCTCGCGTTTCGCCGCCGCCTCGAGGTTTTCCGTCTGGCGCACGAAACCGCCCGGGATGGCCGCCTTGCCCTTGAACGGCAGGTACTTGCGCGTGATAAGCAGGACGTTGAGCGCGCCCTTGACAACGGTGAAGACCACTGCGTCCACCGCGACCTTCATGATGCCGTCAGAAGCGTAATTATCATTCCCCATATTAGCGTCACGGCGACACGATGTTATAAAGATTGCGGGGAGAGAAGAGATAACAGGCAATCAGTCANNAGGTCTGACATCACCAAACCATGTGCGCACTCTGACCGCGGCTGAACAAACATCACAACGAGAAGAAGTAGTTGACTACTGAGGACAGCGCACCACAACCGAAAGAAGTAACTAACGAAACGAAGAAGTAGCTGACTAATGAGAATATGCAGCGGCCGAAGTCAAAAATGTAACTACTAAATAATAGTTACAAATAGAAAACTTTATATATATTGACCACCCTACAAATAAGATATTCCCGCATAACAATTTGAGGTGCACCATGACAGGAAATACTCAACGATACCCACTCATCGAAGTCGTTTCAGGAGACATCACCAAGACACCGTCTGATGCCATTATGACTGCCATCAATTCCGGCGGCATGTGGTTTGGAGGCATCGACGGCGCAATCCAACGTGCCGCAGGCAACATGTACCATAGTCAAGCCGCAACCAAGATGCCACTCAAGAATCTCGACGTCATCGTCGCATTCGGCAACAGGATCGCGCACAGGGGCGCATTCGACAACGTTATCTTTGTTGTTGATGATTTAGAAAGCCCTCTCAGCAGCATCATCTACGCAGGGTTTAATGCTGCAAACAATGCCGGCTATGAACACATCACCGTCCCAACCATCCGTATGGGCGTGATGTCTGGAGTTATGGAGAAGACTCCGCAAGATGCCGTTGCGCATATGGTAGCAGGTGTTGAACAATTCAAAGCGGGGTATACCAGCACCTTTGCGCTGAAGAAAGCGACGTTTGTGGTGTACAACGATTCTCAGACTACACAATTACTCAAGAGCGGATTCGGCCTGTGAAGGTGATTGTTTTTTCATTTTATTCATATGCATCTTTCTGAATGCAATGATATACATAAAGAAAAAAAGAGAGAAAAGACCGGACGCATCTTACTCGAACTTCGCGAGTATCCGCCGACCGATGGAGGCGACATCCTCTTTCGCGTCGGCGCTGCCCTTCGTCGTCACATGGACGAGATACGAGTCCTTCGTGAAGTACAGGCTGTAGAACGAGACGCCGGGCGGGTTGAACTCCGCGCCATAATCATCATCGCTATTGACGCTGAAACGGCTCTGGTCACCGAACGTGTTCTCTGCAAGCAACCCTTTCGCGCCGCGCAAGTGCAACGATTCATACTGGTACGTGCCAGTTAAGTCGTTCGAATTCGTGAACCTCTTCATCTCAATGATCACCGATGTATCGGCCATGCCATCGATAGTGTAACTGCAGGTAGCCAACTGCGCCAAAGGCGAACTCTCACTCGTCTCGTAGTTTTCCGTCTTGCAATACTGGTTGTCGCTCGTGAGCCCGAGCACTTCGAGCGTCTGCGCCTCGCCGCCAGGGGTGAGCCTGATCTCGGCGATATCCTGCGGGGCGAGCAAGAGCGTGCTGACATCGACAACCGAAGAATCGATAGGAACGGTCGGACCCTCTTCTGTCGTCGTGCATCCGACCAAGAGCACAGCGAGCATCACTGCAATAATCGCATGTTTCATACGTAACACCTTCAATCCTCGAGATGGCCGTCGCCACCTCGCCAATAGACAGGTCAATGATGAGGGTATTAATAAATCATGTCGATGATTGCGATACACATTGCAGTAACAATTGCCAACTAAACCCTGCTCCGAAGAAGGTGATGCACACCTCTTACATCAACTCGATGAACGCGGAGCATCTATGCTTTCGCAGACATTGACTCGACCGAGGCCTCCGGCACGAGGGAGCTGGCTCCCTGTGCAAGGATTCGAGTAGTCAGTCGAATCCTTCGCACCTCGGTCTCGTGACCTACTCCAAGGCGCGAAGAAATCAGAGATTCAAAGAATTCGAACATCGAATTCTTGAACGCGGAAGACACTTCCGCCGTTTCTTGCGCAAGGAGAGCTTTGCTCTCCTTCGCGTTCATCCTCGAGCTGAATCACGAGATACAGCTAAACAAACAAGAGAAAAGAAAGAAAAAAGGGAAATCTACTGTTTACGGCGTCCATCGTGCTGGCGTGCGCGGGAAGGGGATGGCATCCTTGATGCTGTCCAGGCCGCAGAGCCATGAGACGATGCGCTCCATGCCGAGGCCGAACCCGCCGTGGGGCACCGAACCATAGCGGCGCGTGTCGAAGTAGTAGTCGTAGCCAGCAAGGTCCTCGCCCTGCTCTGTCAGCTTTTCTTTCAGCACCTCGAGGTCCGTCTCGCGGGCAGAGCCGCCGATGATCTCACCGTAGCCTTCGGGCGCGATGAAGTCGCACCCTTGGACTACCTCAGGGTGGCCAGGCACCTGCTTCATGTAGAACGCCTTGACGATCGTCGGGTACTCCGTCACGATGATGGGCGTGTCATAGAGCGACGAGAGCTTATCCTCCTCTATGGTGCGCAAGTCCTTGCCCCAGTCGAGCTCCATGCCGAACTTCTCCTTGAGCAAAGCGAGCGCTTCGGTGTACGTCATGCGCGGGAACGGCTTTTCGAGCACCGGCCGGAGCTTCTCCGGGTCGCGGCCGAGTATCTTGAGCTCGGCCTCGCGCTCAGCGAGCACGCGACGCACCATATGCTTGATGACGCCCTCGCCGTAATCCTGGATGTCCATGAACGTCGCCCATGCGACCTCCATCTCCGCGTGCCAGTACTCCGTGAGGTGACGGCTGGTCTGCGATTTCTCCGCGCGGAAGCTCGGCGCTATCGTGTAGAGCTTCTCGTAGGCAAAGATGGCCGGCTCGGCGTAGAGCTGCCATGTCTGCGCGAGGTACGTGACCGACTCAAAGTACTTCACGCTGAAAAGCGATGATCCGCCTTCTGCCTGCGTCGCCTGGAAGATGGGGCTGTGGTACTCGAGGAATCCCTCCTTGTCGAAGTACTCGCGGAACGCGGAGAAGAGCGTCGCGCGGATCTTCAAGATCGCCTGCATCTTCCTGCTGCGCAGCCAGAGGTGGCGTTTGTCGAGGAGGAACTCGGCTGATTGGTCCTTCGTTATCGGGAACTGGTCCGACCAGCCGACGACCGTGAAGTCATCGACACGCAGCTCGTACCCAGTCGGCGCGCGCTTGTCCTCATGGAGCGTGCCGTGGAGCTCGATGCTTGCCTCGACTTGCAGCTTGTCCGCGTCCTTGAATTTCTCATCGCCTACGACATCCTTCTTGATGACGCACTGGATGATGTCGGTGCCGTCGCGCAGCACGACGAATTTCAATGCTGCGCTGCCGCGCTCACGGTAGACCCAGCCGCGCAAGGAGACCTTGCCGGTACCGAGTTTGAGCGCCTCTTGGACTGTTATGAATTTCGCATCTGACATGATAATCACCTATTGCGTGTGGATAACACCCGTCGTTTTGGACGCGTGTTTTTATGCTTAGCGTTGAAAGTGACGATTGGAGAAGAGAGCGCTAACTATTACTGAGATGGACTATCGTCAGTTGTCCTTTCAGCTCGTGGATCATTGCCATATAGGTTCACTTCGTTCTTTATATGCTTTCTGGAACGAACAGTCCTTTACGCAAGGAGAAACACACATTAGGAGTCAAATATCAGGCGCGTTTTACGCTGAGTAGACACCTACATCTCTGCTAGGCAAACAGTGTCATTTAACCTGCTAAATACGCCGCTGTTGACTAACGCATTCACCCTCTCCTCGAATTTTATTGTCGATGTTCCATCAAAAAGCCGCGAATGCACACGATAGAGCTCAGTAATGCTTATGCTATTAATATCGAGTCTATTTTTTAAATAGTATATGCTCGAAATCACATTCACATAAGCTTTGATATTTGGCAATTGCAATTCATAGATAATATATTCATAGTGGTCTTTGATAATTTTAGAGATGGCCTCCTGCACGGCGATTTGCGGTTGCCGTTTGTGAGAGTCCATAATTTTCTTGAATACACTTGACGCCTTTAATCCACCATCTTTGTGTTCAGCAAGACCGGACGAAACAATAAGGTCAATATACTTTTTGTACTTCTTATCCTCTTTCAAATATGCATCTATTTTTTGTTTGGAGATAACATCCAAGTGCAACAATTCACTTAGGAGAGTATAGAATTTATTGAGAAATGCGGAGGTGGGGTGTACGTTCTGAAGTATTTTCATAATGATGGCTTTGTTCGCAACAACAGTCTGGAATAAATCTTCACGCAAACCAACAAACTGGTCATCAATCATTTTGTTGATATCTTTGATAGGTATCGCCAAGTCATCAGGAGTAGCCACTTCGAGAGAATATATGTTTTCAAAGAAAATATTTCTTACGTATAACTTCTTCTGCGAATCATCAATGATGTGAAAAACCCTATTATAATTCAAAGATATTTTGTAACGTTTGTTTTTCAAATCCTCAACTTTGTTGATGCCTAATCGTGTGCCGAAATGTTTTACGAGCCTATAATTTAGCTCTTCCTCAATCTTCTCTTTTCGGTCATCTACAAACGCCCGGTTCATGCGAGAGCCCTCTGTTTCTCTTTGTGGAGTGATTCCTTTTTATATCTTTTCTCATCAGCGAGCGAATATCGCACCTCGATGAAAGACTTCAGTCTCGTCACAGATTGATAGAATTCAAGCGTTGGGAGCTTAAAATAGTGGTTCTTAAGAGGAGTAGCCCCTACAAATGGTGCCTGGTAACTGGGATCGATAAATATCATGTCTTGGTCATCCCACCCCACTAACAAAAGGAGATGTTTATTGCCACTCTCAAAAACCGATCCAAAATCAGTTTGGTATTCCAGAGTACAATAGTGCTTTTTCGTATATGCCAGGATCTTCATCCAGAAGAACACCGGCACTGGGCAGTGATCGCGTAAATAAGAAAATAGTTCGTTGTGTGAGGTGTATTTTCTAACATGGAACCGATAGGGAACTTTGCGATCATTGAGCAGTGCATTGAGCTTATTGAAGCGATGATGTTCATCGCTAATCCCCTCTTGATCGTATTCGAAAATTTTCTTCAGTTCATCTGTGGTGATGACTCTGTCGTATCCCAGATTACTGAGGATGATGATGATAGAGTTCAAGCCACATGCCTGCGTCTCTTTCACAAGGTCAGGGCAGGAAGTAACTGTGATGACTCTACTCTTCCCAAATGGTTGAGCCATACGCAGCGGGACGATGATGTAGCTTTAAAAGGTTTTGTGATTATTGTAGGTAATTCTCCCGATTGACGATCGGGCGCTATGATGAACTACTTTGGATACGAACATCCACTACTCTTCTCTACTGATGCTGCGGCGAATATATCGCCCTCGGCGACATTGTCTCGGGGCTCGCAAGGTGGCGTCGCTTCGCTAGCCACACTCGCCCCTCGTATTTACGCCAAGGCAGCTTGCGTTCGAAGAAGGCAAGCTAAGGAACGAAGTGACTGCAGCGTCCTGGTTACTTACTATTCAGCACAGTGGTGTTGTGTTTGTCCTTGCTCACACCTTCGTTATCGCAGCTTCGTGCACGCCTTTGACGGCTCTGCCTGACGGGTCGTCCATCTTCGCGAACTCTTTGGACCAGCGGAATGCGGTGGGCGAGGAGCACGCTATCGACGGGCCGACGGGGACGGTCGCTGCCGCGGCAGGGCTCTTGAAGTGGCTGTCAAAGATGGTGCGGTAGAGGTAGCCCTCTTTCGACGTCGGGGTCTGCACCGGGAAGCGCTTCGCCACGTCCGCCATCATCTTGTCCGTCACCTGTTCCTCCGCCTGCTTCTTCAACGAGTCGATCCACGAGTAGCCCACGCCGTCGGAGAACTGCTCCTTCTGGCGCCAGAGTATCTCGTCAGGTATCAACCCCTTGAACGCCTTGCGCAGTATCGCTTTCTCCGGTGCCTTGCCCAGGCACATCTTGTCCGCAGGGTCTATCGACATCGCGTACTCCATGAACTCCTTGTCTAAAAACGGCACGCGTGCCTCGAGGCCCCATGCTGCGGTCGCCTTGTTCGCCCGCAAACAATCGTATTTCGAGAGCGCGAAGAGCTTGCGCACCGTCTCCTCGTGGAATTCGCGGGCGCTCGGCGCCATATGGAAGTACAAATAACCACCGAAGACTTCGTCGGCCCCTTCTCCTGAGAGCACCATCTTGATGCCCATCGATTTTATCTTGCGCGCCATGAGGTACATAGGCGTGGCCGCCCGCACCGTCGTCACGTCGAACGTCTCCAGGTGGTAGATGACATCCTTGATGGCGTCCAACCCTTCCTGGACCGTGAACGTTATCTCATGGTGCACCGTGCCGATATGCGTCGCGACCTTGCGGGCGTACTTCATATCAGGCGACCCGGCCAGACCGACCGAGAACGAGTGGAGCCGCGGCCACCACGCCTCTTCTTTCCCACCCGACTCGATACGCCTCTTGCGGTACTTGGCAGCAATAGCCGCGATAAGGGACGAATCCAGACCACCGGATATCAGCACGCCATATGGCACGTCGGACATGAGCTGTCGCTTCACCGAATCCTCGAGCTCCTTGCGCAAGCGCGGCAACGATACTTTCTTGGTCGGCAGCGTGGTCGCCCACGAGGGCTTGTACCACTGCACGAATCTCTTCTCGCTGCCAAGATAATAGTGCCCGGGCGGGAACTCCTGGATCTTGGCGCAGTACGCGTCGAGCGCTTTCATCTCGCTCGCCACGTGCGTGACACCATCCTTATCCCACCCGATGTAGAGCGGGATGATGCCCATGTGGTCGCGCGCGATGAAATAGTCGCATCTCTTCTTGTCGTAGAGCGCGAACGCGAAGATGCCGCTGAGCATATCGACGCACGCGGGACCGTACTCGTCGTACAGGTAGAGGATGCACTCGCAGTCGGATTTCGTCTGCCAATCGTGCTTGCGTTTCAGGCGTTTGCGAAGCTGGAGGTGCGTGTAGATGTCCCCGTTCACCGCGAGCACGGCACCGGTCGTGGTATCGACGAGCGGTTGCGCGCCGTGCTCTACATCAACGATAGATAATCGCTCATGCGCGAGTATCGCTGTGTCGTCGGCATAAATACCGCTCCAATCCGGCCCGCGGTGACGCACTTTTGCCGCCATCACGAGCGCACGGTCACGTAACGCTACTGCAGGTGTCGCGTCTTTCCTCCCTTTGAAATCGAATATGCCTATGATGCCGCACATACAAGTCACCTCACGCGCGCAAGTACTGGCGCAAGTGCTGTCGTAAGCGATGCGTGCTCAAGTAATGCATCGTCGCTCTTCGCCCGCACGAATCTGTCGCTCGATCCGAGCACGACGATGCCGAGCGGGGTATACCATACTTCGGCGCGCGGCGTGCAGGTGACGTGACCATAGTAGCGGAACTCCGACGAGAGCTTCGCGTAGTGCTCCGGCATCCTGTCGAAACCAGGCGCACTCGCACGACGTACCGTGTCGCACGGACGTCCATGCAGATACGCATCACCATCACGCACGCCATCTACGGGCAAGAGCAAGAGCACGGGCGGGCGCTGTTGCTGCAGGCCAAAGAGCTGCACAGTATCTGCAGGAAGGAAGGTCACTTCATAACGGCCCGCGTAGCTGCTTTCGATGTCGATCGTCGACAACATCGCGTCCGCCGCCTTCGCCTCTAAATCATCTTTAGGTATCCTCATCAGCAATTTCTTCGTATCCATCAGTATCACCTTTTGCATTAGTGTTGATATCGTTGTCAGGCCACTACGCCCCTGGCCGGGCTCGAACCGGCGACCTCATGGTCAATGCGAGGAGGTGGCCGACCACAACCCCTTCCTCTTAACAGCCATGCGCTCTAGCCGCTGAGCTACAGGAGCACGATAGGAGAAGCTAACGATTACCCTCCGCGAAGAGCGGAGAGGGAAGCGCAGCTATCCCGGCCGAGCCGTCCTTGCGGAGGTACTGTATCATAAGGGATAGAAGAGCACGCAAAGCATATAATTATATCCCGAAAAATACCGTATAATATTCTAAAAAATCAGTAATTATTATAAATATTGGAATAATATTCCATATGTTGACGATATGTACTGAGCGCCTATGAACACCGCAACAGACCTCGATAGTAAGGACAACCGTATCCTCGACGAATTACAGCGCGACGCGAAGGCGACCACGGGCAAGATAGCGAAGCGCACCGCCATCCCCGTCACGACGGTGCACAACCGCATCAAACGGATGGAAGCAGAAGGCGTTATCAAACGTTATGCACCTGTGCTTGATTACGCGAAACTCGGGAAAGGCATCCACGCCATGATCTTCATCAGCGCAGAGCATAAAGCCGACCAGGAGCACCTCGCGAAACGCCTGCTCACGATCGAAGGGGTCACGGGAGCGCGCATCATCACGGGCGGCTACGACATCGTCATAGAGACGCGCGTCAGCACCATCGATGCACTCAACACACTCATCACGAAAGAGCTGCGAAAGATCCAAGGCGTGGAGAAGACGCAGACCATGATCGTGCTCGAAGAAGTCGAGTGAGCACGCTCAGGATTCTTTCCCGATATCCGCAACGACCGGTTTTACCACGCGTTCCCAGTCGCGCGCGAGCATGCGCACGCTGTGGTGATGGCTCCCTGCGGAGAAGACGATGTGGTCGCGCGCGAAGACGTCGCTGTCGCAGTAGACAGGCATGGCGGGCGTGAAGAGGTTACCAAAGGGCGGCACGCTGCCGATGGTGCAGCCCGTCGCGGCGAGGACCTTGTCGGGATGCGCGAGGTGCAGGTCTTTTTCGCCTAACATTATTTTCAGTTTCTTGAGATCGAGCCGCCGGTGTCCTGAGACCACGCCCATGACTATCCGTCCTGATCCGCCGCACTCGAGCACGATGGCTTTCGCAGCCTCCTCGAGCTTCGTGCCGCGCATCTTCGCGGCGTCGGCACTGTGATGCACGTGCTCGTGCTCGAAGCGCTCGTACGGGCAGTCCGCCGCGTCCAACGCGGCGATTATCCTGGAGAACATCTCGGTCTCGGAGTAGTCGGACATATTGCGCCTAACAAGTAATGACGATTGTCGAACACTCACAGTTTCTTGAGCGCCAGGCCGAGATCGTCGAGCTGTTTCGCGTCGACAAGCGACGGCGATCCGTCCATCGGGCATTCCGCGGACTTGTTCTTCGGGAACGCGATGAACTCGCGGATGTCCGCTTCCTGCTCGAGCATCGCGACGAACCGGTCGAAACCGATGGCGAAGCCGCCGTGCGGCGGAGCGCCGTACGTGAACGCCTCGAGGAGGAAACCGAACTTGACCTTCGCCTGCTCCTCGCTGATATTCATCGCAGTCATTATCTCGCGCTGGATGTCCTGTCGGTGGACACGGATGCTGCCCGATGCCATCTCGACGCCGTTGAGCACCAAGTCGTAGCATTGCGCGACGACCTTGCCGGGCTCGGTGCGCAGGTACTGCAGGTGCTCGGGGCGCGGCATGGTGAACATGTGGTGCGCAGGCGTCCAATCCTGCGTGTCATCATCCCACTCGAAGAGCGGGAAATCGACGACCCAGCAGAACGCGAGCGCCTTGGGATCGTACAGAGACAACTCCTTGCCGAGCAGGTTGCGCAGCTTGGAGAGCGCCTCGTTGCAGGCCTTCTTCGCGTCCGCGACGAACAGTATCGTCTGCTCGGGTTTCGCGCCCGATGCCTCGATGATGCTCGCCTGCATATCAGGAGTCAGGAATTTCGCGACGCCGCCGTCGAGCGTCTTGCCATCGGCGAGCACGTTGACATAAGCGAGGCCTTTCGCCTTGTTCGCCTTCGCGAATTCCGTATAACGGTCTATCTCTTTGCGGCCAAGGAGCTTCGGGACGACCAAGCATTTGACGAGCTGCGCTTCGCTGAATATCTTGAAATCGGATGATTTGACGATGTACGTGACGTCGGTGAGCTCGAGGCCGAAACGCAAGTCGGGCTTGTCACAGCCATAGCGGTCCATCGACTCTTCGTAGCTGATGCGACGCAAAGGAAGCGGCACATCGACGCTCTTGACATCTTTCACGACATTGTGGACCAGTCGTTCGCCAGCTGAGAGGACATCGTCTTGCTCCACGAAGCTCATCTCGACATCTATCTGTGTGAACTCGGGCTGGCGATCCATACGCAGGTCTTCGTCGCGCAGGCATTTTGCGAGCTGGAAGTAGCGGTCGCAGCCGGAGACCATGAGCAGTTGCTTGTACAGTTGCGGGCTCTGCGGCAGCGCATAGAACGTCCCATGATGTATCCTGCTCGGCACGACATAGTCGCGTGCGCCTTCAGGCGTCGACTTGACGAGGAGCGGCGTCTCGATCTCGAGGAAACCCATCGCGCGCAGGTGCTTGCGTACCGAAGCGGCGACGTTGTCGCGCATCGCGAGCTTGTGCTGCATCGCAGGACGGCGCAGGTCGAGATAGCGGTATTTGAGACGTATCTCATCGGAATTCTCCGCTTCGATCTCGATGGGGAGCGGCTGCGCCGGGTTGAGCACCTCGAACTTCTCGGCGACGACCTCTATCTCGCCCGTGGCAAGGCGCGGGTTCGGCTGCGGCTTCTTCTTGACGACACCCGTGATCTTGATGACGGACTCGCGCTTGAGGTCTTTCGTGAGGTCTGCGAAGTCCTCGCCGACGGTCGCCTGCGTGATACCGTAACGATCGCGCACGTCGATGAACGCGATGCGGCCGTGCAGCCGTATGGCGTGCGTCCAGCCAGCGATGGTGACGGTAGTGCCTTCATCTTTCGCGCGGAGCTCTCCGCAGTTGTGTGTCCGGTGCATACGACGGGAAAGCGACGGGGATTTTATAAAAGTTTGCGAGAAATCCTATACATACAGAGAACTGGATCATACAGAGAACCGGGGTGCGGTCACCGGCTTGAAGCGAGTCGCCTCCAGAGAAAAAACGCCGCGTAATCGCAACCAGCTAATGCGACGAGCGGGACGTGAGCATGCGAACGTCCGCCTGTGGCCGCGACACACAGAGAACGTTAACGTTCGATGCGCTTTAGCCCTTCGTACCATTCGGTGCTGCGCGTCTTCACGATCACAGCCGCGAGACGTTTTGCGCTCGCGGTCTTGAGGCATTTCGTCGCGTTGTCTATCCAGTTCTGGCAGCCGGAGTGCCCCTGTTCCAGATACTCTTTCGCCTGTATGATGACTTCGAGGAAATCGGCGTCTCTTGCCACTGACCGTTCCAAGGAGTCGTCGTGTTCGCCATCCAAGATGCTGTGTAATTCCGCGGCGATATCACTGGGAAGCATCGCGAGCTGGTCGGCGAGGACCTTCGCCTCTACCTCTTTCTTGTCGCGGAAGTAATTCTGCGCCATCTTATGCAGGTCGCCAATTCTCGTCTCAGGGAGCTCGTGGAACGCCGCGATGAGCGCCGTCTTGCTCGCATCGGCCCCTTCGAGTTTCGCGAGCACGTACGCTATGACGACGCTACGTGAGACGTGGTCGCCCACGCTCTCGGCACCCGGGATGCGCAAGAGCTGCCAGCCGGCACGCGGTATATGCTTGAGGTGTCCTACTTCGTAGAAGAAATGCGCAATATTCTCATCCTGCTTATGCATCGTCCGCCTCTTTCGACCCTCGCGGGTTGAGCGTCAGGTCGTAGAGCGTGTTCTCGGCCTTCTGCAGGTTGTACTTGATACTGTCGTACTTCTTGCGCAGTTCACCGTTGCGTAGGTCGAACTGCAGGAGCTGGCCGTGGATGGCATCGATGATGTTGCGCACATCCTGGACGGCTTTCTTGTCGCGCGCGGTGGCGCGTAGCACGGCGTAGCGCACGAGTTCACCTGTGAAATCGCACAGTCCGAGGAGGTACTCTTCCGCATTCACAACCTTCAGTTCCTTCTTCGTGATGAGCGTGCCGTCTTCGAGGAAACGCAAGAATGCCTTCGCCTCGGCGTACTCTTCGAGGCTCGCGCTGAAACTTCCCCCGCGCAAGTGCTCGTCTTTCTCGACCTCTTTGAGGAGTTTCGCGATGAGTTTCTCTGCCGCAACAAGCTGCTGCTTCGCCGCGAGGGTCTCGCCGCGATGGAGGCTGTAGATCGCCGATTTGCTCGATTTCGTGATATCGCGGCTCTCTTTGATGATGGTGTCGCGCGCGGCGTCGTACTCGGATATCTCGCGGCGCAGCTGGAGGAACTCATTCGCGTCGATGATGGTCTTCGCAGTCTTCAATGTTGTCAAGGTCTTGGGAGCGGTCGTCTTCTTCATGGCGTCGACTGACGGTTCCAGGTATAAAAATCTTGGCTAGAACCTGCTCACAAACGATTCGCGTACAGCCATCGTGCGCGCGAGAGCGCTACTGCGTCATCTGGATAATCATGGAACTCTTCACTCAGCAACGCGGCCACCGCACGCTGGTCGTCACGATCTATCGGCATGCCGCCTACACGGACACCGCCGCGCGTGAAGAGCGCGTCCATCCAATCGCACATCCCGACGAGGGTTTCACAATATGCGAGCATGTCTTTGTGCATCGCGTTCGAACGGAACGGCAAGTCGCGCTCGATACCGTAGCCCTTGCCATTCGGCTTGAGATGATGCCGTCCCGCAATGATGGACGTGAGAAGGAGATTGGGACGCAGCGCATCGGCTCCGGCAAAAACGTGGTGTTTGAGCCGTTCGTACTCTTCGATAGTTATCTGCCTGCCAGTAAAGAGGTCTTCATCGAAATCAATCTTACCTGTGTCATGCAAAAGACCGCCCAGCGTCGCGAGGCGCACGTAGCTATCGGACTTATCCTCCTCCTCGGCAAGGTGGCTCGCGTAGAACCCGACGCGTAGGCTGTGAGCGTAGATTCCTTTGTGGAACTCCTTGATCTCACGTAGCGTCCCATGGCAGAAATCTGCGGCGTCCGGAGCGATACCAGTCTCGTGGCACCGTTCCTGCATGATGCACTCAAGAGTACGAATATCATCCATGATGTCATCCATGAGATAACGGAATACCATCATCAATAAAAGCGTTTTCCCAACACAGATAAACCGTCCGCGACTCCCGCGGTCAATGCATATCGCATTCATCGGCGGCGCGAAAGGAGTGGGGAAGACGACGGTAGTCGATGCACTACGCTCCCGACGACCGGAATGGGGCTACGCGTACAACGGCGCATTCATCCGTGAGCGTCTGGGCACGATGCCATTCCAGGACATAAAGGAACGCATGATAGACGAGATGCTCGTCCGCGATGTACCATTGCTCATCGTCGATACTCACTATGCGCAGCAGCACAGAGGAATCTGGCAAGCATGCTGGACAGATGAGGATGTGGGACGGATTGCCGCCTCCCCTTGCATCGAGGCAGTGCAGACATATGTGATATCAGCGATCCCCGACGCGGTGTACGCGCGCCGCGCGAGCGATACATCACGTCATCGACGAGTTGAGATGGCTGATGTCGTGACGGATATGCTTGCGAATGATACGTATTTCCAACGGATGAATAGGATATTCACCGCATGCAAGGTACTCGAGCGCACGGGACGCGTGCAGAATGACGACGTCGCGTCCGCCGCCGAGAGCATAGAGCGGCTTATCTCCCAATACTGATCGTCTTGCTGGCCCGAGTGCGCACTGCAGGCGAAGGAATGCGCGCCGGAACAAGATAATATACACAACGTATCATAGACAATCGTGGACAATACTAGTATAGAATATCAGAGAAAAACGTAGAAAAAATAGAATAACAAGAGAAGGAGACTACTTCTTCGCGCTGACGATAGTGCCCATCATCTCCGCGAGTTCGACAGGCACCACGATCACGGTGTTGCTCGAGCTCGGACCGAGGCCGTCGATGGTCTGCAACGTGCGCAGTTGCATCGCGCCCTTGTTCTTCGCCATGATGTCGGCGGCCTTGGCAAGCGCGGTGGCAGCCATACGGTCACCGTCGGCTTTGATGATGGTCGCGCGCTTCTCGCGCTCCGCACCGGCTTGACGGCTCATGATGCGTTTGAGGTCATCGGGGACTTCGACATCCTGGAGCTTGATATGCTGCACCTTTAGGCCCCAACCAGAGGTCTCTTTGGTGACGATAGACTGTATCTTGTCGCCGATCTTCTCGCGCTCGGCAAGGAGGGCGTCGAGGTTGATGCCGCCGATGACGTCACGTAACGCGGTCTCCGCGTAATTCGTGATAGCGTATTCGTAATCCTGCACTTTGATGAACGCGGTCTTCGCATCGCTCACCTCGACGTAGATGACGCCGTTGATCATGACTGGGACGTTGTCCTCAGTCATCATCTGCTGCTTCGGAATATCTATCGTTCGCAGGCGCATGTCCATGCGCTCCATGGTCTGGATGATGGGGAAGACGAGACGCAAGCCGGGTTGGCGCGTACCGGTGTACTTACCGAACGTCAAGACCACACCGGTCTCGTACTGCTTGATGACGCGCAGCGACGCGAAGACATAGAGCCAGAAGAGAACGAGGACAATCGTCAGACCTACTCCCATACTATCACCACCCCTTGCGGGATAATGGGGCGGCGATGTTTCTGTTTATATAGGTGTTGGGTCCTAGTAACGACAGTGATTCAACGACAGTGATTCGGCCTTCGCGATGATAGTATTCATGTTTCGCCCTTGCGCAGCATCGCTGGACGGCGCCAGCGAGTACGACCGTCGAGGGCTCCGAGGATTCGCCCATGACATGCGAATCCTGGAGCGAGGATTCTCCGAATCCTCTGCTACCGCCAGCTCGACGGTCTGGATATACTGCAAGGCAAGGGCTGCGTAAGAGTTTTACCGGACGACCCCTAGCCATAATCTTTAAATACCCTCGTCTCTAGAGTCCGACGGTATGAGTGTATTCCGCGAATCACTGACCTTCTTCGATCAGGTCGGCCTCTTCGATGTCATCCTGCCATTCCTGCTCATATTCACGCTCGTCTTCGGCGTACTCGAGAAGAGCCGTATCTTCGGTACGGAGAAAATAGGTGACAAGACCCTCAGTCGCAAGAACCTGAACGCGATGGTCGCGTTCGTCACAGGATTCTTCGTTGTCGCGAGCGCACAGCTCGTCGCGCTCATCAACGGCTTCGTCGCGCAGGTCGCGCTCGTGCTCGTCATCCTTGTCATGTTCATGATTCTCGTCGCCAGCTTCCACAAACCGAGCGAGGACGGGTTCGATCTCAAGGATTTCGGCGGCAAGTGGCTCATGTGGGTCGTCTTCGTCGCGGTGCTGCTTATTTTCGCGAACAACGTGGGATGGCTCTACCCTGCATGGCAATACGTGACGACGTACTGGGACAGCTCACTCATGGGCACCATCGTCCTCTTTGGCATCGTCGTGGGATTCATCGCGTATGTCACGAACACGCCAAAACCCACCGATGGGAAGAAATGAATGTACAGGACATATCATGACAATGCACGGCACATAGCGCCTATCCGACAGCATCCGATCATACCAATCATTTATATCCAATGCAACAAAGAGAGCAAAAAAGAGAATAATACTCATTCATAGGAGAAACACGCACACGGGTGGTTAATCATGGCATTGCAGGACTCATTCTTCATGCTGAACGAGCAGGGACTCTTCGATATATTGCTCCCGTTCGTCCTCGTCTTCACGATAGTATACGCGGTCTTGCATAAGATCAAGCTCTTCGGCAAGGACAGCAAGCAGTTCGATGTCATGATCGCGCTCGTGATGGGCCTCGCAGTCGTCTTCCCGCATGTCTTGTGGGGGGTCAACGACCCGACAGTCTCCACGCTGAGTAACGGCATGCCTGACATTGTCAATATCATCAACGCATCGTTGCCAAATGTGAGCATCGTCATCGTGGCCATCGTCATGGCGCTCATCATCATCGGCGTCTTCGGCAAGCGTTTCGAGATCGGCGGCACCGCCCTGTCGGGCTGGNNTGGTGGTACCTGCCGGTCTGGCTCGACATCCTCAACAATGAGAGTCTTATGACACTCGTCATCGTCTTGCTCGTCTTCGCGATCATCATCTGGTTCGTGACGAAGGACGACTCGAAGAAG
Organism: Candidatus Woesearchaeota archaeon; assembly: GCA_013331575.1. Classification (GTDB taxonomy): domain Archaea; phylum Nanobdellota; class Nanobdellia; order Woesearchaeales; family UBA525; genus UBA525; species UBA525 sp10207u. The sequence continues at coordinate 24,043 of DUGD01000075.1, forward strand.
AAGGAGTTCGACACGACCCTTGCGGGGCAGCTCAACAAGATGCTGCAGGACCCCAACAAATGAGGGATCGCTGACATAGCGGCGAAAATACGAGTGTAGGATCACGGAAGCGACACCATGGCAAGCATCCTCGACGCAGGGCTCCTGAGCATATTCAGCGGCTTTTTCACCTTCCTCTTGGTGTACGCGTTCATGTGGGGCGTGCTCTCGTGGAAGAAGCCGTTCGGGGATAAGAACACGGGGGTGTACGCGCTCATATCGCTTGCGTGCGCTGTGTTCGTGGCGATCATCCCGCCGGTACGCAGCTTCATCCAGTTCATCGCGCCGTGGTATATCGCGCTCGCGCTCTTCCTTTTCTTCATACTTTTCATCACGGCGCTGTTCGGTCTCTCGAGCGAGAAGGATTTCCCGAAGATGATCTCTGACTCGCGGGTCTATACATGGATCATCATCATCGCAGTGGTCATCGCTATTTTCGGTCTTGCGTTCACGCTCGGCCAAGGAGCGCTCAATAGCCAGTTGCCTGAGGGTAGTGTGCCGGAGCAGACGGGGACTGGATCGAGCGGCGGCATGCAGGTCATCGGTCCCGGCACGGGGTATCAACCGCCCGGTACTATCGGGCCTGGTACGACAACGACGTACGCTGGTTCTTCGAGTGGTGTCGCTCAGCCAGGACAGCCCGGTTCTACTGCGACGGCCGATTTCCAGGCGAATCTCTTCAACACGCTCTTCCACCCGAAGGTGCTCGGTCTTCTCGTCACCTTCCTGCTAGCGTCGCTCGCTATCTACTTCTTGAGTTCTGGATAGAGTTCTGCGTAGGGAGCCATCTACTACTCGTATTAGGGGTCAACTACTATTTCTCGGACTGCGGAGGATATGCTGCGCTACGCGGGTTTGTCTCGCCGCTCGCAAGATTGCTGACGCAATACTCGCNNTGCCTGTTATCTGCAGGTGTGACGCGACACAGTACAGATGCTTCTCAAGCGACCATCTCTCATACACCGCGTCGCCATAGAGCGTCGCGAAGCGCGCCTGGAAGAAGTTCCCCGATGACGGTTGCTGCGTTATTGAATATTCCAGCCCAGCATCATCAAGGGGCACAACTTCCGTAGTCAATGTAACAGGAGAATGATAAACAAAATTCCCAACAATCTTGTCGTGATTGGGATGGGGATCGAGCCCCGAGGACTCGAGAGTCCTCGCAAAGCGCTGCACAGTCCCGATGTGCGTGCGACGGTCGATTGCGGGGTCCACCGGCCACACTGTGACTGCGAAGTCAGGGTACTTGAAGACCCAGAAGAGACAAGTATCGCCCTCAAACACATAATGATCGGATCNNATTCCCCTATTCGTGATCCTTGCAGTGAATCGACACGCCATTGCATCATGCAGAGAGTCCGCCGAGAAGTAATAAAACTACCGTCTTGATATCGTGGATGGTGATGATGATTGCGGGGAGCTGCGCTTCATCGTGTCGGTGATGCGGGATAGCTCTGCAACATTGTCCGTGAAGACGGGGAGGACTTTCGAGAAGACTTTCTCCATCGCCTTGACTTCAGCGCCCACTTCGAGGATGTGCTGGTCGTACTCTCCCACTTTGCCGATGACTGCCTGGTGCAGCTTGTCGAACTGATCCTTGAGGTCGTTCATCTGCTGTTCGAGCTTCGTGATGCGCGCCTCGGTCGATTCTTTCCAGGAGATGACCTTGTTGATGTCAGCGACCATATCATTCCATTTCTCATCGATGATG